>JAGWZW010000073.1 GCA_018971835.1 Alphaproteobacteria bacterium
GCGCTCAACGAAGTCTTCATCCCGCTGCTGCAGCAGCAGTTCCCCGAGATCGTCGATTTCTGGCTGCCGCCGGAAGGCTGCTCCTACCGCATCGCCGTGGTCAGCATGAGGAAGGCCTATCCCGGCCACGCGCGGCGCGTGATGATGGCGGTGTGGTCGTACTTACGCCAGTTCATGTACACCAAATGGGTGATCGTGGTGGACGACGATATCGACGCGCGCAACTGGAAGGACGTGATGTGGGCGCTCTCCACCCGCATGGACCCGGCGCGCGACACGCTCGTCATCGAGCACACGCCGATCGACTATCTCGACTTCGCCTCGCCCGAATCGGGGCTGGGCTCGAAGATCGGACTCGATGCCACCAACAAGCTGCCGCCCGAGACGAAGCGCGAATGGGGCACGAAGCTCGCCATGAGCCCGGAGGTGGTGCGCACGGTGAGCGAGAAATGGTCACGCCTCGGTTTGCCGGGGTCGGGCAAGCCGATCTGGAAGTAGCAGCAATTCGGGTGGTGCTACCCCAGTACAGCTTGTCATCCTCCGCAACAGCGGAGGATCCAGGTGACACATTCTCCATCGGTGCAGGTATCACCTGGGTGGTCCGCAGTTGCGGGCCATGACAGTTAAGGTTTAGGCGGCAGAGCCGAAACCTGTCCGCCACGGTAAGTTTCCCGCCCTTGACGTTGAGCCCCTTCCACCTTCACATGACCGCCTTCACCGCAGGGGAGAATTCAGATGTCGCAGGCCTTCACCGAACCGTTTCACGTCTTCGCCATCTATGCCGCGGTGAACGGTCTGATCATGCTGATCCTGGGAGTGCTGGTGACGCGCGCCCGCGTCCGCACCAAGACGAACATCGGCGACGGCGGCAAGCCGGAGATGGCCCGCCCGCTGCGCGCCCACGCCAACAACACCGAATACACGCCGATGGCCCTGCTGCTGATGCTGGCCACCGCGCCGCTGGGCGGCCCGGTGTGGCTGGCCCATGCCATCGGCCTGCCGCTCACCCTGGGCCGCATCCTCCATGCCATCGGCTTGTCCGGCAACGAGGGGCCCTCCACGCTGCGCTTCATCGGCATGATCCTGACCTGGCTGGCCTATATTGTCGGCATCGTGGCCTGTTTGTGGCTTGTCTTCGTACCGGCGGCTGTGGCTTCCTGAGCCGGTGACAAAGACAGCCAAAGCCGACCCGCAAGCCATCCTTGGCCACCTGATTGACGCCGCCCGCGCCGCCGGCGCCGACGCGGCCGACGCCCTGCTGGTGGAGAGCGTCTCGGCCGGCGTCTCCTACCGCCTGGGCAAGCTGGAGGACGTGGAGCGTTCCGAATCCGCCGATCTGGGCCTGCGGGTCTTCGTCGGGGCCAAGGTGGCCTTCGTCTCCTCTACCGACCTGACGGCCAGGGCCCTGGCCGAGCTGCCGGAGCGGGCGGTGGCGATGGCCCGGCTCGCCCCCGAAGACAAATATGCCGGCCTGGCGCCGCGCGAACTGCTGGCGCAGGGCTGGCCGGACCTCGACCTCGAAGACCCCGGTGAACCGTCGGCCGAAACGCTGATCGAGCGGGCCCGCGCGGTCGAGGGCGCGGCGATGGCGGTGCCCGGCATCACCAATTCCGAGGGCGGCGGCGCCGGCTTTTCCCGCAGCGCCATTGCCCTGGCCACCAGCGAGGGCTTCTTCGGCCGCTATGCCGGGACCAGCCACAGCGTCGGCGTGGCGGTGCTGGCCGGCGAAGGCACCGGCATGGAACGGGACTATGACGGCGCCAGCACCCGCCACGGCGCCGACCTCGAAGACCCCGAGGCCGTCGGCCGCCGCGCCGGGGAGCGCACGGTGGCCCGGCTGAACCCGCGCAAGGCCAAGTCCGCCGCCCTGCCCGTGGTGTTCGATCCGCGGGTGGCGGGCGGCATCGTCGGCCATTTCGCCGGCGCCATTTCCGGCAGCTCGATCGCCCGCGGCGTCTCTTTCCTCAAGGACCGCATGGGCCAGCCCGTGTTCGCGCCCGGCATCTCCATCATCGACGATCCGCACCGCCGCCGCGGCCTGCGCTCCAAGCCGTTCGACGGCGAAGGCGTCGCCAACGCGCGCATGGCGCTGATCGACCAGGGCGTGCTCACCGCCTGGCTGCTCGATTGCGCCAGCGCCCGCCAGCTCGGCCTGACCAGCAACGGCCACGCCGCGCGCGGCACCGGCGGGCCGCCCTCGCCCTCGACCACCAACCTCTACATGGAGGCCGGCAGCCTCTCGCCGGAGGCCCTGATCGCCGACATCAAGGAAGGCTTCTATGTCACCGAGTTGATGGGCATGGGCGTCAACGCGGTGACGGGCGACTACAGCCGCGGCGCCGCCGGGTTCTGGATCGAGAACGGCAAGCGCACCTATCCGGTTTCGGGCGTGACCATCGCGGGCAACCTCAAGGACATGTTCCTGAACGCCACGCCCGCCGACGACCTGGTGTTCCGCTACGGCACCAACGCCCCCACCCTGCGCATCGAGGGTCTGACCCTTGCCGGGGCCTGATCCCGCTTTCGTTCTGGACCTCGCGCTCATCGAACAGACGGTCCGCGAGGCGGGGGCGATCGCGCGCCGCTATTTCGAGGGCAGCTTCAAGAGCTGGGACAAGGGTCGCGGCCAGCCCGTGACCGAGGCGGACCTGGCGGTCAACCGCTTCCTGCACGAAGCCTTGCGCGCCGCCCAGCCGGATTACGGCTGGCTTTCCGAAGAGAGCGAGGACGATCCCGCCCGGCTCGGCGCCCGCGATACCTTCGTGGTCGATCCGATCGACGGCACCGTCGCCTTCCTCAAGAAGAAGCCGCATTTCACTATTTCGGTGGCGGTGGTGCGCGAGGGCCGGCCGACCTCGGGCGTGGTGCTGAACCCGATCACCGGCGAATGCTTCACCGCGGTTCTGGGCGGCGGGGCAAAGCTGAACGGCGCCCCCATCGCCGTCAGCACCCGGGAGAATCTGGAGGGCTGCCACATGCTGGCGGGCAAGGGGCTGTTCGCCAATCCGGGGCAAGGTGGGCCGGCCTGGTCTGAGCCGCCTTTTTCGCCTTGGCCCGCGATGGAGGTTGAAACCCGCAGTTCGATCGCCTATCGGATGGCCCTCGTGGCCGGCGGCGGTTTCGACGCCATGCTCGCCCTCTCAGCCAAGCATGACTGGGACATGGCGGCAGGCGACCTGATCGTGCGCGAGGCCGGCGGATGCGTGACCGATCACCGGGGCGGCAGCTTCCGATACAACGGACCGGAACCGGTCCAGCCCTCCATCGTCTGCGCGGGACCACGGCTCCACGCGCAACTGATCGAGCGGCTCAGGAACGTGCCCCTTTCCCGGCATTGAAGGACAATCATGACCGACTACGAACCCAAGCGCCTGCTGCATCTGGTTTTCGGGGGCGAAGTGGAAAACCCGCAGAGCGTGCGTTTCCGCGACCTCGACAAGCTCGACGTCGTGGGCATCTTCCCCGACTACGACACTGCGCTGGCCGCCTGGCGCGCCGCCGCCCAGGCCACCGTGGATAACGCGCATATGCGCTACTTCGTGGTCCACATCCACAAGCTGATGGAGCCGGACGAGAAGGCGGCATAACGCCATCTCGACGCCCACCCTCGCACCCGGCGGCCGGGCCGTGGTAAGGGCATGCCCATCATGGCCCAAGGCTCGGACAGCATGACAGGCAGGACATCGGCAGTGGTCGGCCGGCTGGTGCGGGGCTACGTCACCCGGCGCTGGCCCACCATCGCGGCGGCAGCGGCCTGCATGATCGTCGCCTCGGCGATGAGCGGGGCGATGGCCTATGTCTCCGACCCGGCCACCAAGCTGATCTTCCTGCAGAGGGACGCGCGCATGCTGGCGGTGATCCCGCTGGCGCTGCTCGTCATCATCGCGCTTCGGGCCATCGCCACCTTCGGGCAGGACGTCCTGCTCAACAGCCTGGCCGAGCGCGTGGTGGCCGACGTGCAGCGCGACATGTTCCGAAGCCAGATCCGCCTCGACAT
This sequence comes from Alphaproteobacteria bacterium, assembly GCA_018971835.1. Classification (GTDB taxonomy): domain Bacteria; phylum Pseudomonadota; class Alphaproteobacteria; order Micropepsales; family Micropepsaceae; genus Rhizomicrobium. The sequence goes on from JAGWZW010000073.1 coordinate 3,998, forward strand.
CGGCGCCATGAACGCCAGCCATTCGGGCGAGCTGATCTCCGGCTTCCTCTACGACACCACGCTGTTGCGCAACTCGATCACGCGCGGCGCGGCGGGGCTGGGCTACCAGCTCGTCACCTTCGTCGCCTATGTGGCGGTGATGTTCTACGAGGACTGGCAGCTCTCGCTGATCTCGATCGCGCTGTTGCCGCTGGTGGCCTGGGTGACGGGCACGCTCAGCCGCTCGCTGCGCAAGGCCTCCACGCGCAGCATGGAGGAATCGGGCGTGCTGTCGAAGGCGCTGTCCGAGGCGCTCAGCGGCCGGCGCATCATCAAGGCCTACAATCTGGAAAACCATGCGGCCGGGCTGGCGGACGGGCTGATCGCGCAGCGCCTGCGCTTCCTGTTGCGCGCCGTGCGGGCGCGGGCGGCGGCGGTGCCCGCCACCGACCTGATCGGCGGCTTCGCCGCGGCCCTCACCTTCGCCTATGCCGGCTACCAGCACTTCCACGGCCAGCTCGAGATCAACCAGTTCATGGCCTTCCTGGCGGCGATGCTGCTGGCGCAGCAGCCCATCCGCACGCTCAGCCAGCTCTGGACCATCGCCACCGAAGGCATGGCGGCGGCGCGGCGCATCTTCGCCATCATCGACGCCGAGCCCGCCATCGCCGACCGCGCGGGCGCCCAGCCGCTGGTGCTGGTGCCGGGCGGCGGCCGCGTGCGGTTCAATCATGTCTCCTTCGCGTATGACGGCGAAGCGGGCGTGCCTGCCCTCACCGCCATCGACCTCGATATCGCGCCGGGCAGCAAGATCGCGCTGGTCGGCCCCTCCGGCGCAGGCAAATCGACGGTGTTCAACCTGCTCCTGCGCTTCTACGAACCGGGGCGCGGCACCATCGCCATCGACGGCCAGGATATCGCCGCCGTGACGCTCACTTCGTTGCGCGAGCACATCGCGCTCGTCACACAGGAACCGATCCTGTTCGACGAAAGCGTGGCCGACAACATCGCCCTGGGCCGCCGGGGCGCGTCGCGCGAGGAGATCGTCGCGGCCGCCACCGCCGCCGCCGCCGACGGTTTCATCCGCGCCCTGCCGCAGGGCTACGACACGCGGGTCGGCGAAGGCGGATTGAAACTCTCCGGCGGCCAGCGCCAGCGCCTCGCCATCGCCCGCGCCATGCTGCGCGATGCGCCGATCCTCCTGCTCGACGAAGCCACCAGCGCGCTCGACACCGAAAGCGAGCGCCAGGTGCAGGAGGCGCTCGACCGGCTGATGAAGGGCCGCACCACCATCGTCATCGCCCACCGGCTTTCGACCGTGCGCGATGCGGACTGCATCCACGTCATGGATCGCGGGCGCATCGTGGAATCGGGCAACCACGCGCAGCTGCTGGCCAAGGGCGGGCTCTATGCCCGGCTCTACAGCCACGGGCTGGCGGAAACACAGGAAGCCGCGGAGGCGGACCCAGCATCATGACCGACCTGCCCCTCGGCCTTTCCGCCTATCGCCTGGCCACCGTCGCGCTGGCGCCCCTTGCGCCGGTACTGCTGCGCCAGCGGCTGTTGCGCGGCAAGGAGGACGGCGCGCGCCTGAACGAGCGGCTGGGTCATCCCGCCTCGCCGCGGCCCGAGGGCCAGCTCGTCTGGCTGCACGGCGCCAGCGTGGGCGAATGCCTGGCGATGCTGCCCTTGATCGATGCCCTGAAAACGCCCGACCGCAGCATCCTGGTCACCAGCGGCACGCGCACCTCCGCCGCGCTGATGGCCGAACGCCTGCCTCAAGATGTGCCACACCAGTTCGCGCCGCTCGACACGCCCGGCGCGGTGGCGCGTTTCCTCGATCACTGGCGGCCGGATGCGGCGCTGTTCGTCGATTCGGAAATCTGGCCCAACATGGTGGTGGAAGCCCATGCGCGCGGCGTGAAGCTCGCGCTCATCAACGGGCGGATGTCGGCGCGCTCGTTCACGCGCTGGAAGAAGGCGCGCAGGAGCGCGGCGGCGCTGTTGTCGCGCTACGATCTCTGCCTGGCGCAGGACGAGGCCACCGCCGAACGCTTCCGCGCGCTCGGCGCCACCCAGACGCAGGCCTGCGGCAGCCTCAAGGCCGACGCCCCGCCCTTGCCCTTCGATGCGGCCGCATTCGAAGCCCTGAAGTCTGCCATCGGCACGCGGCCGATTTTGCTGGCGGCGCAGACCCATCCCGGCGAAGACGAAACCATCCTGCCAGTGCACGATGCCTTGCGCCAAAGCTATCCCGACCTGCTCACGATCATCGTGCCGCGCCATCCCCATCGCGGCACCGACATCGCCATGCTGGCGGGCACGCGCCCCGTCCGGCGCCGCAGCGAGGGCGCGCTGCCCGATGCGCAAACCGCGATCTACGTCGCCGACACGCTGGGCGAGCTGGGCCTGTTCTACCGGCTGGCGCGCTTTGCCTTCGTCGGCGGCAGCCTGATCCCGCACGGCGGGCAGAATCCGCTGGAGCCGGCGCGGCTGAATTGCGCGGTGATGGCCGGTCCGCATACGGACAATTTCGTCGAGGCCTATCGCGCCATCTTCGCGGCGCAGGGCACCGGCCGCGTCGCCTCGGCGGCGCAGATCACGGCGCTGGCGGCGCGGCTGTTCGAAAACCCGCACGAAGCCAAGCGCCTGGGCGAAGCGGCGGCACAGGGCGCAGCGACGATGGGCGGCGCGGTGGAGAAGACACGCACCGCGGTGGAAGCCATGCTGGCGGGCGGCCATGCGCGCCCCTGAATTCTGGAGCAGTCCCGATCTGACGGCACGGCTGGCCATCGCCGCGCTGACCCCGTTCGGCTGGCTCTATGGCGCCAGCGTGGCGTGGAAGGCGCACCGCGCCGTGCCGCACCGCCCGGCGGCGAAAGTGATCTGCATCGGCAATCTCACCGCCGGCGGCAGCGGCAAGACGCCGGTGGCGCTGGCGGTGGCGCGTGCGCTCATGGCGCGCGGCCTGAAGCCGGTGTTCCTGACGCGCGGCTATCGCGGGCGTGTGGCGGGCCCGGCCTTCGTCGATCCCGCCGCCAACACCGCCGAGGACGTGGGCGACGAGCCGCTGCTGCTGGCGCGCGCCGCGCCGGTGATCGTTTCGCGCAACCGTGCGGCGGGCGCAGCGCTGGCCGATGCCAACGGCTTCGATGCCATCGTGATGGACGACGGCCACCAGAACTTCGACCTCGCCAAGGATCTCTCGCTGGTGGTGGTGGATGCCCAGACCGGCTTCGGCAATCGCCACATCCTGCCCGCCGGCCCGTTGCGCGAAAGCGTGGGCCAGGGCCTTGCGCGCGCCGATGCCGTGGTGCTGGTGGGCGACGGCGCGCCGCCGCTGGCCGATTTTCGCGGCCCGGTGCTGCGCGCGCATCTGAAGACCGCGGACGCCGCGCTCAGCGGCCGGCGCGTGGTCGCCTTCGCCGGTATCGGCCGGCCGGAAAAATTCTTCGATACGCTTAAAATACTGGGCGCCGATGTGCGCGACGCGCGCCGTTATGCCGACCATCACGCCTACACCGCCGCCGAGATCGCGCGCCTGCACTGCCGCGCGCGCGACCTGGAGGCGCTGCTGGTCACCACCGAAAAGGATTTCGTGCGCCTGGCGCCGGTCCTGCGCGAAGGCATCGCGGCGCTGCCGGTCAAGGCCGAATTCGACGAGGCGGCGGGCTTCGACCAGCTGCTGGCGCGCCTGCTGCCGCAACTCGGCGGACAGGCGGGCTCATGAGCAAGGCGCCGCCCGAAAAACTGGCGCTTGGCTGGCGGCTGCGCTACGGCGCGGAGGCGGCGCTGTTCTTCGCCTTCATGGGATTGTTCCGTATGCTGAATGTCGACGCGGCCTCGGCGCTGGGCGGCTTCATCGGACGCAACATCCTGGCGCACACGTCCGTGACGCGGCGCGCCCGCGACAATCTTATCGCCGCCTATCCGCAGATGGGCGCCGCCGAGCGCAACGCCGTCATCAAGGAGATGTGGGACAACCTCGGGCGCACCGTCGCCGAATACGCCCACCTGGATGCCTTCCGCATCGGCGGCGAGAACCCTCGCGTCGAATTCGTGAACCGCGACCTGATCGAACAGGCCAAGGCCAGCGGCAAGGGCGTGATCTTCTTCTCCGGCCACCTTGCCAACTGGGAAATCATGCCGGTGACGACGCCGGAACTGGGCGTTGAAGGCGCGCTGGTCTACCGTCCGGTGAACAACCCCTATGTCGACCGCTGGACCTCCCGCCAGCGCACCGATAACGGTCCCTCCGAAGCCATCTCCAAGGGCGCGCAGGGAACGCGGCGCATCTTCACGCTGCTGCGCGGCGGCAAGGGCATCTTCATCCTGGTCGACCAGAAAACCAACGAAGGCATCCCTGCGCAGTTCTTCGGCCGCATGGCGATGACGACGCCCGCCCCCGCCGTGCTGGCGCTCAGGCTCGGCGCCGTGCTGATGATGATCACCAACGAACGGCTGAACGGCGCGCATTTCCGCGTCACAGCGCATGAACCGATCGCGTTCACCCCTACCGGCGATCACGACCGCGACGTGCTGGCGCTGACCCAGAAGATCAACGACGGGCTCGAAGCCGTCATCCGTCAGCGGCCGTCGCAATGGCTGTGGATTCACCGGCGCTGGCCGAAGATGGGCGACAAGCCACGCAGCCGGCGCGGACGCGAGGCTCAGGCCCTAGGCGGCTCCGGCGTCGGCGTGGACAGCGACGGGTCGAGCTTGAGCTGAAACCAGTTGAGGCCCCAGTGCGTGTGCGGGCCGGTGGCGCGGCCGGTCTGGCCGACGAGGCCGAGCACCTCGCCGCGCTTCACCTTGTCACCCGCTTCCACCATGCGCTTGCTCTGGTGCAGGTAGCAGGTGGAGACGCCGTGGCCGTGATCGAGCAGCGTGAAGCCGCCGTCGAGAAAATAATCGGCGGCGATAGACACCACCGCATCGGCGGGCGCGTGAATTGGCGTGCCTTCGGGCGCGGCGATGTCGATGCCCAGATGCGGCGCCATCGGCAAACCGTTGTCGATGCGCTGGCTGCCATAGACGCTGGAGATGATGCCCGGGCACGGCCACAGGAAGGCTTGCGAAAAACCCACGCCGTCGCTGTTGCGCTGGCGCGCCGTCACGATGGTCATGGCCTCGCGGTGGATGCGTTCCAGTTCCTCCGGCGTGGGGGTGACGAATTTCTGCGGCAATCCGTTGACGTGCTGCACCTGATAGGTGCGCGCGGCGGGAACGACCTCGCGTGTTTCCGTGCCGCCATCGGCAAACCGCGCCACGATATGCGCCGGCGCCGTCTGGTCGTAGGCGAAGCCGAAAACGAAGGCCCCCTCGGGCGACACCAGCACAGGCTTGCCGTCCAGTTCGATCGCCGTGCCTACGGGCGCACGGCCGACGACGAGCCCGCCCTGCTCGAGATCGCCGCTGAACGAGAGCCGCGAAGCCGCCGCGCGCGCAAAACGCGGCAACACCAGCGCAGCCGCGCCTGTCGCCAGCAGCGCCCGCCGGCCGATCATACTGGCGTCAGGTCCATGTCCTGCAAACGCTTGAGCGCGATCTCGGCGGTGGCATAGCCCTCCTGCAGGTCCACGCTCCAGTAGCGCAGCGCGTCGAGCGGGATATGCGTGCCCGTGACCGCGCAAATCACGAACGAGCCCGGCCGCAGCGTGCGGTATTCGCCGTCCAGATATTCGACCTCGGCCAGGCCGGCAGGCCGGAAATCGCGATCCATTCTGTTCATCGCTGGCTGTTCATCGGAAAGGCCTCATCGCACCTAATGTAGCGCGCGGCGCGGTGTTATGCGACTCGGAAGCCCTCAAAACAGCGTGCCTTGCGGGTTTTTCACCGGGGCTTTGGGAGCCGGCCTGGCCCCGCCCTCGGCGGTGGCGGCCTTGCTGCCGTCGCTAAAGGTAAGGGTCAGGTGCTCGCCCGCCGCCACCTCGCCCGCCCGGCGGCGGACCGCCCCATCCGCCCCGCGCACCACCGCGAAGCCGCGCTCCAGCACCGAGCGGTAGGACAGGCTGTCCAGCAGCCGCGCCTTGTCGGCCAGCCGCCGGGTGAGGTCGGCCAGCCGCAGGCCCTGCGCGTGGGCCAGCCGCTGCTCCAGCATCGCCAGCCGCTCGCGGCCGGTTTCCATGCGGGTGACGAGCGCCCGGGGCCGCAGCAGCGTGGCCGTCTCGGCGAAGGCGCGGCGGTGGACCTGAAGATTGCGGGACAACGCGTTGCCGAGCCGCTCTGCCGCCACGTCGAAGCGCTGGCGCGGCTGGGCAAAAAGCTGGTCGGCGCGTGGCAGCACGCGGGCGAGGCCCGCCAGCCTTGTGCGCCGCTCGGTCATGGCGCGGGTGAAGCCGCGATAGGCCCGCGCGTCGAGGTCGCGGACCTGCTGCACCAGCTCGGCGCGCACCGGCACGGCGATCTCGGCCGCGGCGGTGGGCGTGGGGGCGCGCTTATCCGAGGCGAAGTCGATCAGCGTGGTGTCCGTCTCATGCCCCACCGCAGAGATGAGCGGAATCCGGCTTTCCGCCGCTGCGCGCACCACGATTTCCTCGTTGAAGGCCATCAGGTCTTCGATCGAGCCGCCGCCGCGCGCCACGATCAGCACATCCGGCCGCGGCACCGCGCCACCCAGTGCCAGCGCGTTGAAGCCGCGGATCGCCGCCGCCACCTCGGCCGCCGCCTTCTCGCCCTGCACCGCCACCGGCCACAGGATCACCCGGCGCGGGAAACGCTCGGAAAGCCGGTGCAGGATGTCGCGGATCACCGCGCCGGTGGGCGAGGTGACGACGCCGATCACCTCCGGCAGGAAAGGCAGGGGCTGCTTGCGCTCGGCGGCGAACAGGCCCTCGGCCGCGAGGCGTTTCTTCCTCTCCTCGATCAGGGCCATCAGCGCGCCGGCGCCGGCCAATTCCATCTGCTCGACGATGAGCTGGTAGCGCGAAGAGCCGGGATAGGTCGTCACCCGCCCGGTACAGACCACTTCCATGCCCGGCTCGGGCCTCAGCTTGAGGGCGCGGGCGGTGGGCTTCCAGATGATGGCGTTGAGGACGGCCTTCTCGTCCTTGAGGTCGAAATAGACATGGCCGGAGGCGGCGGCCTTCAGGCCGCTGATCTCGCCCCTCACCCGCACGAAGGGGAAGGCGTCCTCCACCGTGCGCTTGAGCGCGCCGGAGAGTTCGCTGACGGAATATTCGGGCAGGTTGGGCTTGGCGGATTGGCTCATGACTCGCAGATGATATAGGAAGCGCGGACGGATTTCCCCCTCACCCCGCCCTCTCGTGCTCAAGGGCGAGAGCGAAGATGGAGTGGATGTTGAAAATTCTGCTGATCGGTTCGGGGGCGCGGGAACACGCCCTGGCCTGGGCGCTGGCCAAGAGCCCGCTGGTGTCGAAGCTTTATTGCGCGCCGGGCAATGCCGGAATCGCCGCCGTGGCCGAGCGCGTGCCCGTCGCCGCCACCGACAGCGACCGGCTGGTGGCTTTCGCCAGGGACAACGGCATCGGCTTCGTGGTGATCGGGCCCGAGGCGCCGCTGGTCGCCGGGCTGTGGGATCGGCTGGAGGCCGCCGGCATCAAGGCGCTGGGGCCGAGCGCGGCGGGCGCAGCTCTCGAAGGCTCCAAAGGCTTCGTCAAGGATCTATGCGCGGCCAACGGCATTCCCACCGCCGCCTACGGCCGCTTCGGCAATGCGGTCGAGGCGAAGCGATACGCGCAGATGATGCCGCTGCCGGTGGTCATCAAGGCGGACGGGCTGGCCGCGGGCAAGGGCGTCATCATCGCCGAAACGCGCGCCGAGGCGGACGCCGCCATCGACTCGATGTTCGAGGGCGCCTTCGGCGCCGCGGGACACGAAGTGGTGGTGGAGGAATTTCTCGAAGGCGAGGAAGCCAGCCTGTTCGTGCTCACCGATGGCGAGCATATCGTGCCGCTGGGCGGGGCGCAGGACCACAAGCGCGCCTTTGACGGCGACCAGGGCCCCAACACCGGCGGCATGGGCGCCTACAGCCCGGCGCCGGTGCTGACCGCGGCGGTGACGAACCTCGCGCTCACCCGCATCGTGCGGCCGACCATCGCGGCGATGGCGGCGCGCGGCACGCCGTACATGGGCGTGCTCTTTGCCGGGCTGATGGTGACCAAGGACGGCCCCAAGCTGATCGAATACAATTGCCGCTTCGGCGATCCCGAATGCCAGGTGCTGATGACGCGGCTGAAGTCCGACCTCGCCGCGGCGCTGATCGCTACGCGCGAAGGCAGGCTGTCCGGCCTCACGCTCGAATGGCGCGATGAGGCGGCGCTGACCGTGGTGATGGCGGCGAAAGGCTATCCCGGCGACTACGCCAAGGGCTCGATCATCCGCGGCCTCGACGAGGCCGCCGCGCTGCCGGGCGTGGAAATCTTCCATGCCGCTACGGAAAGGAAGGATGGCGACTGGATCGCCACCGGCGGGCGCGTGCTCTCCGTCACCGCGCGGGGCGCCAGCGTGGCCGAAGCGCAGGCCCGCGCCTATGCCGCCGTGGACCGGATCGACTGGCCGGACGGCTTCTGCCGCCGCGATATCGGCTGGCGGGCGATCGCGCGGGAACAGGACGCGTAAGTTCGCCTTGTCCCCGCCCGCCGGGTCGGCCCAATATGCGGCAACGCTATTGGGAGTGAGCGCCGATGACTGACCCGATGATGGAAGACCGCCAGGAGAAATTCTCCGGCACCAAGGAGGTGGCCGACGCCCACCGCTTCGATGCGAAAAAACTGGAAGCCTATCTGGCCGAACGCATCGAAGGCTTCCAGACGCCGATGGAGGTGCGCCAGTTCAAGGGCGGCCAGTCCAATCCGACCTACCAGCTCGTCACGCCGAACCGCAAATACGTGCTGCGCAGGAAGCCGCCGGGCAAGCTGCTGCCGAGCGCGCACGCAGTGGACCGCGAATACCGCATCATCGCCGCGCTCCACCCCACCGGCTTTCCGGTGGCCAGGCCATATCTGCTGTGCGAGGACGAGAGCATCATCGGCACCGTATTCTACGTGATGGAGTGCGTGGAGGGCCGCATCTACTGGGGCCCGCTGCTGCCGGATTGCTCACCCAAGGAACGCAGCGCCATCTACGACGCCATGAACGAGACGCTGGCGCGCCTGCACACGCTCGATTACGAAAAGCTCGGCCTCTCCGACTACGGCAAGCCCGGCAACTACATCGCCCGGCAGATCTCGCGCTGGACCAAGCAGTACCAGCTCTCCGCGACCGAAACGATTGCCGAGATGGACAGGCTGATCGAATGGCTGCCCGCGCATTTGCCGCCGGGCGAGACCAGCTCCATCGTCCACGGCGACTACCGGCTGGACAACATGATCCTGCATCCCACCGAGCCGAAGGTGCTGGCGGTGCTGGACTGGGAGCTGTCCACCATCGGCGATCCCTTGGCGGACTTCACCTATCACCTGATGCAATGGCAGATGCCGCCGGGCGGCGGCAGCGCCGGCACGCAGACGCTGCTGGGCCAGGATCTCAAGGCTCTCGGCATTCCGTCGATGGACGAATATGTGGCGATGTATTGCCGGCGCACCGGCCGCGCCACCACGCCGAACATGGACTATTACGCGGCCTACAACCTGTTCCGGCTGGCGGGCATCCTGCAGGGCATCGTCGGCCGCGTGCGCGACGGCACCGCCGCCAACGCCAATGCCGCGCAGAGCGCCGCCGCCGTGCGGCCGCTCGCAATGGCCGGCTGGGAATTCGCCAAACGCGCAGGCGCCGCGGGTTAATGCACAGTTAAGCAAGGGTAAAGGCGCCGGCCGCTGCACGCGGCAAGGGTGTTTCGCCGTGTGCAACTCAAGCATTGGTTAAGACGCCGGCGCTACGCTCTTGCTGCCGCCAAGCGATGCGGCAGGAGGAGCGATGACCTCGAAACCCTCGAACGGCGTGCGATATCCGGCGGCTCCGACGGCCACCGCCTGCTGCGGGGAATCGCATCTTGCACTGGCCGAGCGCAGCGCGCGCTTCGGCAATTGGCGCCTGCGCCTGGCCGACAACCACATGACCTGGTCGGCGGGCATGTACCGCCTGCTCGGCCTCGATCCGGCGAGCAACAAGGTGGACAACGACTGGCTGCTGAACCAGATCGTCGACGAAGACGTCGACCTGATCCAGCACAAGATCAGCGAAGCCATCCGCAAGCGCGCGCCCTTCTATTACCGCTGCCGCGCCAAGTTTCCGCACACGCCCGCGCAGATCGTGGACACCCACGGCGAAGTGGAGTTGGACGCGGACGGTCGCGTCGCCTCGATCGTCGCCGTGGCGATCGACGTCACCGAGAAGCTCGCCGCCGAAGTGGCCGAGCGGCGCGCCGAGACGATGTACCGCGCGATGGCGGAGCAGGCCTCCGACATCATCCTGCTCTACGACGCGCACGGCCACATCATTCACGCCACCTCCGCGCTCCAGCGCATCCTCGGCCACAGCGTGGCGACGATCGACCATCAGGGCTATCTCGATCTGGTCCATCCCGAAGACCTTGAGACGGCCTCCAGCATGTTTGCCAGCCCGCTGCCCGGCGAATTGCTGACCGCGGCCTACCGCATCCGGCACAAGGCCGGCCACTATATCTGGATCGAGGTCACCACCCGCGGCATCTATGACGAGCAGACTGGCGCGCTGCGCAACATCATCAGCGTCTCGCGCGACGTCACCGAGCGCAAGGCGCGCGAGGCGCAAACCGAAGCGGCGCTCGACCGCGAACGCGCCGCCAACACCGCCAAATCCACCTTCCTGGCCAACATGAGCCACGAGCTGCGCACGCCGCTCAACGCCATCATCGGTTTCGCCGACGTCATGCGGCAGCAGATGTTCGGCCCGCTGGGGGCGCAGCGCTACGAGGAATATGCGGGGCTGATCTTCGACTCCGGCCAGTTGCTGCTCGAGCTGATCTCCGACGTGCTCGACATGGCCAAGATCGAGGCCGGCAAGATGACGCTCCATTTCGAGGAGGTCGATCTGGGCGTCGTCGCCGACGATTGCCAGCGCCTGCTGGTGGAGCGCGCGGCAGAACGGCAAATCGAACTCACGAGCGAGCGGTCCCAGAGCCGCATCCCGATGACCGCCGACCGCCGGGCGGTGAAGCAGATCCTGCTCAACCTGCTTTCCAATGCCGTCAAGTTCACGCTGCCGGGCGGCGCAGTATCGCTCTCGCTGCGCGACACGCCCGAGCGCGTGACCATCTGCGTGGCGGACAATGGCGTAGGCATCCCCGCCGAAGCGCTGCCGCGCCTCGGCCGGCCTTTCGAACAGGTCCACTCCGATCCCGAGCTGGCCAGCGGCGGCACCGGCCTCGGCCTGGCGCTGGTGCGTGCCCTCGTTGCCCGCCACGGCGGCAGCTTTCACATCGAAAGCGACGAAGGCATCGGCACCACGGTCATCGTCGAATTGCCCAGAACGCAGGACGGCGCCCGCGCCGCGGCGGTGGCGTAAGACGAAAAAGTTCCGGTTGATTCCCGCTCAATTGTCATCCCCCGCGAATGCGGGGGATCCAGGTGAAGCCTTCCTAATTGGTGACGTTTTCAACTGGGTGGCCCGCAGTCGCGGGCCATGACACTGAGCGGGATGCGCGAAACGTCTCTCTACTGCCGGCGCAGGTTCATGTATTTGCCGAATTCGAGGCGGGCGATGGTGCGGCAATGCACTTCGTCCGGCCCGTCCGCCAGCCGCAGCGTGCGCTGGTGCGCATACATCACGGCAAGGCCGGAATCGGTGGTGACGCCGGCGCCGCCCCAGGCCTGGATGGCGTCGTCGATGATCTTCAGCGCCATGCGCGGGGCGGCCACCTTGATCTCCGCGATCTCGGTGCGCGCCACCTTGTTGCCGACCTTGTCCATCATGTCGGCGGCCTTGAGCGTCAACAGGCGGCACATGTCGATGTTGATGCGGGCCTCGGCGATGCGCTGCTCCCACACCGAATGCTCGGCGATCTTCTTGCCGAAGGCGGTGCGGCTCAGAAGGCGCCGCGTCATCGCTTCCAGCGCGCGCTCGGCCACGCCGATGGTGCGCATGCAGTGATGGATGCGCCCCGGCCCGAGCCGGCCCTGCGCGATCTCGAAGCCGCGGCCCTCGCCCAGGATGATGTTCTCGGCCGGCACCTTGACGTTCTCGAACAGGATCTCGCCGTGGCCGTGGGGCGCGTCGTCATAGCCGAACACCGGCAGCATGCGCTTGATGGTGATGCCGGGCGTGTCGCGCGGCACCAGGATCTGCGACTGCTGGCGGTATTTGTCGGCCTCCGGATCGGTCTTGCCCATGACGATGAAGATCTTGCAGCGCGGATCGCCCGCGCCGGAGGACCACCATTTGCGCCCGTTGATGACGTAATGATCGCCCTGCCGCTCGATGCGGGTGCAGATGTTGGAGGCGTCGGACGAGGCCACTTCCGGCTCGGTCATGACGAAGGCCGAGCGGATTTCGCCGGCCAGCAGCGGCTTCAGCCATTGTTCCTGCTGCGCCGGATTGCCGTAGCGCTCCAGCACTTCCATGTTGCCGGTATCGGGTGCGGAGCAGTTGAAGACTTCCGAGCCGAACGGCACCTTGCCCATCATCTCCGAGAGCGGGGCGTATTCGAGATTGCTGAGGCCTGCGCCGTGTTCGCTTTCGTTGAGGAACAGGTTCCACAGCCCCTGAGCCCTGGCCTTGGCCTTCAGCTCCTCCAGCACCGGCACGACGATCCAGGGGTTCCCCTTCTGGCGCGCCTCGGCCATCTGGGCGCGATACGTCTCTTCTGCCGGATAGACATACTGGTCCATGAAGTCGCCGATGCGCTTCATCCATTCCCGTTGCCGGGGCGAATAATCGAAATCCATGACAAACCTCCGCGGGGCCTTGGCCCCAGTTGCAATGATAGCGATGGGGCAAGTCTAGTCCGCCCCGGCGGGCACCACCAGCGCCCAATCGCCCACGACCGGCGTTGACAGCGCCCCCGGCCCACGGCAAGCAACCGCCATGCTGTTGTGGTCCGCCATTGTTCTCTTCCTCGGGGGCATCGCCTGCTTCGCCATCGACCGGCGGGCGGCGCATGTCTTCCACGACATCGTGGACCGCCGGACCGAGCGCCGGATCTGGCGCACCACCGACTGGGCCAAGGGCGCCCACTGGCTGGCCGCCGCCATCCTGGCCTATGCCATCGCCTGGGCCGGGCAGCGGGAATGGGGCCCCGGCCCCATTCTGGAACTGACGGCGGAAAGTTCGCTGGCCTTCCTGGCCAGCCTCGCCATCGGCAGCGTCATCCTGCACACCCTGAAGACGGTGCTGGGTCGCCGCCGCCCGCGCGACGAGCTGGAGCTGGGGCTCTACGGCTTCCTGCCCTTCCAGCTCAACCTGCGCTGCGATTCCTTTCCCTCCGGCCACGCGCTGACCATCTTCTGCGTGGCGGTGATTCTCTCGGGCACGATTCCGGCGCTGACGCCGGTGTGGTTCGCCATCGCGCTCTACCTGGCGCTGACGCGGGCGCTGCTGACCGCGCACTTCCTGAGCGACGTGTTCGTGGGCGCGGCCATCGGGCTTCTGACCACGCGCGAGGTGGTGGTGGTGCTGTTTCCGCATCTGGCGCAGGGCTGGTTCTGATGCCGGCGCTCTTCTTCTCGCCGGAAGCCTGGGCCAGCCTCGCCACGCTCACGGTGCTGGAGATCGTGCTCGGCATCGACAACATCATCTTCGTCTCCATCGCGGCCAACAAGCTGGACGCGGCGCGCCGGCCGGCGGCGCGGCGCCTCGGGCTGACGCTGGCGCTGGCGATCCGAATCGCGCTGCTGTCGGCTATCGCCTGGATCATCCACCTGTCGCAGCCGGTGGTGACGCTCATGGGCGTCGCCCTGTCGTGGCGCGACCTGGTGTTCGGTGCCGGCGGCCTGTTCCTGCTGACCAAGAGCACGCGCGAGATTCACGGCCTGGTCGAGGGCGAGGAAGAGGCCGCGCGCGGCACCGGCGCCAGCATGATCGCGGTGATCCTGCAGATCGCGCTGTTCGACATCGTGTTCTCGCTCGACTCGGTGGTGACCGCCGTGGGCATGGTGGAAGACCTCGCGGTGATGATCGCCGCGGTGGTGATCGCCATGCTGGTGATGCTGGCGGCAGCCGATCCGGTGGCGGGCTTCGTCGAA
>JAGWZW010000074.1 GCA_018971835.1 Alphaproteobacteria bacterium
ATTGACATCGCGGTTGAAGGGCACGATGGAAACCTTGACGTCGCCGGGGTTGGCCGAGGCGTTCTGCAACATCGTGAGCAATTGATGCGAGACGGTTTTGAGCGCGTCAATCTTGCTTGTGCCGGTATTGTCGGTCTCGGACATGGAACCGGTGTTGTCGAGGACGAGCGCCACCCAGAGCTGGTCTAGCACCAGACGACTTGGGAAGACGCTGACACGGGAAGCGACTTGACGCCGGCGAGGGTCATGAGCGTCATCGGCACATTGACGCTGGTCGAGACCGTTACCGAGTCCGTACCCTCGGTCACGATGACGGCCGCGGGCGTGCCGAAGGACTTGTCGGCTTTGTAATTGGCGTTGAGATAGTCCCGCGCCAAGGTCTGCATCTGCTGGGTGCTGAGGCCACTCGCCGCGCCCACGGCAAGCCCGGCCGCGTCGAGCGCTTCGCCAATGCGCGCCCGCGAGAAATCCAACCCTGCACCGGCAGCCACCGCGAGCGGAACCAGCATGAGCGCGAAAGTGACCGCGATGTTGCCGCGCTGTGAGTGAGCGTAGCAATGCTCCCGGACCGTGCTTCACCCGCCAGCATGCGCGAACGAGATTCCCAGCCTGCCGACACATGTGATCGAACGGCATTGTGACGTTCCAGCGCGGCGACTGCAGATTGTTCGGTGAAAGTGGTGAAAACGCCGTTATCATTCGTAGACGCATGCATAAGAGCGCCAAACAATTTGATATCCCATAAACATTTCAGCGACTTATACGCTGTGCCGCACATCCGGACGGGCACCTGGTGACAGAATGCCGTACGGGAGCGAACGGCTCCCAACCGGACGAGCGCCCCATCGCACCCTATAGTTCGTCTACCGTTTCGGCTTTTGAGCTTAAGGCCGAAACCGCCCCATCTGTCGGGACGGAAGACTTCGCGTACTTCGTCGGCTCCGAGGGCAGCGGGCGGCCACGTCTGGTTTTCCTTCTGCTTCAACGTGGCGGCCAAATTGAGCGGCTCGTTGCCGCTAGCAATCAGGTGCGAGACGGATGCAGGATTTCCGTGCAGCGTGGAGTATATCTCTGGCGAGGATGAGTATACCCGATATGTTCGGTTTGCGTTGCGGTGATGACGCGAGGTTGGCGCGAGCAACTGCGCCAGCTCAGAAGAAGTGCAGACAAGGAGGCTTTACGATTTGGGCAGCCATGATGCGGGAAAGAAGGTTGCGAACAAGAAATGCCACATTCTCGTGGATGCGGTAGGCTACCTATTGGGTGCTGCCGTTCAAGCTGGCGATATTCGGGATCGCTTCGTCGCCGGACTTTTCCTCGATAAGAAGGCACGTATCCTTTGCATTTTCATTGAGCGGATCCCCGCAGACACTGGCTAGTGTGGGGACGGACTGTGTTGACATCCGCCCGAGGCGCCGATCGGTTCATCACCCTTGCCCTGTGCAATAGATTATGAATCTTCGCCGTCCCGCCGGAACGAAAGACATTGGAACCCACCGTTACCAGATCCGATCGACACCGACCGATCGCCGAGAAAGTCGAATATCTCAGCCTCAGGCCGTTCGCGTTCTTGCCACCCGCTTCAATCCAAGCCATGATCTGAAAACCTTGGAATCCCGATGACTTACCTAGATAAACTAAGATGAAAAAGACTTGGCACTCCGAACCTATGCGCCTCATCGCGGAGCGGGGATCAGCGGCAAACCCAAACCCGAGAATACAGAAAATGAATTTGAGGAGGGCCAAATCGGCGTTTGTTCCACTCGGAATTTCTGTGCGCGCTATCATCGCACTCTTTGCGGCAGGGATTCATTCGCGGAGACAGCTACATGCGCTAAGTGAACAGGAGCTCTCGCAAATCCGGGGCATTGGAACCAAGACAGTCCGGCTTCTTCGGCAACATCTACGACAGGAGGTTACGACAAGTTTAGTTCCACGTCGACCGCAGTGCGTTAGAGTCCTATTTGCCCAAGATGAATTGAAGGCGATTGATCAGTGGATTTCCCGCCAGCAAGGTAGAGTGTCCCGAACGTACGCAATCCGCCGACTTGTCAATCTCGGACTTAGACATTGAATATGACAGTATCAGGAGGGCTGTGCGCGGATA
Organism: Alphaproteobacteria bacterium; assembly: GCA_018971835.1. Classification (GTDB taxonomy): domain Bacteria; phylum Pseudomonadota; class Alphaproteobacteria; order Micropepsales; family Micropepsaceae; genus Rhizomicrobium. The sequence goes on from JAGWZW010000074.1 coordinate 2,108, forward strand.
GGGAGCCGTGACATTTTCGTTTGTCGTACGCACTGATCTATGAAGCTTGCTCCGCGAGAGTTCTTGAAGAAGCGTTTGAGATTTTGATCAGTCGGTTGTGGCATTTGCACCAGCAACCTATCTGTATGTGGTCGTTATGGCTTGGGATACTGCTTACGCCACGCCTACGAGGCGCGGATGGACGGGCCGTTCTACGCGTTGAAGGCGCCAGGTTCGGGCAAGGGCGTGGCCGCGCCGGCCGACATCGACGTGCATGCCCATCTGATTTCCGTGCACGGCGTCTGGCCCGGCGTTCCGCTGGCAGGCAGTCGACAAGGTAGCAAGCACGCTGGTGGGCACCGCGCCTTCGGATAGGCCTTAGCCGCCCACCGAATCAGGACGTCAGCCGATTGAACTCTTCGAGCTTGCGATACAGGGTCGAGACGCCGATTCCCAGCCGCTGGGCCGCCATCCGCCGGTCTCCGTTGGCCTCCTGGAGCGCCTGCGTCAACAGGGTTGCCTCGAACGCCCGCACTTGATGATTCAGGTCGCCGATCGCCCGGGCGAAGCGGGACGCCTCTCCGCGGCCACCCCGATGAACGCCGCCGATCTCATTGGGCAGGTCGGCGATGGTGATCGTGTCTCCTTCCGCCAGGATGAACGCCGACTCGACAACATTTCGCAGTTCTCTGATGTTTCCGGGCCAGTTGTAGGATACCAACAACTCTTCGGCGAGCGGATCGATTGCCAGCTTGCGCTTCGGCGCCAAGCGGGTGGCACAGCGTTCCAGCACGAACTGCACGAGCCCTGGAATATCGTCGCGCAACTCGCGCAAGGGCGGCACGTCAATGTGAATGGCGTTGAGCCGAAAGTAGAGATCCTCCCGGAAGGACTTCGCAGTGACCATCTCGCTCAGATTGCGATTCGTCGCTGCGATGATCCGGACGTCGGCTTTCTGCATCCGCTCGCTGCCCACCGCCCGGAACTGTTTCTCTTCCAACACCTGCAGGAGCTTGCTCTGGACCGGCAGCGGCAGGTCACCGATTTCATCTAGCAGAATGCTGCCGCCTTCTGCCTGCAGGAACAGCCCCTTGCGCGCCTTATCTGCGCTGGTGAACGCCCCTTTGGTGTGTCCGAACAGCTCGCTCTCGACCAGCGTATCGGGGATCGCCCCACAATTGACGGGAAGAAAAAGCGCCTCGGAGCGCCAGCTGTTCTGATGAATATCGTGCGCAATGACATTCTTGCCGACACCGCTTTCCCCCGTAATCAGGATGGTGCCATCGGTTGGAGCAACTTTCTTCGCCAAGCGTTCCATTTCCTGCATCGCAAGGCTCTTAAAGCGATATTTCTGATCCGCGTCGCTTGTAACCAGCTTGCGCAACATCCGGTTTTCGTCGCGCATATTCTTCAGCTCGCAGACCTGCCGGAGCCTATGCAGAACCTCTTCGTGGCAGAGCGGCTTTATAATATAATCAGCTGCTCCCGCACGCATGGCCTCGATGGCCGTGTCCATCGACGCGAAGGCGGTGATCATGATGAACTTTGTATCGACGCCAAGCGTACGCGTGCGGGTCAACACGTCGATGCCGCTGAGATCTGGCAGACAAATATCGCAGAGCACTACATCAATCTCGCCGGTGGCCAGCCGCGCGAGCGCCTCTTCGCCCGAACCAGCTTCGTCGATCGCATAGCCCGCAGTCTTCAACGCGGCGCCGAGAATCTGCCGGATCGCAAGTTCGTCATCGACGATCAGAATCTGAGTCGTCATCCCTGGCGTCCCACCTCCTCGTCCGCTTGTGCGTTGAGGGGAAACGTGACCCTGACGCAGGTTCCCGCGCCAGGGCTTGAATCTATTTCAATTTTACCACCGAGCTCCTCGAGAATCGAGTAGCAAAGTGACAGCCCCAGACCTGTTCCCCGGCCCGGACGCTTGGTTGTATAGAAGGCCTCAAAGGCGTGCCGGCGCACCTTCTCGTCCATGCCGCAACCATTGTCCTCGACGGTGACGTAGAGCTGGCCGTCGTCCACCCCGGTCGTGATGGCAACGCGCGGGGCACGATCTGTCAGATTCTCCAGGGCGTCCGCTGCGTTGATCAACAGATTCATAAAAATCTGGACCAACCGGTCATGGACAGCGCAGATCGCCGGAACGCCTCTGTTCAGGTTCGTCTCCAGCGCGATGCCGCGGAATCGGCGGTCGTAGCGCAAGAAGACGCAGGTGCTCTGGATGACTTCGTTTACGTTAAGCAGGTGGCGCTCGGCGGGCACAGGCATGGCGAAGTCGGCGATCTCCCGCGCGATCGCCGCCAAGCGTGCCGTCTGGGCGAGGATCAGTGTCGGCTGGCACTTGCAACTCGGATTCAGGCAGGCGCCAGCAGCTTGCACTTCCTGCATGGAAGCCGCTACGCCAGCGATAGCAGAGATCGGGTTACCGATTTCATGTGCGATTCCGGTTGCGAGATCGCCGATCGCAGCCATCTTCTCTCGGTAGAAGTACTTCCGATGTTCGATCTCCAGCTGCTTGTCGCGCACGTCCAGTTCCCCCGACATGCGGTTGATCGCATCCATAAGCTCGCCGACCTCGTCATGCCGGGAGAGCCGTATCTCTTTATGCCGATTGCGGCTGGCGATCCCCTTCGCGTAGTCCTTCATTATGAGGACGTCGTTGGTGAGACGCGTGAAGAACACGATGATGACGATGCCGAAGGTCACGATGCCTCCAGCGCCGAGCAGCAGTGCGATGATCGCCACCGAGTTGCTGCGTTGGCGGTACTGTTCCGCCAGCGCGTCGCGGCGCCGACGCAGGCGGTCGCCCAAGCTGCTCAGGCTGGCATGCTCGCTCATCAATTGCGTGCGCAGCGCGTTTAACGCGGTTTCCGACGGCTGCGTTGCGAGTTTTTGCAAGGCCGTATCCAGCCTTTCCAGCGCCAGCGGAACCTCCGGAACGCTAGCGGTAAGCTTGGCATATTGGTTCCACATGGCACGCAGGCTCACCCGCGCCTCGGATACTTCTGTTCCGGTATAGCGGGGATCGCCGGTGGCGACAGGTACGTCGCCGATGAGAAGGGCATCGGCGTTGAACTGGCCAAGCGAACTGGCGGTGTCGGTGATGTCTTGGAGATCGATGAATTCCTTGAGCAGCACGCCCTTTTCGTACATGACAAAGCCGCTGAGTAGGATACTGTAGCCCATGAACAGAGCGAAAATGATCCGCCCCTTGGAGCGCAAGGAACTTCGGCGCATGCGCGATAGCAGGGAGGCGTGTCCGCTCCCGTCTTCCGCTAGATGGCCCATGCGCCGCCCGCTGCGGCGGCCTCGACCGCCAGCCATTTCGGCAAGGTGAAAAAACGCGACAACGAACGACTTCATATATCAAGCCGCAGCGATCGACTTGGCGGAAGAGCGCCCTTGGTAAGTCGCTGAATGGAGATCGGCGCATCGGCGGCCACTTCGCGCCGGAACGCAAATAGCATTTGTCGCCCCCATACAGAACGCTCTCGCCGTCTGGCGACCAAATTCGCGGCCTTCCATCGGACTTCTACACATTGAAATAACCCTATCTGGCCACATCTGCCGGTGCGATTTCCATTCATTTCCTCCTAATCCTTGTTGTTTTCTCTTGGCAGCTACCAGATGATCTGCCACTGCCAGTGGAGCAAGATTGGAGGTGCGTGGCCTCAAAGCCTAGTACCACCAGAGGCGATTTCGATAAGACCAGATGAATCCGTCCTCCCACGGTAGGCGATACTTATTCGCGTGAAAAAAGCGAACTGCTGCTTGCGCCCACAGGTGCGATGAGCCCGATCATGGCGTTCGTTCATATCTTTGCGACCGGCGCCGCCAGGGCTAAGGCGGCACGATGCGCTCCAATCGGCGTTATGGGGCCGAGCTAGGTGATATCTCACATATACCATCTCGCCCACGGCATGCGGCTGCGGCGCTCAGTTGTCCTTGGCACCCTGATCGATCCACTCCTGGATAACCTTGATCTGGTCCGGGGTGAGCCATTCCGAGGGTGCACCCGGCGTATGACTCTTGGGCATGGCGATCGAGGGATCCGCCTCATGGTTGATCAGCCGGACCAACGTGCTGGCGGCGCTACTTCCCGCGATTACCACATGACCGTACCTAGTGCCCTTCATCACACTTTGGTAGGTCGCCACGCTAAAACCGCTTGCGACGCAGCCTGGCGCGCCGGGCGAGTGACAAGAGATGCACCGTGCCTCCAATATCGGGTGGACGTCGGTCTTGAAGCTCACCTCTCGGTAACAACCTGCGAGAGCGACAACGAACGGGATCAGTGCTAGTTTCATCAAGACTTGCGCGTTCATGACTCACGCTCCTTCTTCCGATACCCGCGCGGATTCCCATGCGGGCACACCGTCAACCACACCGGACGTCTCGGGATTCGCTTCGGCCGTTTCGGCACGCTCCCAAGGCGGCAACAGACGTACCAAGAACCATAGCCAGACGAAGCTGCTGGCAAACAGGGACAGTGCCCAGACGACGCCCTCGCGGCCCCAGAGCGGTGGATAGAACGTCAGGAAGCCTCTTGCAGTCTTGGAAAGCTCCTGCCCACCGATCACGACGTTCCAGCGCATCGCCAGCACCGCGACCATCATCAGCACAGCGGAGAAACTCATCCAGAACGTCAAGGTCCGGCCTTGCGTGCGCCAAGCCAGCAACCCGCTCAATATGACAAGCGGAATCACCGAACACAGGGCCTGGATCGTGAGACCAGCCCAGATGGGCCCGGTGATCAATTGTTCGATCACGTCGATACCTTCGAGGCGCCGGTAGAACATCTCGACATATTCGAGACCTTCCACAACGACGGTGACGATCAGGAAGCCCCACATCACCCAAGCGAGTCCCCGCATGCACTTCTGGTCGAGCTTAGTCTTTCGGACCATCGACGACACCACATAGATGACGACGAGCGCAGCCACGCCAGAGACCACAGCGGATAGGAGGAAGATGATGGGCATGAGGTCCGACGACCACCATTCGCGCGATTTCAGCGAGCCGAATACGAAGCCGACATAACCGTGCAGACCGGCAGCGGCCGGGATGCCAAGTGCGGCCAGGGCCGTGGCCCATTTGTGGTCGTAGCGCAGGGCGCGCTCTGACACGTCATAAGAGCCAAGCGTCAGTACGCGATAGAGCCTGCGCCTCCAGCCGGCCGCCGACTGCGCCATGGCGACGATGTCGGCCCGGAAGGCAAACCAGATTTCCAGCATGAGGAGGACGGCGTAGAAGCCCGCCACGTACCCGAAGGCCGCAAAGGCCGAGGTCCAGTGGGCAGTCCAGATCGCCTCCAGGGCCCGCTCCGGATGGCCGAGATGCGACAGCAGGGTCATAGGCGCGAAGCACAGGAACGCGAACGCCGAAATCAGGGCCAGGCGAGCAACCGGCTTGAAATTCTCGAGCCGGAAGGTGTGGTAAAGGCTCGAAACGATGAAGGCCCCCGCGACCAGACCCGTGATGTACGGGTAGATGACGATGAGGACGCCCCACGGCAGAACGGTCTCGTTCGGATAGACGTAGCCCGAGTAGGGCGACGCCACGTAGGAAGCAATATGAACCAGCGTGCCCATCAGGACACCTCGCTGTCGATTTCGTTGTAGAAGACGTGCGGCCCGTTTCCGGTCCACGGCTTGAGCACACGCACCCGGTGCGTGCGTATGAATTCGTTGATCTCGCTGCCCGGATCGTTGAGATCGCCGAAGATTCTGCCTTGTACGGGACAAACCTCGACACAGGCGGGCTTCAGCCCCTTCGTGATCCGGTGGTAGCACCAGGTGCACTTGTCTGCGGTGTTTGTTTCCTCATTGAAGTACCGCGCGCCGTATGGGCAGGCCTGAACACAATAGCGGCAGCCGATGCAATAGTTCTTGTCGATCAGCACGACGCCGTCCGGCGTCTTATAAGTAGCGCCGACCGGACAGACCTGAACGCAGGGCGGGTTCTCGCAATGATTGCAGAGCTTGGCGACGAAGAAGGACTTCTCGACCTTGTCGCCCTTGTAGCGGTTGGCGAAGCGGTAATTGGTCGGTATATCTGCCGCCGCGATGTTTACGGGATCGTCCTGGCTGTCGACCCGCGGCTTGTCCTCACCCTCGAGATAGACATAACGCTCTACCCAGGTGCGGTAGTCGTTAGGATTGAACGGAACGTTGTTTTCAACCTTGCACGCTTCGACACAGCGCAAACAGCCGATACAGCGCGTGGTGTCGACGCCGAACGCCCAGCGGTGTTTTGTCCAGTCATATCCGGGAACCGGCCCCTTTGCCGGAAATTCCGCCTCGGTCCTGGCGGCCGCCGGTGTGTTCTGCAGCGCGACCGCAGCCGCGCCCGAACACACCGCCGCGGTAGCGGACAATTCCCCGAGCAGACGCATGAAGCCGCGCCGGCCCATTTCCTGCTTGGTAGGTTTGGTGTCACTCATGTTCTTTTTCCTGTTTCCCTTGCAGATGGTGGCCGGTGTCGTTCAGGTCCGGCAGGACAAGCCCGAAAAATAGGCCGCTAGGTTTCGTATGTCGGCCGCGCTCAGACCTTTCGCGACCGGGCTCATGATCGGATTGTTGCGTCCGCCGCTCTGGAAGGCGGTCAGTGCACCACTTAGATATTCATTCTTCTGGCAGGCGAGATTCGGGAAGGTACCGAGAGTGCTAATGCCGGAAGCACCGTGGCAGGCCGCGCAAACTGCGGCGGCCTTGGCCTTTCCCGCCCCCACGTCCGCTGCGCCGCCCGGTACGCTGGCAAGAACGATTGGTCCGCCGCTTGGCGAAGTCAGGGGCGAATGCGGATTATGGCAGGCGGTGCACTGCTTGCCCTGCGCGTGGGTGGAGACGACGATCTGCGGCTGGGTTGCCGGCCGGCCAGCGATCCGCTGATGACATTCGACGCACAGCTTCAACGAATCGTATGGCATGGGTATTCCGGCCGCCGCTTGCGCGACACGTGCCGCGGACGCGGTCGTGGGAATGGGCCCGATCGCTTGTGCCATGTGACAGACTTGGCACTGCACGACCTTGTGGATGCCGTCGGACCAGACCGCATATTCCTTCGGAAAGACCTTCGCATAGGACGTCGCGTCGCGGATCTTCGGTGTGGCGCTGGCGATCTCCTCCACCGAGGCGGCACGGTAATGGCCATAGGCCCAGAACGAATGCGGCGGTAGAAAGCGTTTTCCGGCAGCGAACAACGCAGCCAGTACGACAAGAAGCACAAGGAGCCGGACGATATGCTTGGGCACGATTTGCTCTCCAAATGAAGTCGCGTCTGCAATAGGCGTGGAAGGCCGCGGTCTATCCACGTCGATTAAGGAGCAACTTGCGTGCCAAGATAGAAAACTGCCCTTTTTCCAAGAAATTCGAGATTGCGCTTAATTGCATACTCTCATTTCCGAGAATTAACTTGGTCCTAGAATTTCGAAATTCGAGATCGGAGAAATTGTTATCAGCGTCACTTGTTTGGAATCATTCGGGCTCGCAATGTGCCGAATAGATTTGTAAGGTCAGAAGGAGCAGCACGAATTGCTGCATAGGCCCATCTTCACGACACGCAGCCGTGCGCCTCTCGGTTCAATGCATTGTTTATGAGGCGCTTTGGTGTCAGCCGTTGCCTAGAGCAGGCGCTTTAGTGACGCCGGCGGATTCGTTGGACGTGGGAGACATTGAAGCTGCAAGCATCGCCAGTGGAATGCAGCCGCACTCAATTTCGACGGCTTTCGCACATCGATCTTGGAGTCATTCGATGTTACCGAATTTGGGAGAAATTCTCGGAACTGAGATAATTTACCTATTTCTTAGTTGCGGGAAAATCCCGTCACTCTCATGATTGCTGGCAAGGATCTTTGACACAGGAAATGGCCCGCCGATTCCGATCGACGGTAGAGAGGCATTTGTACGACGGATATGCGGCGCAGGAGGCGGGACTTGAACGTCGGTCAACAATCTCTCATCCGCGGGTCGAGCCGCATGACCTTGTTTCGTTTGGGGCTGCCTCTGTCTAGTTGGCGAGCGTCAAAGGCTCATAGTGCACACGAGGGCTCCCCGGCATTGTCCTGCCCCCAGCGCCGTATACCGCGCCGAGGCTGATCCTGGTTTTGCGATCTCCTTCTTCCGGTGGTCCGCTACGTCATGGTCACATCGCCTTTGGCGCGGATCGAACCGTACAGGCGATCGACCAGATGAAGCCCACCATCTCGCGAGCGATGGCGGCATTGACGACGTTGCGGCCTTGCCGCGCGCGCTCAGCCGGCGATATCGGGTGCAGAGCCGAACTTGCGCTTTCCAGCCAATGTCGCGAACGACTTTCGGCAGCGCTTCGATCCGATCGACCTTGTGGCGGCCGATGCGCGCCCTCATTCGATAAGCCCAGGCGCCCTCGATCAGCGCACGCCGGACATGGGCGTTGCCCGTCTTTGTGATGCCACCGCGCCGGACGGTCTCGCCGCTCGATCGCTCGCCCGGGACCAGGCCGAAATAAGCCATGAGCTGGCGCGGGTTTGAGAAGCGTGTGAAGTCGCCAACTTCCGCGACCAGCACCACCGCATTGATCAGCGCGATGCCCCGCATCGCCTGCAAGGCGTCGACAACCGGGCGTAGATTCCATTCTGGGAGAAGGCTGGATATCTGTTCCTCCACACGCTGCAGGCGCCGTTCCGCATCCATGACGGCATCGACATAGTCCTGAAATGCGATCTGCTGAGCCGGATGGTCAAAGGCCAAAGTCGACAGCCACCGCCGGTAAGCCATGCGCCATGCGGTTCCGCGGCCGTGCTTGCGGCCGTGACGAAGCAGAAAACCTTGGAGATGCTGGCGGGCGCGCGTCACGATTTGCCGCACGACACTGCGCAACCGACCAGGTCGCGCATGGCTTCGTGATCGGCGTCGGGCACCCAGACGGGCGTCAACTCCCCCGCGCGATGAAGCCGCGCGAGCATGGTGGCATCGCGACGATCTGTCTTCACCCGATTGCCAGGCTTCGTCGGAATTAGTGACGGCGCCACCACGTCGCACCGATGGCCGAGGGTCGTCAGTTGGCGATGAACGCCATAGCCGCACGGTCCGGCCTCGTAACAAAACGCCAGCGGCTGGCCGGGACGCCGGAGATGGTCGCACAACTTGCCGATGGCGCCGGGATCATTGGCAATCTCGCCCAGGTATTCCAGCCTTCCGCGGCGGCCGCTTTCCGCCACCGCCACCGAGATCCGTTCTTTGTGAATATCCAAGCCAACAAATCTGGTATGTTCCATGAGGCCCGTCTCCTATGCATGAGGCTCTGTGCCGGACACCCGGCTTAACCCTCGTACCGTTGCATACCGGATGACGGGCCACCCTCAGGCCCTGCAATCATAGGGACTAGAGGGGCGTAGCGGTGCGGAGCCATCACGAAGCGCGCAAAGCCATCACACCGCTTGTGATCAAGTTCACAGGGGGTATCGCTGTTTGTTAGTAATGGAAGCGTGTCAGTTCTTCTTCACGTAGAACTTGCACCAAGCCGACGGACTGATTTTACCGTCGACGACGCTGCAAGCCGCCGGCGGTTGGAACAACGCGCAGGTGGCGCAGCTTTGGCCGCCCTTAGCCGTAGGCTGGTATGCGGCAGCGGCCTGTGAGAGTTTTGTGGCCTGTGCCGGATTAGCGGTGACGGCCAAGGTGGCTACAGCGACACCGGCGCTTCCCGCCGCAATGGCGGCGCGATGCAGAAGCTGGCGACGTGACATCTTTGAAGAATATTGCATGCCAGAAGTTCGTTGCGACTTATGACCCATTTCCAGGCTCCCCTAGTCTCAAGTGCGCGAAAGATGAATGACCCTCGAAATAATATTTTGATGCAGATCAACTCTCGCATCGCAACAAGGAGAGCACGACATTGCTGCGCTCCCTTTTTTTTGATATTGATCCGCTCTTCCACCACGGATTGCTCTATGCGACCGGCACGTATAATGGCCCGCAATGAAGATTGCCAAAGTTTTGCATGCCTCATATGCAGGGTAATGGTCGCAAAATGCCAAAGCGTGGTACTCGTTGGAATTGTCCGCGCCTGCTTCGCGATCTCACCAGCATCTACGTATGTATGTCCTCTTACTGTCAATATTTGAGGATATTTATGATGGGAACCTCTGACAGAAAGAGAGTCATTCTTGTCTGCGGCCCGGCGAACAGCGGGAGGACTGAGTCCATTCGGCGATTCCTGGGGTCGCTGGGAATGCACTTTCCGAATCGTCCCAGTGATGTCACCGTCGTCGTGCAGATTCAGAAAGATGGTATTTTGCGGAACCTCGGTATTACGAGCGCGGGAGAGGAACCTGAGGCCATAAAGAGGAATCTGCAGTTCTTAAATAGATACCCCTGGGATGTCATTGTCTGCGCGGCCAAGTCCCAAGGTAACACGGCTGACTATGTCCGAGAATTTGCCGATAGCGGGCGGGCAGAGCTAATCCCGGTGCCAACCTCGAGAGCCGGTGCCCGCGAAATCGAAGCCGAACAAAGAAGGGTCGCGCAGAAAATTGAAAATTACATCTGGCAACGTGAGCCAGCTGCGTGACAGAGTTTTGCGTTCTCAACGCAGCTGAGGCACGCTAGTTCTGAACCACCTGAAGATATTCATGGGCTGCCACCATCTTGAAGCGAGCAGCCATGGTGCATCGTCTCTGTCTATCGAAGCTTCGGGGAGAGATTTCCCCTCCCCGAAACAGCGATTCTGAAATGCAATGCCGTCTTGTCTACTGGCATCACGCCTTGTGTCTGATGACGCACCGACCAACGAAGTCATGTGGATCGGTCATTGAACGAACGCACATTATCTATTTGCCGTCCGCTTTTGATGGCTCCGTTGCGGCGCTGGGCGAAGCCAACGACGCCAGATAGCTCGACACGTCGCGAATCTGCTCGTCCGTCATCTGCGCCACGTTAGCCGACATGATGTCGTTGTAGCGCTGCTTGGAGCGGAATGCCAACAGCTGCGTCGCCAAATATTCGCGATGTTGGCCCGCCAGACGCGGGATCGTTGCGCTGCCAGCAGCACTGTCACCATGACAGGCCTTGCAGGCCGGCACATTGTCGGCGGACACGCCATTCTCGAAGATGGCCTTGCCGGCAGCCACTTCCGCCGGGTCCAGCCCGGAGGTGCGCGGCGGCGGCGGCAGAGACGAGAAGTAGGTGGCGATGGCGTCGATCGTATCGTCCGTCAGATCGCCAGCCATGCCCCACATATAGGCCTGGGCATGTTGATCGCTGCGCTTGTGATCCCGAAAGTTCTTGAGCTGTGCAACGAGGTAGTCCTTGTCCTGCGCCGCCAGATCGGGAAACAACGGCGCAATGGAAAGGCCTCGATCGCCGTGACACTGGCTGCAGGTGTTGGCGACAAGTGCAGGTTCCACCGGCACCGACGGTTGAGCTGACGCACTGATGGCGAACAGGACTGCGCCTGCGGCGGTAAGGATTGCTAGAGTCTTCATGTTCTTTTTCCCCTCGCTCTCAGAACGCGATCCAGAGATAGCCATAGAAAGTGTCGTTGTCCGAGGCACCAGTGCTGGTTCCGGCGAACTTGCCATAAGCGGTGTAGGCCAGGGCCAGCTTGGTGTTCAGGAACGGCAGATAGTCCACTTCGAATGTCACGCCGTTGGTGTCGGGCTTGGCCATCAGGTCGGTCGAGGAGCCGGTGGTGTCAAACGGCTGGATGCTACCGCCGATCATCCGATGGTAATAGTACGATGCGCTGCCGCGCACCGTATCCATGTGCGTGTTGGTGGCGACCAGAGAGGTGGTGTTGGCCAGATTGTAGGCGCTCGCGGTGCTGTTGAGCTTAGAGTCCTCGTGGATCCAGGTCGCCGCAAGCGTGAAGATGTCGCGCGTACCGATGTATTGGTACTGGGCATCGACGGCGTAATCGAGGTAATCATCGGTGGGACCGGAGCTCAGGCCCTGGCACTTGCCCGTCGTGTCGAAGATTGGATTGCCGGAACTGTCGACGAGGCTGGTCTGGGTGAGACAACCGTCGCCGGCAGCATCGTTGGCCACGCGGGTGTGCGCCGAAATGCCGTAGGTGCCGATTTCGAGGGAACTGTCATCCCAGTCCCACTCGCCCGCGAAGCGCCAATAAGGAGCGGCGCCGTCAATCAGCGTCCCCGCCGCCGAATCATAAGGTCCGGTAATACCTTGCGGCGCCGAAGTATAGGCGCCCACTTCGCCGTACCAGGTATTATTGAGCATGCCGTAAGCCGTCAGGCCCGCGGAATTGCCAGCGATCGCGCCGTCAATGAAGGTCGCGCCGCCAGCACCCTGACCCGCCACAGCGTGTGGAGCCATGTAGGGATTGTACCAAGCGGGCACCGTGTTCCAGAGATCCTGCACCGTCGGATTGTTGTTGAGGCTAATACCCCAATCCACTTTGCTGCCCGAGGAGAGCATCTCGGTGTCGGCAAAACGGATGTCGGTATTATCCATGCCCACAGAGCCAGCCGTCGGGTCATAGGTGATTTGGATGAAGGTACCCAGATGCGGCGCGATCTGGCCGGCATAAAAGAAGCTGAACTGGCTGGGGAATTCGACCGTTCCGTTCTGAGCATTGCCTAGGCCGTTGCTGTCAGGAGCAGGCTTGCTGGTGTGCGTATAACCAGCCACCACCATGGCCGAAATCGGCGAGAAAAAGCTGAGCTGCAGGTTCTTGCGGTCATTCTGCCCGACGTCGCTGATGGTCTGGCGGTTGTTGATTTGATAGCCGTCGAGCTTGAAGCGCCGGCCGAACGGTGTCAGCTCCGGAAACACGGTGTGACAGGCTTCGCAAGCCAGCCCCGTCTGCCTGGCGTAACTGGGAACGGCGGCAGCCGGCGCCGTGCTGAGCGCAAGCAGGCCAAGTGCTCCGGCGGTCGCAAGCAACGCGCTGCGGATCCCGAGCGGAAATGAGGCTATTGACATCGTGGTTATCCCCTGCTGGTGGCTGGATGCCCTGACGGTCTTCGTGCCCGGACATTCCTGTTGTGTCGCGCCGGAGATATCGCGTGGATCCTAAGCCTTTGTTGCGCCATATCAATTATTACCTGTCTGTAATGCGTAATAATTGCGTATAACTATCAAATGTTTAGTAGAATTAAACGCGGTCCAAGGGACCGGTTGGGGCGACCTGTCGCAGAAGTGCGTGAAACGGCCGCACAAGGTATCCGATGCGGACAAGTTCGCGTGAGACAAGATCGGGGCCATCTGGCCATCAACGATGCCCCAGCTGTGGACTTAGCCAACTAATACAGGAATTAGCGTGTGCCGTTGTCAATGCACTCTGCCATTCCGGATCGCCCGATTGAGCTTAGAGGGAGGCACGCGTTTTGGAGATCATCGCCAATGAACCCGTCGGGGCCCGCACGCTGTGCGCTTTGCGGCGCCGATCGGCGAAAGGGCGCAGTGGATTCGGGGTTGGTGGAGCGTAGGTCGGCTTCAGTTTGGGGTACTGCATTCGCCACGCTTCCTGTATAAGCGGCCGTCGGAAGGGGCTAGGCTTCATGCGGTCTGACGTGGCAGCAAATTTCCAGAGAATCGGGCGCGGAAGCACAAGGTGGCGCTCCCTGATCTGGATTCTGCTGCTGTCTTTCACCCTGCAGTCCTACGTCACGCAGACCCACATGCACCCTGCGGTGCATGCGGGCGCAAATGCATCGATCGCCAAAATCACCAACAAGGCGCCGGCTCCGGGCGATCCCGATGGGTTGAACTGTCCCTTCTGCCAGGCGATCGCGACCGCCGGCGCCTTCTTCACGCCCGCTGCGCCGCTCCTGATCCTGCCGACCCTGTGGGTCAGGTTAGCGGTACCACGCGCATCGGTAGTCCTTCTCCATCCCGCTTTCGCGTGGGGCTGGAACAGCCGCGCCCCTCCACGGCACTGACCTCTGCAATCGAGCACGCGACGCCTGCGCGTCGCGACTAGGCCTGTGTCCGCGGCGGCGGGCACGGCCGGTAGATGCCGTTCCGGAGATCCAGGATGGAGCACAAGGACACAATTGCGGCCTCGACGCGCGCGTCGCCGCTTGCGCGCAATCCGCGCATCACGCTCGTTGCCGCGGCGGCTTTGACGGTGTTGTCGGGCTGTGCGGTCGGGCCCGACTTCAAGAAGCCGGCCGCGCCCGACGTCAGCCGGTACACGGCCAGCCCGCTGCCGGCGGAGGTCTCCGGTGGCAATGTCGCCGGCGGCCGGCCGCAGCGTTTCGTCCCGGGCGGCGACATTTCCGGCGACTGGTGGAGCTTGTTCCACTCCAAGCCGCTCAATGGCCTGATCGATGCGGCGCTGGCCAACAACCCGGACCTCAAGGCGGCGCAGGCGGCCCTGGCGGCAGCGCACGAGAACGCGCTGGCGCAGCGCGGCGCCTTCTTTCCCAGAGTCTCGTTGGGTTTTTCGGCCAGCCGCCAGGCGCAATCGCAGGAGCTGGCGCCGACACCCAACTTCCCGGTGGTGCCGAACGAGTATCAGTTCAACCTGTTCACGCCGCAGGTGACGGTGTCCTACGCGCCCGACGTCTTCGGCCTCAACCGGCGCACCGTCGAGTCGCTGGAAGCGCAGGAACAGGGCGTCCGCTTTCAGATGATCGCGGCCTACACGACCCTGACCTCCAACGTCGTCGTCACCGCGATCCAGACCGCGTCGGTGGACAGCCAGATCAAGGCGGTCCGCCGGCTTGTCGCCATCAACACCCGTCTCGTGAAAATCCTGCAATACCAGTTCGACAAGGGCTATGCGAGCGGTGTCGATCTGGCGGCCCAGAAGGCGCAGCTCGCCCAGACCGACGCCATGCTGCCGCCGCTGGTGAAGCAGGCGGCGCAGCTGCACGATCTGCTCGCGGTCCTGACTGGCCGCTTCCCGAGCCAGGCGCCGCAAGTTCGGGTTGAACTGTCGAGCCTGCAACTGCCGCAGCGCCTGCCCGTGAGCATTCCGTCGGCGCTGGTGGAACAGCGCCCCGATATCCGCCAGGCCGAGGCGAACCTGCATGCCGCCAGCGCGGCGATCGGCATCGCCGTAGCCAACCGGCTACCCAACATCGCATTGACGGCGGACGCCGGCAGCTCCGCGCTGGCCTTCGATCGGTTGTTCACGCCAGGCACGAACTTCTGGAACATGGGGGCGGCACTGGCCGCGCCGGTGTTCGAAGGCGGCACGCTGTGGCATCAGGAGCGTGGCGCCCGCGCCGCCTACCGGCAGGCGGCCCAGCAATATCGCTCGACGGTGCTCGCCGCCTTCCAGAATGTCGCCGACACCTTGGCGGCGCTGGAACAGGACGGCCGGGCGCTGCAGGCGAACGCCGCCGCCGCCGAAGCCGCTGACATGACGCTGAAGGCGGCTCAGCGCCAGCTCAAGGACGGCTATGCCGGCTACCCCGCCCTGCTGAACGCCGAACAGGCCGATCTGCAGGCCCGCATCAATCTCGTGCAAGCCCAGGCCAGCCGCTTCGCCGACACCGCCGCCTTGTTCCAGGCGCTGGGCGGCGGCTGGTGGCATCGCACCGACCTGACCGAGGATCACCATGAGAAATAATCCGCAACAGCGGTTTGGCGCAATCGCCGCCATCGCCGCGGCACTGGCGATCGTATTGCTCGCCGGCTGCTCGCCAAAGCCCGGCAAAGAGGCGCAGGCGCCCGGCGGGGTGATGCTGACCGCCGCCCAGCGCCGGCACATCCGCTACTACACGGTGATGCCCTCCACCTTCCACAAGACCATCATTGCCAACGGCGTGGTGGACTTCGACAACGACCAGGCCACCAGCGTGATCGCGCCGTTCTCCGGTCTGGTGGCGCGGCTGCTCGTGCCCCTGGGCCAGCAGGTACGCCAAGGACAGGCCCTGGCGATCGTCGATTCATCGGATTTCGCGGCGGCGGTCGGCGCCTACCGCAAAACGCTCGCGGCGGCCCGCGCCGCGCGACGGCTGGCC
>JAGWZW010000075.1 GCA_018971835.1 Alphaproteobacteria bacterium
GGGCGGGCCGGCGCTGGGTTTGGAAAGCGACTTCCGGCCTCACTTCTTCGGCGGCGTGGCCATCGTGGTGGCCAAGCTGCTGATTGCCGCCATGCCGGACATCGCCATGTTCGGGGCGAAGGATTACCAGCAACTGCTCGTGATCCGGCGCATGGTGGCGGACCTCGGCCTGCCGATCGAAATCGCCGGCGGCGCCATCGTGCGCGAGGCGGACGGGCTCGCACTCTCCTCCCGCAACGCCTATCTCTCGGCGGAGGAGCGCCGGGTGGCGGGGCAGCTCAACCTCATCCTGCGCGCGGCAATCAATCGCCTCCACAAGGGCGATGCCATCGTCGATGTCGAGGCGGCGGGCGAAGCGGCGCTTCTGGAGGCCGGCTTCCATTCGGTGGATTACGTGGCGGTGCGCGATGCACAGACGCTGGAGAAAATCTCCGACCTCGCTCGCCCGGCGCGCATCCTCGCCGCCGCCAAGATCGGCGCCACCCGCCTGATCGACAACATGGCGGTTTAGAGCAACCCCAGTTCCGCCAGCTCGGCGGTGAGTTCGGGCGGCAGGCCCTTGGCGCCCTTGAAGCTGCGGGCATCCGGCGGCGTATCCTTGGCCTGCAGATAGCGCCAGCCCTGGAACGGCCCGTGCGGCCGGCGCAACAGCAGCACCAGCTCGGGATCGTAGACGATGGCGCAATGGGGCACGCCCTCGCGCGTGACGGGCCTGAGGTCGATCAGCTTCTGCCGCACGGCGAGCTGGCCCTTGATGACCCAGTAGAGCGAACCGCCGTCGAGCAGCTCGTCACGGCGCTTGGGCATCTGGCGGGTGACGTGTTGCAGTTCGAGCGGCTTGCCCTTCTTCTTCAGGGGCGCGAGCCGCTTCTGCTGCCAGTTCGCCAAATCCTCGACCGACTCCGCGCCGACGCACAGCTTGATGAGATGCAGCGTCACGACGGGCTCGCTTCGACTTCGAAACGCAGCACCACCGCGCCATCGCCGAGCTGGTCGCCCTCGCCCGCCTCGACCGAGGCCACCACCGCATCCGCTGGTGCGGCCAGCGTGTGCTCCATCTTCATGGCTTCGAGCACAGCGAGCGGCTGGCCGCGGCGCACCTTTTCGCCCGCCTTGACCAGCAGCTGCACGATCTTGCCCGGCATCGGCGCTGTGATGCGGTCGGTGGCGGCACCGGCCGCCTCGGCAGCGGCGAAGGGATCGTAAAGCGGCAGCACGAACGTTTCGCCCGCCTCCATCACCGCGATTTCGCCGGAGGCCAGCCGCACCGCTTCGGCATGAGGATGCCCGGACGACATGGGCGCGCCTGCGACCGTAAGTGAGACGCCGCCGCCGCGATGATGCGTTATCTCCACGGCGACACGGCCGCTACCTTGCACGAACTCGATCACCTCGCGCGCCTCGCCGGAGAGGCGGAATCCGTCCTGCGCGTTCCAGGGATCGTTGCCGTGCCCGCTTTCGCGCTCGCCCATCACATGGAGCGCCGCCCGCGCCAGGATTTCCGGCCGCGGCGCGGCGGGCGGCGGCAGCAGCGTTTCGCGATGGCGCTCGATGAAGCCGGTGTCGATCTCGCCCTTGAGAAAATCGGGATGAGAGAGACAGCGGATCAGGAAGGCTGCATTGGTGGCCACGCCCGCGATCTTCGTTTCGGCAAGCACGTGGGCCAGCTTCGCGGCGGCAGCCTCGCGCGTTTCGTCCCAGGCGATGACCTTGGCGATCATCGGATCGTAATAGGGCGTGACGGCATCGCCTTCGCGCACGCCCGAATCGATGCGCACGCCGTCCGCCGCCTCGGGAAAGCCCAGGCGCTCCAGCGTGCCGATGGAGGGCAGGAAATTCTTCGCAGGATCCTCCGCATAAAGCCGCGCTTCGAGCGCATGGCCGCACGGTTTCAGATCTTTCTGCGCCTTGGGCAATTTCTCACCCGCGGCGACACGCAATTGCCATTCCACCAGATCGAGCCCACTGACTGCTTCGGTGACCGGATGCTCCACCTGCAGGCGCGTGTTCATCTCCATGAACCAGAAACGGTCCATCTTCAAGCCTTCGGAGGCATCGGCGATGAACTCCACCGTGCCCGCGCCGACATAGCCGACGGCCCTGGCCGCCTTGACCGCCGCTTCGCCCATCGCCGCGCGCATGGATGCCGTCATGCCCGGCGCGGTGGCTTCCTCGATCACCTTCTGGTGGCGGCGCTGCAGCGAACAGTCGCGCTCGAACAGATGAACGACATTGCCGTGGCCGTCCGCGAACACCTGGACCTCGATGTGACGCGGGCGGGTGACGTACTTCTCGATCAGCACGCGCTCGTCGCCGAAGGACGACCGCGCCTCGCGCTTGGCGCCCTCGAGCGCCGCGGCGAAATCTGCGGGGGCATCCACCTTCCGCATGCCCTTGCCGCCGCCACCCGCTACCGCCTTGATCAGTACGGGATAGCCGATGCGCGAGGCTTCCTGCGCCAGGCGCTCCACGGACTGATCGTCCCCCAGATAGCCGGGCACCACGGCCACGCCGGCCTGGTCCATAAGCGCCTTGGCGCGGTCCTTCAGACCCATCGCACGGATGGCCGAGGCCGGCGGCCCCACGAACACGATCCCCGCCGCCGCGCAGGCCTCCGCGAACGCCGCGTTCTCCGAAAGAAAACCGTAGCCGGGATGGATGGCCTCAGCCCCGGTCTGCTTCGCCGCGGCGAGGATGGCATCGGCTCTCAGATAGCTCTCCGCTGCCGGGGCGGGGCCAAGGCGCACCGCCTCGTCCGCCAGCGCCACATGGGCCGCGCCTGCGTCGGCATCCGAATAGACCGCGATGGTGCGGATGCCGAGCCGCGCCGCCGTGCGCATCACCCGGACGGCGATCTCTCCGCGATTGGCGATCAGGAGCGAACGAAACATTCAGAAAGCCCGGATGCAGGATTGATGGCGATAATTGTTCCGCATTTTTTGCAGCCCCCCCTCTCCCTGATTGCCTCGTCATCAAACAAGCGGAGTTGCCGGCCGCCCTACGGATTTAGCGCAACAGGGCCCGCGGTCAATGCCCCGGACGAACTATCCGGCGCGCTACATCCCCAGCAGCGTCTTCCAGCCGAACAGCAGCACGCCCACGATTCCGCCCACGACGAACAGGGTGACGAGGCAGCCCGCGCAGCCCATCGCGCGAAATCCCGGGGGCGGATTGAAATAGACGCGGAATTCCGGATCGGGAAGATTGGTCATGGCTGGCTCTGGGACACAGCCACCGATGTAGGCGCTTTGCGGCCGGGGGCCAAGCCCTGGCCCTACTTCGTCCGCGGCGCCAGCGTCTTGCGGCCGGAGAGGCTGACCTGGACATGGAAATATTTGGCGGCCTCGTCCACTGTGTCGAAGGTCTTGCCTTCGGGACGGCGCGGCGTGGAGACGGTGTATTGCGTGCCGATGCGCTTGCGGGGCTCGCCGCCGAACAGGATGGATTCGCTCAGCACGATCCCGCGCTCCGATTTCACCACCCGTTTCTTCGCCATCGCCAGACCCCTCGCTGCGCCGTCGTGACAGATTATAAACAATCTAACCTGCGTCCAAGCCGAGCGCCCATGCGGCAGATTGGCCGCACCCGGCCGTGCCGAGGCCCGGCGCGCCTTACAATAGCGCGGCAATCATGCAATTCTCACAGCTCGCCGATCATTGCCATGAAGAAGATACAGGACATGAAGACGATATTGGAACGCGTTGCCGAAGGTGAGATTCTCATCTCCGATGGCGCAATGGGCACCTTTCTGCATGAGAAGGGCCTGGGCCAGCGCGACTGCCCCGAGTCCTGGTGCGTGAGCCACCCCGAGGTCGTCCGCGAAATTGCCGATGCTTACATCGCTGCTGGCGCCGATATGGTGGAAACCAATTCCTTCGGCGGCAGCGCGCTGCGCCTGCTGCCCCACGGCATGGCCGGCAAGGCGCGCGCGTTCAACATTGCAGCGGCCCGCATCGCGCGCGAAGCCATCGATGGCAAAGGTTATGTGCTGGGCTCGGTCGGCCCCACCGCGCAGCTCATCAAGCAGGAAGGCGGCAAAGCCACGCTTGAGGAATTCTACCAGAGCTTCAAGGAACAGGTGATGGCGCTGGAGGAAGGCGGGGCGGACGCGATCTGCATCGAAACGATGGGCTCGCTGGTCGAGGCCAAAGAGGCCGTTCGCGCTGCCAAGGAAAACACCAAACTGCCGGTGATCTGCACCTTCACCTTCGACAAGAAACCGCGCGGCTTCTTCACGATGATGGGCGCCACGCCGGAAAAAGTCGCCACCGAGCTGGTCGCCGCCGGCGCAGACGTCGTCGGCACCAATTGCGGCAACGGTATCGTCAACATGATCGAGATCGTCCGCAAGATGCGCGCCGCTGCGCCGGCCACGCCCATCCTCGTTCATGCCAACGCCGGCATGCCCGTGGTCGAAGACGGCAAGACCTTCTTCAAGGACACGCCGGAGTTCATGGCTTCTCAGGTCGATGACCTGATCAAGGCCGGCGCCAACATCATCGGCGGCTGCTGCGGGACCACGCCGGCCCATATCGCTGCCATCGCCAAGACCGTGCGCAACTGACGGCGTCGCCCTGCCCCATCCGGCGCAGCACCAGTGCTGCCACTGTAAGCGTGGCCAGAAACGGCGTCGGCGCGGGCCAGAGCAGCGTGGCCGCAAAACCAAGGACCGCAAAACCGAGCGCCGCGCCTTCCAGCGCGTCGAGCGGCCGCTCGCGATGAAGGAACGCCACCGCCACGCCCAGCATCGGCAGGTCGTAGGCGAACACATAGGGCGTTGCCAGCAGCGCGGCCACGCAAAGGCCGGCCGCCTTCAGCGCAAACGCAGAGTGGCCGCGCCATAGCCTCGCCACCGCCACCACACAGCACAGCGTCACCACCGCCTGTGCCAACCAGCCCGCCGCGGCCGGCAGCCCGAACCAGCGCGCCACGCCGTAAGCGCTTTGCAGTTTGTACCAGCCGGCCATGCCGCTCACGAGCAAGGTTTGACCCGTCGTCGTCAGCGCGTGGGCGAAGCCGGTGAGCGTAGCCGGCCCGAAGATCGCAGCGGACAAGGCCGTCAGCCCCGCCACTGTCGCGCAGGCCCAGGCGAAGCCGCGCCAATAGCCGCCGGCCGCGAGCGCGAGCGGAATCAACAGGCCCAGTTGCGGCTTGCAGGCGAGCAGCCCGAGCAGCAGCCCGGCCAGCGCGGGCCGCGCTTCCAGTTGCAGTAGGAACAGGCCCATCAGCGTGGCGGTGAGAAAGCCATTTTGCCCGATCGTCAGATTGGCCAGCGACCACGGCGCCGCCAGCGCGAACAGCGCCGCCGTCCGGCTATTTGCTGCTGCGCTCACCGCCGCGCCGTAACCGGCCACGCCCGCCGCCGCCCAGGCAAGGAACGCCTGCGGGTACGACAGCAAGGCTAGCGGTGCCACAACGAAAAAATAGAATGGCGGATAGGGCCAGTCGAAGCGGCCGGCCGCCGCGTGTCCGAGGGTTGCGGCTTCGGCGCTGTGCATCAGTTGCGGCGCATAGGCGGAGGCCGCCTGCCCCGCATGCGCCAGCTTGCCTGCCGACCAGACTGCGACGAAATCGGTGAGCTGCGGCGCGCCCGCAGCGTTCAGGATCCAGTCGTGATGCAGAAAGCGGATGATACAGGAACCGAGATAGCCCAACACCACCCCGAGCACGACGACGGCCAGCCGCTCGCGCGTGCCGATAGCCTGCCAGAAGCGCTGCCAAAACCGCATGGCAGGAAGGCTATGACCGGCCGATTAACAACCGATTGAGCGGAATTTCCGGCCCGTCGTCGGGAATGGCGCGCCCTAGGGGAGTCGAACCCCTCTTGCAAGATTGAAAATCTTGAGTCCTAACCGATAGACGAAGGGCGCAAGCCGCCCGCCCGGCTGTCGAAACGGCCCGCGGGCATCGGTGTGGCGGGGGCTATACCGGCCCTGTGCCGCCTTGGCAAGAGCGGGCAAAACGATTTGCCGCCGGTACTGCGCCAAGCTCAGGCCCCGGCTGCTGCCGCGTCCTCCAACTGAAGCTGGACCTGCGTGCGCCCGTTCCAGCTGTTGAGGCGCAGCCGCCCGGCGGCGTGGATCCGGCGCCCGCGCGCGCCTAGCACCCCTTCGCCCAGCGGGCTGCCGACGGCGCGGAAGGCGATGGCATTGAGCACCGCGCCGTTGCCGCCCTGCAGGCGCAGGCGCACATGCTCCCTACCCACTACATCGGCAAAGGCCACGCGCAGGTCGCAAAGCGCCACAAGTGGCTCCGGGTTCCCGGCGCCGAACGGCCCGGCGCGGCCGATCTCGGCCACCAGCCGCTCGCCGGCACCGGCGGCAGCAACGACGGTGTCGAGTTCGAGTCTGTGCTCGGCCAGCAGCGCGCCGGCCTCGGCGAATTGCGTGGCGAGAAAATCGCGAAAGGCGTCGAGCCGGCCGGCCTGCAGCGAAAAACCCGCCGCCATCGCGTGGCCGCCGCCAGCCTCCAGTATCCCCGCTTCGCGCGCGGCACGCACCGCGGCACCGATGTCGAACCCCGGAACCGAGCGCGCCGAGCCGCGGCCGATTCCGCCCTCGAACCCGGCGACGAAAGCCGGCTTGGCAAAGCGATCCTTCAGCCGCCCGGCCACGATGCCGACCACGCCCGGATGCCAGCCCTCCTCGGCGGCAAACAGGAACGGCGAATTGTCCTGCGTAGCCGCCAGCGCCATCGCCTCTTCGAGGATCACCGCTTCCAGCGCCTGGCGCTCGCGGTTGTGGCGGTCGAGCGCGCGTGCGAGATTCTGGGCCGTGGCCGGATCGGCAGCAGTGAGCAGTTCCGCACCAAGACTGCAGCGCCCGACGCGGCCGCCCGCATTGATGCGCGGCCCCAGCACGAAGCCGAGATGATAAGGCGTGAACGGCGCGGACGCGCCCGCGACGGCAGCAAGCGCGGCAAGCCCCGGTCGCCCCAGCAAGTTCAGGCGCGAAAGCCCCGCGCGCACGAAGGCGCGGTTGACGCCCTCCAGCGGCACCACATCGCACACGGTGGCCAGGCCGACGAGGTCGAGCGCGTGCATCAGGTCGGGCTCGGCGACACCGTTCGCGGCGTACCATCCGCCGTCGCGCAGAGCGCGATTGAGCGCGACGATGAAAAGAAAGGTCACGCCCGCGGCGCAGAGATGGCCGAGGCCAGACACATCGCCGGGCTGATTGGGATTGACTTGCGCAAAGGCCGGCGGCGGGGTTTCGACCGCGTGATGATCGAGCACGATGACGTCGAGCCCGGCCTCGCGCGCGGCGCTGAGCGCCGCAGTGGCCGCCGCGCCGCAATCGACGGTGATGACGAGGCTGGCACCTTCTTCTTTCAATTTCAGCAGTGCCGGCGCGTTGGGGCCATAGCCTTCCGTCATGCGATCGGGAATGTAGAGCCGCGGCGGGCGGCCGAGCGCCGACAGGAAATCGTAGAGCAGCGCGGCGGACGAGGAGCCGTCCACATCGTAATCGCCGAAGACAGCGATCCGTTCGCCGGACTCAATGGCGGCACGGGTACGCTCCGTTGCGCGGCCCATATCCTTCAGCATCGAGGGCTCGGGCAGCAGGCGCCTCAAGGTCGGATTCAGAACATCGCCCAGCGCTTCGGGCACGACACCGCGCGCGGCCAGGATGCGCGCCAGCACTGGCGAGAGCTCGCCGCTGTCCACCAGCGCCCGCACCTGTTCCTCGCCCGCTTCGCGCAGCACCCAGCGCCGGCCCGTGAACGAGCGCGCGACGCCGAAGGCCGCGGCAGACACCGCCGGTGTGAGGTCAGCCTTCATCCCGGCATTTGTGGAGTGCGCGAATCCGGCGCACCGTTCCGGTGGCCGACCGCATCACCACGCTTTCCGTGCTGAGATAAGCCCCGCGCCGATGTACCCCGCGCAGCATCGAGCCGTCCGTCACGCCGGTGGCGGAAAACACCACATCGCCAGAGGCCAGATCCATCAGCGAGTATTTGCGGTTCAGATCGGTGATGCCGAGCCGGGCAGTCCGCGCACGCTCGCCATCGTTGCGGAACACCAGCCGGGTCTGGATCTGGCCACCGACGCAACGCAGCGCCGCCGCCGCCAGCACGCCTTCGGGCGCGCCGCCGCGGCCGATATAAATATCGATGCTGGTCGCCGGCTCGGTGGTGGCGATGATGCCGGCGACGTCGCCATCCGAAATGAGCTGCACCGAAGCGCCCGCCTTGCGCATCTTCTCGATGATGTCGGCATGGCGCGGGCGATCGAGCACGCAGGCGGTGATATCGCCGGGGCGCACGCCCTTGGCCCTGGCCAGCGCCAGCACGTTTTCTGCCGGGTCGGCATCGAGATCGACCACGCCTTCAGGATAGCCGGGACCGATGGCGATCTTGTCCATATAGGCGTCCGGCACATGCAGCAGCGTGCCGGGCTCGGCCATCGCCATCACGGCCAGCGCATTGGGCAGCTTCTTGGCTGCGAGCGTGGTGCCCTCCAGCGGATCGAGCGCAATGTCCACGGCAACGCCGCCGCTGCCCACCGTTTCGCCGATATACAGCATCGGCGCATCATCGGGTTCGCCCTCGCCGATCACCACCTTGCCCGAGATGGGCAGGATGTCGAACGCGGCGCGCATCGCTTCGGTAGCGGCGGCATCGGCGGCCTGCTCATCGCCGCGACCGACCTGCCCCCAGGCAGCCATTGCCGCCGCTTCGGTGACACGTACGGCTTCAAGGGCAAAGGCGCGGTCCAGTGGCTGGCTCATCTTGTCTCCAGATCGACAGGCGCCGCGGTCAGCCGGCTTCCATAGGAATCATGCAGGGCTCCGCCAACACCTTGTCTGAGCCGGCGATCACCTTCAAGGCACGTGCGACATCGCTCTCCGAGCACTCATGCGTGATCATGACGATGGAAACCGGCTCGCCCGGCGACCGCCCCCGTTGGATCATGCTTTCGATGGAGACGGCGGCCTCGGCCAGGCGGCCGGCGATCTCCGCCAGCACGCCGGGCACGTCCAGCACGTTGAAGCGCAGGTAATAGGGCGAGACACGGGCCGGAGGAGCGCCCGACAGTGTCTTCAGGCGCGCGGCCGGCCGGCCGAACGCCGCCCCCACCGCACCGCGCGCGATATCGACGAGGTCGGAGACGACGGCCGAAGCCGTGGGCGCCTCGCCCGCCCCGCGTCCCTCGAAGAAGAACGGCCCTGCCGCGCCCGCATCGGCCAGCACCGCGTTGAAGACGCCTTCCACATCGCCCAGCGGCGTGCCGGCGCGCACCATTGCCGGCTGCACCCGCTGGTCGAGGCCCGACGGCGTCCGGCGTGCCATGCCCAGCAGTTTGATGCGGTAGCCAAACTCGCGCGCAAAGGCGATATCTTCCGGCGTGATGTGCGCGATGCCCTCGGTCTTGATGGCATCGAGGCTGGGCACGATACCGAAGGCCAGGCTCGACAACAGCGCCAGCTTGTGCGCGGTGTCGCCGCCGCCGATATCGAGCGCGGGATCGGCCTCGGCAAAACCCAGCTTCTGCGCTTCGGCCAGCACCGCGGCGAAGCTGCGCCCGGTCGCTTCCATCTGCGTCAGGATGTAGTTGCAAGTACCGTTGAGGATACCGCGCACCGCATCGATGCCGTAGGCGATCAGGCTTTCACGCAGCGCCTTGACGATGGGAATGCCGCCGGCGGCCGCCGCTTCGAACTTGAGGGCGACGCCCGACTCCTCCGCCAGCGCGGCCAGCGCTGCGCCGTGATGGGCCAGTAGCGCTTTATTGGCGGTGACGACGTGCTTGCCGGATTTCAGCGCCGCCTCGACCAGGGCACGCGCGGGGCCTTCCGCGCCGCCGATCAGCTCGACCACCACATCGGCGTCGCAGGCCGCAAGTGTCACCGCATCATCGTGCCATTCCAGGCGCGAAACATCGGCCGCGCGCGCCTTCGCGCGATCCCGCGCCGAAACCGCAACCAGTTCCAGCCTGCGGCTTGCGCGCTCGGCCAATTCGCCATCTGCGTTCAGCAACAGGCCGGCGACACCGCCGCCCACCGTGCCGAGCCCGGCCATCGCGATGCGCAAGGGTTTGCTCATTTCGCGCCTTCCAGTTCGGGCGAAGCCGGCTCGTTGACACGCATGGCGAGGAACTTTTTCACGTTGCGCGCCGCCTGGCGGATGCGGTGCTCGTTCTCCACCAGCCCCACACGCACATAGCCCTCGCCATATTCGCCGAAGCCGATGCCGGGCAATACCGCTACCTTGGCGTGGATGAGAAGCTGCTTGGCGAACTCCATCGAACCCTTCTCGCGATATTGCTCGGGGATCGGCGCCCAGGCGAACATCGAGGCCGCTGGCGACGGGATATCCCAGCCGGCGCGGCGCATCGACTCGACCAGCACATCGCGGCGCGACTTGTAGGTGGCGCGGATTTCAGCGGCGCACTCCTGCGGGCCGTTCAACGCCGCCGCCGCCGCCACCTGGATCGGCGTATAGGCACCGTAATCGAGATAAGACTTGATGCGCGCCAGTGCCGCGATCAGTTTGGCGTTGCCGGCCGCAAAGCCCATGCGCCAGCCCGGCATGGCGTAGGTCTTGGACAGCGACTGGAACTCCACCGCAATATCCTTGGCGCCATCGACCTGAAGAATAGACGGCGGCGGATTGTTCTCGTCGAAATAGATGTCCGCGTAAGCCAGATCGGACAACACCCAAATCTCGTGCTTCTTCGCGAAAGCGACAATCTCCTTGTAGAAATCGAGGCCCACCACCTGTGCCGTGGGATTGGAGGGATAGTTCACCACCAGCGCCAGCGGCGACGGCACCGAGTGGCGCGCCGCGCGGTCGAGACTGCGCAGGTAGTCCTCCGGCGAGGTGGCAGGCACATGGCGAATGGCCGCCCCTGCCAGGATGAAGCCGAAGGCGTGGATCGGATAGGCCGGATTGGGCACCAGCACCACGTCGCCCGGCGCGGTGATGGCCTGGGCCAGGTTGGCGAAACCCTCCTTGGAACCCAGATTGGCGATCACTTCGCTGTCCGGGTCCAGCGTCACGCCGAAGCGGCGCTGATAGAACTTCACATAGGCGCGCCTGAGGCCCTTGATGCCGCGCGAGGCCGAATAGCGGTTAGACCGCGGATCATTCGCGGTTTCGATCAGCTTGTCGATGATGTGGCGCGGCGTGGGCATATCGGGATTGCCCATGCTGAAATCGATAATATCCTCGCCGCGGGCGCGGGCGCGGGCCTTGAGGATGTTCACTTCCTCAATGACATAGGGCGGCAACCGCTTGATGCGGTAGAACTCGGTTTGCATGGGCTAAAAAACCGTCTTGTCGCGCCAAAAAAGCCTTGTAGCGCAACATCAAGACGATTGTGCGGTCCGCGTCAACGGGTTTTGCCAGGGCCTTGGCGCCTTCAGCCCTGGACGAAGATTTCTGCCCGGCGATTGCCGTCCTCGCCCTTGGGCATCGATTCGTAATAGACGGGCTCGGCATCCCCCACGGCGTTCACCAGCACCTTGTCGGCCGGCACGCCTTCGCGAATCAGCTCGCGCGCTACCGCGGTCGCCCGCGCCAGGGACTTGCGGTAGTTCAGCTCGCTATGCGCCAGTGCCGACATGTTGCCAGTACGGCTGGAGGAATGCCCGACCACCCGCACATAAGCCTGGCCGCCGCTGGACCGATATGCCGCCACCGCCTCGCGAATTTTCGCGCGCGCCGCAGCGGTGATCGAGGTGATGTCGCCCGGGAAGAACACCACGGCCGCCGGCACCGCCCCCGCATAGGACGTAACCGGCGAGACGGCGCTAGATTGCAACGCGCCCAGATTGGCCACCACGGCGCCGCTCATGCTTTCCGGCCCGCCGACGTCCGCCGTCCCCGTGCCAAGCTTGAGCGCACGTACGCCCTTCGGCGCCTTCAGTGCCACGGTGCTGCCGGTAGCGATCGGCGTGGAGATGGCGGCGGTCTGCGCATAGCGCTGCAGGATCGGCCGCGACACGAACTGGCTTATCTCAGGTGAAAGCGGCGGCGCCTTGGACGGCGCAAAGCCTTCGCTGGTGGCAGCGGCCACGGCGGCCGGCGTTGTTTCTGCCGCCGGGGCAGCCGGCACGGGAGCCGGTTCCGCTGCGCTGGCAACCTCGTTGGCCGGCGCTGCTGCCGGAGCTGGGGCGGACTGATCCGCTGGTTCAGAAGCCGCTTCGGGCTGCTCTGCGCTAGAGCCTGAGGGCTCGGGTGCTGCGTTTTCATCGGCAGGTGCAGCGGCCTGGGCCACTTGCTGAGGCGCACTCTGATGGGTATCGGCGACCGCGGGCGCGGGCGTTGCCGCAGGCGGCGGTGCCGCGGCAGCTTCGGTTCCGGCGCGCAGAGACTCGGCGCTGTACTGCTGGTTGTTGCCCGCCGCGACCAGCGAGCCTGCCACCTGCTGCTGCTGCGCCTCGGTCGACGGCGTCGCCGGCTTGGCGGGAACGTTGGCAAGATCCGGGTAGGCGCCGTTGTCGGACGCATCGGCCTGGGCGGGAACGTCAGGGCCAAGCCAGCTCGTGGGGTCCACCCAGCTGGGCACCGTGGAACAGCCACTAGCCGCCACGCCGACCGCAACCACGGCTGCAAGGCGCAGAACCTTTTTCGACACGCCGCCCGGCAACGATAACATCCGCCGTCTCCTTGAGCTCAGCAGCCGCACCCGGTTGGCGCCGCCGTTTACCGTCCCCATATACAGGTCCGGTAGGTTCGTTCCAAGCCAAAGTGCCGGAAAAACAGGGATATCCCAGACAAATTATGTCGCTCCCGGTGCCTGCGACATACTTGCGAGCTGCCCGCGACGCACGCTATCAACGCAAAGAGGCGATCTTGCCGGTGCAGATGTCCAGACAGGCCAGCCAGACAGGCGCAAGCAAACCCGGCCCGGCGGTCAAGCGGCCCCGCGCCGCACTGAAATCCAACAACCCGAAAGCCAAAAAGAAGACCGCCGCGGCCGACGCGCGGGCAAAGCCGTCCGCGCCACAGCCCGCAGCCACCCCGGGGCAGGACAGCTATCGGATCGGCGATCCCGCCGAATTCGCCGGCAACATGGTGCGCGTGGGCGCTGAGGCCCAGAGGCTGCTGGCCGAGTTTCTCTCCCGCCAGCAGGAGTCGGGCGGGGCCCAGCCCGTCGATCCGCTCAATATCTCCGGCGCCTTTTTTGAGTTGCTGAAAGGGATGGCAACCAATCCGGGCGCGATCGTCGAAGCCCAGACCCAACTCTGGCACGATTACACGGAACTGTGGGAGCGCGCGGCGCGCCGCATGATGGGCGCCAAGGTCGAGCCGGTGGTGGCTCCCGCCCCATCCGACAAGCGGTTCCGCGACAAGGACTGGCAGGAAAACCAGATCTTCGATTTCATCAAGCAGTCCTATCTGCTTACCGCCAATTGGCTGCAGAAGACGGTCGGCGAAGTGGGGGGGCTGGACGAGAAATCGCGCCGCCGCGTCGAGTTCTACACCAAGCAGTTTGCCGATGCGATTGCGCCCACAAATTTCGTGCTGACCAATCCCGAGGTGTTGCGCGTCACCATGCGCAGCAACGGCGAGAACCTGGTCAAGGGATTGCAGAACCTGCTGGCCGATCTCGAACGCGGCAAGGGCAACCTCTCCATCCGCCAATCCGCCGATGCCTTCAGGATCGGCGAGAACATCGCTACCACGCCCGGCAAGGTGGTGTTCCGCAACGACCTGATCGAGCTGCTGCAATACACGCCGGCGACCGAACAGGTCTATCAGCGGCCGCTGCTGATCTTTCCGCCCTGGATCAACAAGTTCTACATCCTCGATCTCAAGCCCGAGAATTCCTTCATCCGCTGGGCGGTGGCCGAGGGTTACACGGTGTTCGTAGTCTCCTGGGTCAACCCCGACAAGAAGCTGGCCAAAAAGACCTTCGAGGACTACATGCGCGAAGGCATCTTCGCTGCGCTCGACGCCGTGGAAGCGGCGACCGGCGAACGCTCGATCAACGCCATCGGTTATTGCATCGGCGGCACGCTGCTATCGGCCGCGTTGGCCTATATGGCCGCAACCGGCGACCACCGCGTCCATTCGGCCACCTTTTTCGCTGCGCAAAGCGATTTCACCGAGGCTGGCGACCTTCAGATATTTATCGACGACGCCCAACTCGAAGCGCTCGAGCAACAGATGAACGCGGCCGGCGGCGTGCTCGAAGGCAGCAAGATGGCCACCACCTTCAACATGCTGCGGGCCAACGACCTGATCTGGTCCTTCGTGGTCAATAACTACCTGCTCGGCAAGGAGCCGGTGCCGTTCGACCTGCTCTACTGGAATTCCGACACCACGCGTATGCCGGAGGCCACGCACCTCTTCTATCTGCGCGAGTTCTACAAGAACAACGCGCTGGCCGAAGGCAAGATGGAACTTGGCGGTGTTACGCTCGATCTCGGCAAGGTGACGATTCCGGTCTATCTGCAAAGTGCCCGGGACGACCACATCGCCCCCTTCCGCTCGGTCTACAAGACCACCGGGCTGATGAAGGGCCCGATCCGCTTCATCATCGCCGGTTCCGGCCATATTGCGGGTGTGATCAATCCGCCGGCCGCGCACAAATATCAATACTGGACCAACGACAAGCTGCCCGCGACAATTGACGAATGGCAGGCCGGCGCCACCGAGCATCCCGGCTCGTGGTGGGGCGACTGGGACGGGTGGCTCTCCAAACTCTCCGGCAAGAAAGTGCCCGCGCGCAAACCCGGCGGCGGCAAGCTTAAGGTGTTGGGCGACGCGCCCGGAACCTATGTGAAGGTCAAGGCGCAGTAACGCGCATCCAGGCGCGCATCGCGGCGGCGACGGTGAGGCTCGCCGCATCGGCGCGCGCTTCCAGGGCCGTGATCACGCGGGCGAAATCCTCTGGCTTCTTGTCCTGGCTGAGCTTGAACTTGCCTTCCAGCGTTTCGAACTCAAGCGAGAATCCCGTAATGGCGTTCAGCAGCGCAACGCGGCGCGGCTCGGGAACTTTCGCCATCGTCCAGGGCTTCTTCGGGCGAAGCTTTTCCTCTTCCTGTGCCGAGAGATCGTCCAGAAGCGACAGCGTTTCTTCGCGAGAGAGCTTGCGCGCCACGCCGGCGCCCTCCACGGCGAGGTAGTTCCAGGTCGGAACCAGGCCGGGCGTCTCGTACCAGTCCGGCGAGACATAGGCATCCGGCCCAACAAACGATACGGACAGCCGCGCGCCATCCGCCAACGCCGCCACCTCGTTCACCTTGGCTAAATGGAAGCGGATGGTGCCTTTGCCCTCGCCCGTCAGCACCACCGGCGCATAGGCCAGATGCACCCGCCCCTCACGCGCCAGTGCCAGCGTGGCGAAGACCCGCTCGCGGATGACGGCGAAGAGCGCCGCCGTATCGTCGATCGCAAAGGCGCGCGGGCGGTACATCAAACGAGCCCCGTCGTCTCTGGCAGGCCGAGCATGACGTTGAGATTCTGCACCGCCGCGCCCGAAGCGCCCTTGCCCAGGTTGTCGAGCAGCGCCACCAGCCGCGCCTGCCCCGTCTTCTCGCTGCCGAAGACATGAAGCCGGATGCGATTGGTACCGGCAAGTGTTTCGGCATCCAGTGTTTTGATTTGCGCAATTTCGGCGGGGCTGGCCACCTCCACCAGCTTCCGGCCACGATAGGCCTCCGCCAGCGCGGCATGAATCTCGGCCGGCTTCGGTTCCTCCTTCATCGCCCACAGTTGCAGCGGTACGTCCACCAGCATGCCGCGATAGTAGCGCCCGACGCTGGGCGAGAACACGGGCGGATGCCGAAGGCCGCAGCGCTCGGTCATTTCGGGGATGTGCTTGTGCGCCAGCGTGAGCGCATAGCTGCGCACGACGGCGCGCGTGTAGTCCGGCGCCCCGGCATTTTCGAATTCGGCAATCATCGCCTTGCCGCCGCCGGAGTAACCGGAAACCGCATTGACCGTGTACGGATAATCGGCCGGGAGCAACCCCGCCCGCACCAGCGGCCGCACCAGCGCCAGAAAGCCGGTGGAATAGCAGCCCGGATTGGTGACGCGCCTGGCAGCGGCGACCTGTTCATAGCCGTCCGGCTCCAGTTCGGGGAAGCCGAACACCCAGCCCGGCGCCACGCGATGGGCGGTGGAGGCATCGATCACCCGCACCGCCGGGTTCTCGATCAGCGCCACCGCCTCGCGCGCCGCGTCGTCTGGCAGGCAGAGAATCACCAGATCAGCCTCGTTCAGCGCCGCACGGCGGGCGCCCGCGTCCTTGCGCTGGGCCTCGGAAAGCTGGATGAGCGCGAGATCGCGCCGGCCGGCCAGCCGCTCGCGGATTTCCAGGCCCGTGGTTCCGGCCGCGCCGTCGATGAAAACTCTTGCCACCATGTTCCGCCTTCCGGCCCGACTCGTCAGCCCCGTCAACATTGACAGGATGTAATGATCGTCCTTAGCTCAAAACTGCCCGGGATTCCTAGCCGGAACCGGCCGGGCGCCCGCGCCGCCGGGTGATGATGTGCCCGCCCGACGGCCGGCTGACTATGCGCACATCTGCAGGGGATGATCCATGGATCCGAATGCCGTGGTCGAAACATTCCGTCAGACCATTACTGAACACTATGTGGACTTCGCCGGCCGCTGCGGGCGGCGCACCTTCTGGTATTACGTTGCGGCCTATGTGGTCTGCTATGTGGTGCTGGCAATCGTGCAAAGCGTCCTTGGTACTCACGCGCTAACGGGGCTGTTTTCCCTGGCGTTGCTGCTGCCCGGGCTCGGAATTTCGGTTCGGCGGCTGCACGATACCAACCGTAGCGGCTGGTGGATTCTGCTCGGCGCGGTGCCGGGCGGGCTGATGGCGGTTATCGCTGCGATGGCTTTCATCACCGGCGCGAATTCGGCCTTCGGTCTTGCCTTGTTGCTGCCGATCGTGACGCTGGCGGCGATGGCGCTGCTGATCTACTGGTATGCGCAGCCGGGCGATACGGGCGGCAACCTGTTCGGCCCGCCGCCCGCCGATGCGCCTGCAGCACCGGCATAACGGGCAGCCGGCTAGCGGAAATCCCGCGACTTGGGGATCAGGTCGGCCACTGCGTCGCGCGGATGGCGCGTCAGCAGGATGCGGTGATCGCTGGCGGTCTGCCGGCCGGTTTCGTCGCCATGAGCGGGAACGGGAATCTCCGCGCGCACATCGGCGGCGAGGCGGTGAAGTTCGGCCGAAAGATCCTCGATCTCTTCGGCGACGATGTGCGTCACCAGCCCCTGACGCTGTAACCGCCCCTTCACCAGCATCAGCCGGCTGGCCAGGAAGGGCCGCCGAAAGTGCTCGAACACATCGGCCCAGACGATGACATTGGCGATGCCGGTTTCGTCCTCCAGCGTGGCGAAGGTGACGCCGTGGGCGGTGCCGGGGCGCTGGCGCACCAGCGCCAACCCCGCCACCCGCACCTGCGCGCCATCGGCCACGCGGCCGAGTTCGCCATGCGGCACCACGCGCCGCGCCGCCAGCAGCCCCCGCAGCAGCGACAGCGGATGCGCCTTCAGCGACAGGCGCAAGGTGGCGTAATCGCAGACGATATGCTCGCCCAGCCGCATGGCGGGCAGCGCCACCTCTTCCTCAGGCCGCAGCCGCTCGGGATCGGCGAAGCGAAACAGCGGCAGCTCCGGTGTGGGTGTGCGCGCGCTTTGTGCGCCGCCGTCCAGCCCCTTCACCGCCCACAGCGCCTGGCGCCGGTCGAGCCCCAAAGCCCGGAAGGCATCGGCATCGGCCAGCAGCGTCAGCGCCTCCGATGACAATGCGGCCGCAGCGGCCAGGTGGCGCACGCCGTCGTAGCCCGCCCCGCGCGCGGCCACGAGCGCAGCGGCATCCTCCTCGCGAAAGCCCTTGATCTGGCGGAAGCCGAGGCGCAGGGCGCAGCGCCCGCCCTCGGCTTTCTCCAGCGTGTGGT
>JAGWZW010000154.1 GCA_018971835.1 Alphaproteobacteria bacterium
TGATCGGTCCGGAAGAGGATGGGGAGGCGCCCCCACTGACAGTCTGCAACCCAAGGTAGACTTGGTCTTTTGCCACAGAGCAGAGGGTCGAGATGCCGAACGAGAGACTGTCCATGCGTCACATTCGGGAAGTTTTACGCCTGCACTACAGCGTCGGCATGTCGCAACGCACCGTTGCCCGCAGCCTCGGCCTGGCCCAAGGCACCGTCAGCAAATACCTCAACCGCACCCGTCGGGCCGGGCTGAGTTGGCCCCTGCCGCCGGAGCTGGATGACGATGTCCGGCTGGAGAACCGGCTCTATCCGCCGCCACCGGACTTGCCAAGCGAGCAACGCCCACAGCCCGATTGGGCGGTGGTGCATAGCGAGCTGCGCCGGCCGGGCGTGACGCTGATGCTGCTCTGGGAGGAGTACTGCGACAGCACCGCCAACGCTTTCAGCTATTCGTGGTTCTGTGAACGGTACAAGGAATGGGCCGACAAGCTGAAGCCGACCCTGCGTCAGGTCCACGTCGCCGGCGAGAAGCTCTTCGTCGATTATTCCGGCCACACCATGGAGGTGATCGACCGGCTCACCGGCGAAGTGCACACGGCCCAGATCTTCGTCGCCGTGCTCGGCGCTTCCAATTTTACCTACGCCGAAGCCAGCTTCACGCAGAGCCTGCCGGACTGGATCGGCTCCCATGTGCGCGCCTTTCATTTTTTTGGCGGCACCGCCCGTCAGACAGTGAGTGACAATCTTAAGGCCGGCGTTACGCGCGCCTGTTTTCACGAGCCGATGGTCAACCGCACTTATAGCGATCTCGCCCGTCATTATCGAACCGCAATTTTGCCAGCCAGACCCTATCGTCCCAGGGACAAGGCTAAAGTCGAAGTCGGTGTTCAAATCGTTGGCCGCTGGATTCTGGCGCGGCTCAGGAACCGTCGCTTCTTCGGCCTTGCCGAGCTCAACGCCGCCATGGCTCTGCTGCTCGAGGAGTTGAACAACCGGCCGATGCGGCAGCTGGGCAAATCGCGCCGGCAGCTGTTCGAACAGATCGACCGGCCCGCTCTCACGCCTTTGCCCGACGAGCCCTATGAGTATGCCCAGTGGAAGCGCTGCCGCGTCAATCTCGATTATCACGTCGAGATCGACAAACACTACTACAGCGTCCCCTACAATCTGGTGCGCCAGGAAGTCGAGGCCCGGATCACCCAGCGGACCGTCGAGATTTTCCGGCGCGGCAAGCGGGTGGCATCCCATCTGCGCAGCCTCCTGCCGCATCGCCCGACAACCGTCGCCGAACATATGCCCAGTTCCCATCGGCGCTACCGCGATTGGACTCACGAACGCATTCGCGGTGAAGCCGCCAAGGTCGGCCCCGACGCCGACACCCTGATCGACGTCATCATGCGTTCACGCCCCCATCCCGAGCAAGGCTTCCGCTCCGCCATCGGCATCCTCGGTCTCGTCAAGCGCTACGGCGCAGAGCGTGTCGATGCCGCCTGTGCGCGGGCCCTGTTGCTGGGCGCCCGCTCCTACAAATCCGTCGCCGCCATTCTCAAGAACGGCACCGACAAATCGGCCGCGTCCACGCCAGACGCTCCGATCCTCTTCCATCCCAATATCCGCGGTCGCGGCTACTACAACTGATCCTTGGAGATTCCCATGCTGATTCATCCCACCGTCGAACGTCTGCGTGCCCTCGGCCTCGTGGCCATGGCCGATACGCTGGTCGAACTGCAGAACAATCCTGAGGCCGCCGAGATGCCCCATGCCGATTGGCTCGGCCTGCTCATCGATCGCGAAGCCACCTTCCGGGATAATCGCCGCCTCTCACGCCGGCTGACCGCCGCCAAGCTCCGGCAGGCCGCCACCATCGAGAACGTCGACCATCGCACCTCACGCGGTCTGGACCGCGCGCTGTTCCAGACCCTGACCACCAGCCAATGGGTGCGCGATGCCAACCACTTGGCTATCGTTGGTCCAACCGGCACCGGCAAGTCGTGGTTGGCCTGTGCCCTCGGCAACAAAGCCTGCCGTGATGGCTTCTCCGTCCTCTATAAGCGCGCCTCGCGCCTCTTCGCCGATCTCGCCCAGGCCCGTGGCGAAGGCCGCCACGCCCGTCTCATGGCCAGCCTGGAACGCACCAGCCTCGTCATCATCGATGACTGGGGACCGGAGCCCCTCAACGCCGAGCAGCGCCGCGACCTGCTCGAAATCGTCGACGATCGCTACGACAAGGGATCCCTGCTGATCACCAGCCAGGTGCCCGTGGCCCAATGGCACGACGTCATCGCGGATCCCACCTTGGGCGACGCCATCCTGGACCGCATCATTCACAACGCCCATCGTATCGAACTCAAGGGCGACAGCCTGCGCCGGCGCACCGGCGACAAGAAAAATGTTTGAACCACGGGCGCCCGCGCCAACGTCCCACCGGACCCACAGGCCCTTCCCGCGCGCGCCGCTCCGTCGCTCGTGGGGGCACTTCGCGCCGCGCGCGGGGCCCTCCCGTGGACCGCTGGGACGATCCCGACCAATCCGTCAGCCTTGACCAGGAGAATATTTCCGCGCCAACATCATACTGTCAGTTGTGTCCGCCACCGCGTCCTTGCTCAGCAACCCAAAATACCACGCTGAGCATGATCACGATCCCGTGGAATCCGTGATCGCGATCCTCTGGAACCGCTGATCATTTTCACTGGAATGCGCACGGGTACAGCGGTCCAGGATCAAATACACCGCCAGCGGCGCTCAACAATCCAAACTATGCGCTTTCCAATCCTTCCCCCGCGCCACAGCCGGCTGCCGCGCCGACAACGCCAACGCCACCAGCACCATCATCAACACCGACGCAAAACAATTCTCCTACCACAACTCAATCTACAGGCGCTGTGACGGGGACTTCGCCGACGCCAACCCAAGCCACTCCCGTCGCGAATGGAATATCTCCGGTGGCGCCGTCACCGTCCGCACCCCAGACCTTCTATATCCAATCCGGAACAGGCGCGAAGCTTACCGCGGATCAGATTAGGTCCGGTACATTTCCTGCTGGAACATATTTCATCGAATCGGGCACTGGAAGACAGGTGACGCAGGACGAATTGGCGGCAGGGTCTCAACCATCGTCAAGTACTCCTGGTACACCGCAATCGGTCCCATCCTCCCAGAAGGGCGGGCAATCTTCTCCCGGCAACGCACCGTCTTCGCTCCAACCTTCTTCACAAATAATTACACCACCCGTATCAAGCGGCCTGTCAGCAAGCGACACTGCTTGGGCTAATAAGCTTCCGAATGATCTACGGCAACAGGTTCTCGCATTAACCCCATCGCAAGTGGACGAAATGAAGAGGAATGGGACATGGCTTCAATACCAGCTCGATACCAC
>JAGWZW010000155.1 GCA_018971835.1 Alphaproteobacteria bacterium
CCGAAATGGCTTGTTTTGATTCCCCCGAGATTCCCCGAAGAAGTTCACACCCTCACGCCGTAACCGGAGGTAGCATCAACATACTGTTTTTATTGATGGAATTTGGAGCGGGCGAGGCGAATCGAACGCCCGACCCTAACCTTGGCAAGGTTATGCTCTACCCCTGAGCTACGCCCGCGCTCCAGTCAGGTGGGCGGTTATGGCGAACCGGACCGGACCGGTCAACAGGATTTTGCGCGGACCGCCATTTGGATTAGGGATGTGCGGGAACGGGCAGCCTTCGGTCGCCCGCGCGGCCCGACACGATCGATACGGACATCTTTGCCCATGCCTGCCCCATTGCCCCCGCCGGAGCTTCGCGAGGCCCGTCTGGCCGGCCGGCTGGCGGAACTGGGCATCGCCGTCACCAGCCATGAGCACGCCCCGGTTTTCACGGTCGAGGAGGCCCAGGCGCTGCGCGGCAGTTTGCCGGGCGGCCATGCCAAGAATCTGTTCCTCAAGGACAAGAAGGGCGGGCTCTGGCTGGTGGTGGCCGAAGAGGCGCGCAAGGTGGGGCTGAATGCGCTGGCCCGGCTGGTCGGTGCGCCGCGATTTTCCTTCGGCTCGCCGGCGCTGCTGGGCGAAGTGTTGGGCGTGCCGCCGGGATCGGTCAGCCCGTTCGCGCTGATGAACGATACGGCGGGCAAGGTCCGTGTGCTGCTGGACGAAGCGCTGCTGGCCTTGGATCCGGTCAACTTCCATCCGCTGCGCAACGACCGCACCACGGCCATCTCGCCTTTCCATCTTCTGCGATTTATCCGCGCCACCGGCCATGCGCCTGTCGTCCTGGCCCTGCCGGAAGCCGATGGTTGAGCGAGGTTTTCGGGCTCGCAGGGCCTTTTCTTTATGGGGCATAATGCCCATGTTCAGCACAGCAATCGGCAGCGAGACGTGACATGGCTTTGATCGGACCGAGCGGCAGACCGCTCACCAGCAAGACCCCGGGCGGCAACGGCGCGGCCAAGCCCGACGGCGCCGTCAATCCCAGCCCCTACATCAAGGATTCCGGGCTGGAAACGTTCGCTGCCGATGTGCTGGAGGCCAGCCGAGAAGTCCCGGTGATCGTGGATTTCTGGGCCCCGTGGTGCGGGCCCTGCAAGCAGCTCGGTCCGGCCATCGAGAAGGTCGTGATGGAGGCCAAGGGCGCGGTCCGCCTGGTCAAGGTCAATGTGGACGAGAACCAGGAAATCGCCCGGCAGTTGCGCATCCAATCCATCCCCACGGTCTATGCCTTCAAGAACGGCCAGCCGGTGGACGGCTTCCAGGGCGCCATCCCCGAATCGCAAATCCGCCAGTTCGTCGAGGCGCTGACCGGCGGCGCGGCGGGGCAGAGCCCGGCCGACGACCTCCTGGCCGCGGCGGACGAAGCCTTCGCGGCCGGCGATATCGCCAGCGCCGCCCAGGCCTACGGCCATGTGCTGCAGGAGGATCCCGGCCAGCCCCAGGCGGTAGCGGGGCTGGCGCGCTGCTACCTCAGAAGCGGCGATCTGGAACGGGCGCGCGCGACGCTGGGGCTGGTCCGTCCTGACGGCGCGAACGACGAAGCCATCCGTGCCGTCGATGCCGAGCTGCGCTTGCGCGAGGGCGCGGCAAGTGCCGGCGAGGTGGCACCCTTGCGCGCCCGGCTTCAAGCCGAGCCGAACGATCATCAGGCGCGGTACGATCTGGCGATGGCGCTGGATGCGGCCGGTGACCGCGAAGGCGCAATCGCCGCGCTGCTGGAAATCGTCCGCCGCGATCGCAAATGGAACGAGGACGCCGCGCGCAAGCAGCTTCTCACCGTGTTCGAGGCGCTGGGGCCCGCCGATCCGCGCACGCTGGAGGGCCGGCGCAAGCTGTCCTCCCTGCTGTTCTCCTGAAAGAGGCCATCATGGACAATCTCAGAGAGCCCGATCCCAAACTGCTTGAAATTCTGGTCTGCCCGCTCACCAAGACCGCGCTGACCTACGACCGGGCGCATCAGGAACTCATCAGCAAGGCTGCGGGCCTTGCCTATCCCATCCGCGGCGGCGTGCCGATCATGCTGCCCGGCGAGGCGCGCGAACTCACCGACGCCGAACGGGGCGGCAAATGAGCGCACAGACGCCCTGGCCGGAGGAGTTGCGGCTCTCGCCCACCAAGGACGCGTTGACGGTGCGGTTCGACAGCGGCGAAAAATTCGATCTCAC
Source organism: Alphaproteobacteria bacterium (assembly GCA_018971835.1). Classification (GTDB taxonomy): domain Bacteria; phylum Pseudomonadota; class Alphaproteobacteria; order Micropepsales; family Micropepsaceae; genus Rhizomicrobium. Next base: position 2,208 of record JAGWZW010000155.1, read on the forward strand.
GGCCGAATATCTGCGCGTGGAATCGCCCAGCGCCGAGGTGCAGGGCCATTCCCCCGTCGAGAAAAAGACCGTGCCGGGCAAGCGTGCGGTGACGATCAAATCGCTCGAACCGGTGGGCAATTACGCCGTACGCATCGGCTTCAGCGACGGGCACAGCACCGGCATCTACAGCTGGGAAACGCTACATCATCTGGGCCGCCACCACGCCAAAATCTGGGCCGCCTATGAAAGCGCCCTTAAAGCGAAGGGCCTGAGCCGGGACGGCTGAGGCCGCGTTCCGCCATGCGGTTGCGCAAGGAAAATTCAAAAGCATTCCCGCTTGAGCAACGGCCGCTCTGCCGCTAGGTTCCGCGCGCTATGGACCCATTCAAGACCCTTTCCGGCGTCGCGGCGCCGCTGCCGATGATCAATGTCGATACTGACATGATCATCCCCAAGCAATTTCTGAAGACCATCAAGCGCACCGGCCTGGGTGCGGCGCTGTTCCACGAATTGCGCACCAGGGCTGACGGCAGCGAGAACCCGGACTTCGTGCTCAACAAGCCCGCCTACCAGAAAGCACAGATTCTGGTGGCCGGCGCCAATTTCGGCTGCGGCTCAAGCCGCGAGCACGCGCCCTGGGCGCTGCTCGATTTCGGCATCCGCTGCGTGATCGCGCCCAGCTTCGCGGACATCTTCTTCAACAACTGTTTCAAGAACGGCATCCTGCCCATCGCCCTGCCGCAGGAAGACGTGGACAAGTTGCTGGACGATGCCGGCCGCGGCGCCAACGCCGTGGTCACCATCGATCTGGAGAAGCAGGAGATCAAAGGGCCGGACGGCGGCTGCATCACGTTCGAGGTCGATCCCTTCCGCAAGCAGTGCCTCTTGAACGGCTGGGACGATATCGGCCTCACCCTGCGCAACGAACAGAAGATTTCGGGCTTCGAGGCCGAGCGCAAAGCCTCGATGCCCTGGCTGTGACGGACTGATCATGCACAACATCCTCCTGCTTCCCGGTGACGGCATCGGGCCCGAAGTGCTGGACGCGACCAGCCGCGTGCTGGGCTGGTACAAACAGAACCGCAATTTCGGCGCCACCACCGAAACCGCGC
>JAGWZW010000076.1 GCA_018971835.1 Alphaproteobacteria bacterium
GGCGATCTCCAATCCGCTGCTCGACGATGTGTCGATGAAGGGCGCCCGCGGCGTGCTCATCAACATCACTGGCGGCGCGGACATGATGCTGACCGAGGTGGACGAGGCTGCAACCCGCATCCGCCAGGAAGTCGATCCGGATGCCAACATCATCTTTGGCGGCACGATCCTGGAGAACATGGAAGGTCGCATTCGTGTCTCCGTGGTCGCCACTGGCATCGAGGCCGAGCGGGCCGTGAAGATGCCGCCGAACGTCACCGAGCTGCCGGTGGCCAAGCTGAAGGCTGCGGCTGCGGCCGCCGCCGCCCGCGACGCCTTCAATCCGGTGAAGCACCAGGTTGATGCGCTGGAGCGCACCTTGACGAAGAAGCCGGTTCCGAACTTCGAGGATCAGCGCGAAACTGTCGTGCGTGTTGCCGGCATGCCTGTCAGCGAAATCGCCGACATTGTCGAAGAGCAACCGGAGCAGAAGCTGGAAGGCCGCCGCATTCCCGAGCCCGAGGTTCGGGAGACGCGGCAGGCCGCGCCGGAGCCGGAACCGCAGCCCAGGCGTGGCCGGTTGAGCGGCCTTTTCGGTGGCCGCAAGCACAAGCCGGCCGAGCCGCGTATGGAGCCGGCGCTGAACCGTCCGGCCCAGTCGCAGCGGGCCTCGGCCCAGGTTATTGGCCGTGGCCAGACCACAGAACCGGCGCGTCCTGCGCAGACCATGATCGATGATTTCTTCGCCGATCAGCCAATGGATGATCATCTCGAAATCCCGTCTTTCCTGCGGCGCCAGCAGAACTGACGGTTGCGCCTTCGCCGTGTTCCGCCTCTCTTCCGCGACTGTCCCGGTCCTTCGCCGGGCCGGGGCAGCCGCAGGAAGCGAGGCGATTTTCTTTTTCCGGCCTGATAGTCTTTGCCCATGACCCGTAGAACGCTCGCATCCGCCGTGACCGCCCAAGGTGTCGCGCTGCATGCCGGAACGGCCGTACGCATGACGCTGGCGCCGGCCGAAGCGGGCGCGGGGATCGTCTTCCGGCGCAGCGATCTGGGCCGCGATATTCCCGCCCTTTACGACCGCGTTGCCGACACGCGGCTGGGCACCGTGCTCGACGACGGTGCCGGGGCGCGGGTCGGCGTGGTCGAGCATCTGATGGCGGCGCTGGCGGGGGCGGAGATCGACGATGCTCTGGTCACGCTCGACGGGCCCGAGCCGCCGATCCTCGACGGTGACGCGTTCTCTTATCTCCGGCTGATCGACACGGCGGGCCTCAGCGAGATGCCGGTGCCGCGCCGCGGCCTCCGCGTGCTCCGGCCGGTGGCGGTGAAAGAGGACGGGGCGACGGCCTGTCTGCTGCCTGCGGCGGCGCTCTCTTTCGATCTGGAGATCGACTTTGCCAGTGCGGCCATCGGCGTGCAGCGGCTGGTCTGGGATTTTTCGCCGGAGGCGTTCCGCCGCGACATCGCGCCGGCGCGCACCTTCGGCTTCATGCGGGATCTGGATGCGCTGCTGAAACTGGGGCTGGCGCGCGGCGCCTCGCTGGAGAACACCCTGGCGATTGAGGGCGATGGTCTGGTGAACGCCGGCCTGCAGCGCTTTGCCGACGAGTTCGTGCGCCACAAGATTCTGGACGCCGTGGGCGATCTGGCGCTGGCTGGCGCGCCGCTGCTGGCCCGGTTCGAGGGCCGCTGCTCCGGTCACGGCCTCAACAATGCCCTGCTGCGCGCGCTGTTTGCCGAGCCGGGGAATTACGAAACGGTCACGCTGGCCTGAGCGGGAATTGCAATCTATAGTGGCAGCGGGTGACGGATTCACCGTTCTGGAGGCGCGGCGCGGGTCAAGGCGCCTCCGGGCTGGCAAAAGGCGGTCCGGTCCGGTAACGATGGCGGCGCAATCCCGGGACGCCGGGCATACGGAAGAACAGATGTCTCTGAAACATTTACGCAATCCGGCCCCGCGGCGGCCGCTTGGAGCGGTGCTGCGCTCGCTGGCTCCGGCGCTGATGGCAGCCTCGCTGTCGCTCGGGGTGCTGAGTGGCTGCTCGCTGTTTTCCAGCGACGACAGCGGTTCGGCCAAATATGTCGAGCGCCCGGTCGAGAAGATTTACAGCGATGCCTGGAAGAAGATCGACGATGGCAGCTGGCTCGATGCCGCCAAGCAGTTCGACGAGGTGGAACGCCAGCATCCCTATTCGGTCTGGGCGCGCCGCGCCATGTTGATGGCCGCCTTCTGCTATTTCCAGGCCAATCACTATGACGACGCCATCAACGGCGCGGAGCAATATATCGAGCTTCATCCCGGCAGCCCGGAGGTCTCATACGCCTTCTATCTGAAGGCCATCTCGCTCTACGACCAGATCACCGATGTCGGCCGCGACCAGACCCATACCGAAGAGGCGCTGACCGCGCTGCGTGACGTCATCCAGCGTTTCCCGGACACCGCCTATGCCCGCGACGCCAGCCTCAAGGTCGATCTCACGCTGGATCATCTGGCCGGCAAGGAGATGGCGGTGGGCCGATATTACCTTCGGAACCAGGACTATGTCGGCGCCATCAACCGCTTCCGAGCGGTGGTGGAGAAATACCAGCGTACCTCGCAGATCGCCGAGGCACTGGAACGGCTGACCGAGGCGTATTATGCGCTCGGCGTTTATAACGAGGCCAAGACCGCCGCCGCCGTGCTGGGCGCCAACTATCCCGGCAGCCCGTGGTACAAGGATGCTTACGACCTTCTGGCCGCGCACAATATGAAGCCGCAGGAAGACAAGAATTCCTGGATCAGCAGGGCGTTTTCCGGCGTCTTCTAGAGGCGTGACATGCTCGCCACGCTCAAGGTCCGCGACCTGGTTCTCATTGAGGATATCTCGCTCGATTTCGCGCCGGGCCTGAACGTGCTGACCGGCGAGACGGGCGCGGGCAAATCCATCCTGCTCGATGCGCTGGGCCTGGCCGCCGGCAACCGCGCGGGCGCGCGCTCTGCCGTGCGCAGCGGAGCGGCACAGGGCTCGGCCGCAGCCATCTTCGATCCGGCAGCCAAGCATCCGGCCCGCGCGCTGGTGAGCGACAATGGCTTGCCGAACGAGGGCGAGATCATCCTGCGCCGCGTGATTTCGGCAGATGGACGCACCCGGGCCTTCGTCAACGACGAACCGGTAGGCGTGGGCCTGCTGCGCGATCTGGGTGCGGCGATGGTGGAGATCCACGGCCAGTCCGACGACCGCGGGTTGTTCGATGTCGCCACGCATCGCCGCCTGCTCGATGCCTTCGGCGGCTATGAAGATCTGCTGCGCGAGGTGGCCGCGCGCCACGGCGAATGGGAGCGCGCGCGCGGGCGCGTCGCGGAGCTGCACCATGCGTCCGCCGCCGCCGCGGCCGATGCCGAGTTTCTTCATCATGCGGTGGAAGAGCTGTCCGCGCTGGCGCCGGAAGCCGGCGAAGAGGAAGCGCTGGCCGCCGAGCGCGCGCTGCTGATGAACGCCAGCCGCATTGCCGAGGACGTTTCCGCCGCGGTGGAATCGCTTTCCGGCGAGCGCGGGGCGGAGGCGTCGCTGGCCGCGGCGCTGAAGCGGCTTTCCCGCACCAATGAGGAAGCGCGCAAGGCCGCCGAAGCGGCGGAGACAGCGCTGGAGCAGGCCTTCGCCCTCGCCGAGGAAGCGCGGCGCGAACTGGAAAGCCTGCTGACGCGCCTCGACGTCGATCCGGCCGAACTGGAGCGCAAGGAAGAGCGGCTGTTCGCGCTCAGGGCCGCGGCGCGCAAATATGCCGTGCCGGTGGACGGGTTGAACGCGCTGCTGGCCGAGTGCGCGGCCAAGCTCGACGCCATCGACGGCGGCGGCGGCGCATTGAAAAAAGCCGAAGCCGATGCGGCCAAGGCACGCACCGCTTATCTTGAGGTGGCGAAGAAACTCTCTGCTGCGCGCGTGGCCGCCGCCGGAAAGCTCGAAGCCGCGGTGGCGGGCGAACTTTCACCGCTCAAGCTTGGCCATGCGAAGTTCCGTGTCGCGCTTGAACCGTTGAACGGCGATGCCGGAATCGCCGCCGGCCTGGAACGCGTGGCCTTCGAAATCGCCACGGTGGAGGGCGCGCCTTTCGGTCCGCTGACGAAAATCGCGTCAGGCGGCGAACTGGCGCGTATTTCGCTGGCGCTCAAGGTGGCGCTGGCAGAGGCCAGCCCGCCCGCCGCCCTCATCTTCGACGAGATCGATCGCGGCGTCGGCGGCGCGGTGGCCGATGCGGTGGGCGAGCGCTTGCAGCGGCTGGCGCGTTCCACGCAAGTTCTGCTCGTCACCCATTCGCCGCAGGTGGCCGCGCGCGCGGCACGCCATTTCCGCATCAGCCGCAAGGGCGATCGCACGCGCGTCGAATTGCTCGCCGAGGATGCGCGCGCCGAGGAGATCGCGCGCATGCTCTCCGGCGCCGCCGTTACTGATGAAGCGCGCGCCGCGGCCCGGCGCCTGCTGGCCGAAGCGGCAGGGAGCGCGAAGAAACCGCGCAAGCGCGCATGACGTCGCTGGCCAAAAAGCCCGTCGAGAACCTGACATCCGCCGAGGCCGAAAAGGAACTGGCGCGGCTGGCCGAAGAGATGGCCGAACACGACCGGCACTATTACCTCGAAGATGCGCCTGTAATCTCCGATGCCGCCTATGACGCGCTGCGCCAGCGCAACAGCGCCATCGAGGCGCGTTTCCCCAAGCTGATGCGGGCGGACAGCCCGTCGCTGCGCGTCGGCGCCAAGCCCTCGTCCAGATTCGCCAAGGTGGTGCATCGCGTGCCGATGCTCTCGCTGGACAACGCTTTCGAAGACGGCGAGGTCGCCGATTTCGTGGCCCGGGTGCGCCGCTTTCTCGGTCTTGGCGAAGATCACGACCTCGTCATCACCGCCGAACCCAAGATCGACGGGCTCTCCGCCACGCTGCGCTACGAGAACGGCGTGTTCGTTGAGGGCGCCACGCGCGGCGACGGCATGGAGGGCGAGGACATCACGGCCAACCTGCGCACCATCCGCGATCTGCCGCTGCGCCTCAAGGGCAAGGCGCCTGCGACGTTCGAGGTGCGCGGCGAAGTCTACATGACGCACAAGAGTTTCTTCGCCCTCAATGAGCGGCAGGAGAAAGAAGGCCAGAAGGTTTTCGCCAATCCGCGCAACGCCGCGGCGGGCTCGGTGCGGCAGCTCGATTCGAAGATCACCGCCGCGCGCGCGCTGCATTTCTTCGCTTATGCCTGGGGCGAGGCGAGCGAGATGCCGGCCAAGACGCAATGGGACATGCTGCAGCAGTTCAAGGCGTGGGGCTTCATCGTCAATCCGCTGATCCGCCGCTGTCACTCCAGCGAGGAAATCCTCAAATTCTATCACGATATCGAGGAGCGCCGCGCCGGCCTCGGCTACGATATCGACGGCGTGGTCTACAAGGTCGATCGCCTCGATCTACAGGAGCGGCTGGGCTTCGTCTCGCGTTCGCCCCGCTGGGCCATCGCGCATAAATTTCCCGCGCAGCAGGCCGATACCGTGCTCGAAGCCATCGATATCCAGGTGGGCCGCACCGGCGTCTTGACGCCGGTGGCGCGCCTCAAGCCGGTGACGGTGGGCGGCGTGGTGGTTTCCAATGCCACGCTGCACAACGAAGACTACATCGCGGAGAAGGATATCCGCATCGACGATACGGTGGTGGTGCAGCGCGCGGGCGACGTTATCCCCCAGATCGTGCGCGTGATCGAAAAGAAGCGCCCGCACGGCGCGCAACCGTACAAGTTCCCGCACACCTGCCCCGCCTGCGGCAGCCATGCCGTGCGCGAGATCGACGAGAAGACCGGCGAAGCGGAAGCCGCGCGCCGCTGCACCGGCGGGCTCATCTGTCCGGCGCAGGCGGTGGAGCGCTTGCGCCACTTCGTTGGCCGTAATGCCTTCGACATCGAGGGGCTGGGCGAAACCTACATCGTGCTGTTCCACGACAAGGGCCTGATCAAGGAACCGGCGGATATCTTTGCCCTGGCACGCGCGCCCGAGCGTGTCGCCCGCGCGCTGGCCGAGCATCGCGCCGCGCTCAGCGCCGAACGCCGCGCCAAGGAAGGCAAAGCCGAAACCAAAGCCGCGAAGAAGAAGGAAGAGGAAGGCGAAGGCAAGGCGGTGGAGAATCTGGTCGCCGCCATCGATCGCCGCCGCCAGATTCCGCTCGATCGCTTCATCAACGCGCTCGGCATCCGCCATGTGGGCGAAACCACGGCCAAGACGATTGCGCGCAATTATCTCGCCGTCGAGCCGTTTCTTGCCGCAATGGAAAGCGCGCACGCGGTTGAGGAACTGGACGCCATCGAAGGTATCGGCGAAACGGTAGCCCAGGCCGTGAAGGACTTCTTCGACGAGAAACACAACCGCGATCTGGTGCGTCATCTGCTGAAAGAAGTGGAGGTGCAGCCGGTCAAGGCGCCCAGGACATCGGGCTCGCCGGTGGCCGGCAAGACGCTGGTCTTCACCGGCACGCTGACGAAAATGACTCGGCCCGAAGCCAAGGCGCGCGCCGAGGCCCTAGGGGCCAAGGTGGCCGGTTCGGTATCGAAGAAGACCGATCTGGTGATCGCCGGCCCCGGCGCCGGCTCCAAGCTGGCCGAGGCGCAGAAGCACGGCGTCGAAGTGATCGACGAGGACGGCTGGCTCAAGATGATCGGCGGGGCGTGAACGTCAGATCAGGTGCTCGGCGCAGCGCCAGTTGGTGCTGTCGCCCACCGAATCGCACCAGGTCCAGCGCAGTTGCGGCCAGGTGGGGATGTAGCGGTAGGAGAGCGAGCCGTCAGCGGCGTGATAGGTGAGCGCGGGTACCTCCGGCAAGCTGTGCAGATAGAAGGGCACCAGCGCATTCAGGCTGGCGGGGAAGCTGCCGTGCTGGTCGCGGTATTTCTGCAGCGCCCAGATGATGTGGTTGGCGTCCTGGCGGTATTGGATGCCGTCCGGATCCTGGTTGACCGGCCAGACCGAACAGGCCGACAGCAGCACGGCCGCCGCCGCGATCAGCATTGCGTGTCTCATCGTCTCATTCGCTCAATGCGTCTGCCAGCAATGGCAGGCTCGTATCCATCCGGTAATCGACCGAGGAATGGTTGTCGGCGAATTCCTCGTAAGCGTGCGGCACGGCGTGGCGCGTGAGAATCTTGTGCATCCGCCGCGCACCGTAGAGCAGGTTGTACTGGTCCACATCGCCGCAATCGAAATAGAGCAGCTTCAGCTTTTTCAGGCCTTCGGCGCGCGTCTCCACCATCGTCAGCGGATCCCAGGCCAGCCAGTTCTGCCAGCGTTCGGCGATGATCTCGCAGGTGTCGAGCGTGACGGGCAGGCGCACGCCATAGGGCTCGGAAGGATCGGGATCGAAGCTCGCCGCCTGCGCCAGCATCATGATGACGTGAACGTCCGAATCCTTGGTCTTGGGCTGCTGCCAGAAGGCGTCGATCCATTCGCCGATGGTGCCGCGCTTGGCCAGCGCCCGCAGCACCGGCACGAACTCGTGGCGGTACATCAGCTCGAAGCCCATGTCGCCGGAATGGCAGGCGGCCGCGGCCCAGAACTCGGGATAGAGCAGGGCATGCACCATCGCGCCGTAGCCGCCCGAACTCTTGCCGAAAATTCCGCGCCTTCCCGCGCCGCCGCAGCCGAACTTCTGCTCGACAAACGGCACGGTTTCGTCGATCAGGAAATCGGCCCAGCGGCCCATCGCCGAAGAGTTGACGTACTGGTTGCCGCCGAGGCGCGTGAAGCAATCGGGAAAGGCGACGACGCAGGGCGCCATCGTTTCGCTGGCGATCAGCCGGTCCAGCCGCTCGGGCACGTTTTCGCCGAAATTCTTCCAGTTGGTGTGCGCCGGTCCACCCGCGGTGAAGCCGACGACATCGACCAGCAGCGGCAGCCCGCGCCCGTCATGCCCATGCGGAACGTAGACATCGATGATGCGTTCTGTCGGATCGCGCAGCAGATTGCCTTCCAGCACTTTGCTCTCAAGTGTCAGGCGATGGACGGTTCCGGCGGGGGCGGAGGAGGTTTTCATCAGATGGGCCTTGTCGCCTGTTCAAGCCAGCTTCGCGTCTCCGCATCCACCAGCGGCGACAGGGTTTCGCGCACTTTCGCATGATAGGCGTTGAGCCAAGCTTTTTCCTCGGTCGTCATCAGCGCGGGCTCGACCAGGTTCAGGTCGATCGGCGCCAGCGTCAGCGCCTCGAAATCCATCACCTTGCGCTCGCCGCCCACGTCCTTGGGTTCGCCGATGACATAGAGATTCTCGATGCGGATGCCATATTCGCCGCTCTTGTAATAGCCCGGTTCGTTGGAGCAGATCATGCCCGCCATCAAGGCTTGCGTGATCGGCTTCTTGGAGATGCTCTGCGGTCCCTCGTGCACGGAGAGGTAAGAGCCCACGCCGTGGCCGGTGCCGTGGTCGTAATCGAGGCCGCCTGCCCACAGCGCGCGGCGGGCGAAAGCGTCGATCTGCGCGCCCGTGGTGCCTTCGGGGAAGAGGAGCGTGGCCAGCGCGATGTGGCCTTGCAGCACGCGGGTGAAGCGATCCTTCATCTCGGCCGTCGGCGTGCCCGCGATCATGGTGCGCGTCACGTCGGTGGTGCCGGCCGGGTACTGCCCGCCGGAATCGATCAGATAAATCTCGTCCTTGTGGATGCGACGGTTGCTGCTGCGCGTCACGCGATAATGCGGCAGCGCTGCGTGCTCGCCCGCGCCCGAAATGGAATCGAACGACAGATCGGTGAGCGCGCCGTTCTGCCGCCGGAAGCCTTCGAGGATTTCGGCAGCGTCGATTTCGCTCAGTTCGCCCTTGGGCGCCTCGCGCGCCATGAAGGCGAGGAATTTGCAGAGCGCCGCGCCGTCCTGGATATGGGCCTGTCGCGCGCCTTCGACCTCGGCGGCGTTCTTGCATGCCTTGGGTAGCTGGCAGGGATCGGCCGCGCGCTTGATCGTGGCGCCGGCCTGTTCCAGCCGGTCGAACACCGCTGCTGCGCTGTTGCCCGCATCGGCCAGCACCGTCTTGCCCTTGAGGGCATCGAGCGCGCTCACGAACTCGGAAGGCGCGCGCAGCCGCACGGCATTGCCCAGATGCTTCACCAATTCCGGCGAGGACTTGCGCTCGTCCATGAAGAGGTCGGCCGACCCATCCGCATACTGGATCGCGAAGGACAGCGCGAAGGGCGTATGCGGCACGTCGGCCCCGCGGACGTTGAACAGCCAGGCGATGGAATCGCTCATGGTGATGGCCGCCGCGTCCGCGCCCAGTTTCTTCACCGCTTCGGCGATGCGCGTGCGCTTGCTCTCGGCGCTTTCGCCGGCCAGCTCCGCGCCATGCGGCATGGCCCGGGCGGTGGGGGCTGCGGGCTGATCCTTCCACACCGCGTCGATGGGGTTGCTGTCGCAGGGCACCAGCGTCACGCCCGCTTTCCCGGCGGAACGTCTCAGAGTTTCGATCCCGGCCTGCGTATGCAGCCACGGGTCGTAGCCCAGCCTGGCGCCTTTCGGCACCTGGGTTTCGATATAGCCGCCCGGCCCTTCGGCTACGAAGTCGCGCGGTTCGAACAGCGCGGTGTCGGTCTGCTGGCGCACCTGCAGGGTATAGCGGCCGTCCACGAACACGGCGGCCTTGTCCTTCAGCACCAGCGCTGCGCCCGCCGAGCCGGTGAAGGCGGTGAGCCAGGCCAGACGCTCGGCCTGTTTGGGCAGATATTCGCCCTGGTATTCGTCGGCATGGCTGACGATGAAACCGTCGAGCCCGCGGCGGGTGAGTTCGTCACGAAGGGCGGCGAGCCGAGGCGCGCAAGTAGCGGCATCGGATTGGTCGTCGAAGACCTGGAATTGTGCTTTGTCCATGCGCGCGACGTTAGCCGCGACCGCGCGGCCTCTCAAGCACCAGCGCAGACCACGCGCCGCGCCGCATCACCCCACGCAAGATGAGGCCATGCGGCCGGTAGAAACTTAGAACAAGATTTTCCTGCCAGGCCAGCAGGCCCGAAAGCACCAGCGTGGCGCCGGGGGCGAGGGCCCTGGCGATCTCGGGGGCAAGGCGCGTCAGCGGCCCGGCCAGGATGTTGGCGAGAATCAGGTCGAACGGCGCCGAGGCCGTGATCGCCGGATGCTGCATGCCGTCGGCCACGGCGGCGCGGATCAGCGGTCCGGTCTCATTGGCGCGTGCGTTCTGGCGCGTCACCTCGATGGCGACGGGGTCGATATCGGTGGCCAGCACCGGGCGATGCCACAGCTTGCCCGCGCCGATGGCGAGCAGGCCCGTGCCGGTGCCGAGATCGAGCACGTTGGCATAGCGCCGCCGCCTGGCCAGGTCGCTGAGCACGGCCAGGCACAGCGCGGTCGTCTCATGATGGCCGGTGCCGAAGGCCAGCCCCGCCTCGATGCAGATGGGGATGACGCCGGGCGGCACCTCGCCGGCATCGTGCGCGCCATAGACGAAGAAGCGCCCGGCGCGCACCGGCGGCAGGCCCTCCTGGCTGAGCTTGATCCAGTCGATATCCGGCAGCAGCGCCACATGGACGGCGCGGCCGGTGAGCTTTTCGAGGAAGCCGCCATCGGGCATGGCGATGTAAAGCGCCTCCACCGTGGCGCGATCCTCGAACGGCTCCTCGGAAATCAGCACGGCCTGCGGCCGCGGCGGCGACAGTTCCAGCAGCGCCGAAACATCCGGCGCTTCGGATTTGGTCAGATGGATGGTGGCTTTCCAGAGGGGGGGTTGGTTCATTTCGGCATTTATTTCAGCTAGCTTGTCATGGCCCGCGAATGCGGGCCACCCAGGTGATGCCTCACCCGTGCAGAAGACCTATTACGTTTATATCCTGGCCAGCAAGCGGAACGGAACGCTTTATATCGGCGTGACGAACGATCTTGCGCGCCGCCTATGGGAGCACAAGGAAGGCCTCGTCCCCGGCTTCACCAAGCGTCATGGCGTCAAAACCTTGGTCCATGTCGAAACCTTCGGCGACGTCGATGCCGCGATCCGCCGCGAGAAGCGTCTGAAGAAATACAAGCGCGAGTGGAAGATCAATCTGATCCAGCAGCACAATGTCGAGTGGCGCGATCTGACGGAAACTTGGTTCGCGTAACCTCTAGAGTTGTCATCCGCCGCGAATGCGGCGGACCCAGGTGATGCAGCTCAGATTTTTCCGAAAGGCCCACCGCCACATCCTCCAACACCGCGACCGCCTTCACCTGGGTGGCCCGCATTCGCGGGCCATGACTATTGTGCGTGATGGCGATTTCACCCCACCGCCTTAATTCCCGCTTCGGCGATCTGGGCGTCCTCGTGCGATTGCACGCCTGAAACCCCGATGCTGCCGATCACCGCGCCGCCTGAGAGAATCGGGATGCCGCCTTCCATCGCCGTCATGTTGGGCGCGGTGAGCATGCGCACGCCGAGCCCGCCCGCGGCCACCGCGTCCTGAAACACCTTGGTCGGCCGGCGGAAGTAGAGCGCGGTTCTGGCCTTGGCCTGTGAAATCTCGATGCTCGCCAGCGGCGCGTTCTCCATGCGCGCGAACAGCACGAGGTTGCCGCCGGAATCGAGGATGGCGATGCCCACCTGCCAGTTGTTCCTGCGCGCCTCGGCCTCGGCGGCTTCCATAATGCTTTTCGCGGCGGCAAGCGCGATGGGTGCGCCATAGACGGGCGGTGTGTCGGTCATGCAGTCCTCACCCCCGCGTCACAAACGTATCGATCACGCGCTTGCTGCCGGCCTTGTCGAAATCGACGGTGAGCTTGTTACCCTCCACGCCGGCCACGCGCCCGTAACCGAATTTCTGGTGGAACACGCGTTCGCCGCGCGCAAAATGCGTGGCGGAAGGATCGGAGGTCTGCACGGTGAAGGCCTGCGCCTCGATGGTGGGCGGGCGCGGGCGCACGAAGCCGGGACTGGCCCTGTTGGCCTGCGCGCGCTTCCAGCCGGGGCTTTCGTAGCCGCTGGAAAAGCTTTCCGCGCCGGCATTGTCGCGAAAGCCGGTGGCGCCGCCGTAAAAGCCTTCATCGACCACGGCGTCGATATGCTCCTGCGGCAGCTCGGCGATGAAGCGCGAGGGCAGCGAGCTTTGCCAGCTTCCGTGTACGCGCCGGTTGGCGGCGAACGAGATGCGGATGCGCTGCTTGGCGCGGGTGAGGCAGACATAGGCGAGGCGGCGCTCTTCCTCGAGGCCGGCAAGCCCGTTCTCGTCCATCGTGCGCTGGCTGGGGAACAGGCCCTCCTCCCAGCCGGGCAGGAACACGGTGTCGAATTCCAGCCCCTTGGCCGCGTGCATGGTCATCAAATTGACGCGGTCCTCGCTGTCGTTCTGCTCCAGCTCCATCACCAGCGACACATGTTCGAGGAATCCGGCCAGGGACTCGAACTGCTCCATCGAGCGCACCAGTTCCTTGAGGTTGTCGAGCCGGCCGGGTGCATCGGGCGACTTGTCCGCTTTCAGCATGTCGGTCAGGCCGCTCTCGTCCAGCACCATTTCGGCCAGTTCGGTGTGCGGTAGAACCTTCGCCGTCTGGTTCCAGCGCGCGAAGTTCGCCGCCAGTTCGCCCAAAGCCTTGCGCGCCTTGGGCGGCACTTCGTCGGTGTCCGCGATCTCGCGCGCCGCCGCCAGCAACGGCAGCCCGCGCGCCCGCGCGAACGTATGCAGCGCCTGCACGCTGGCATCGCCGATGCCGCGCTTGGGCTTGTTGACGATGCGCTCGAAGGCGAGATCGTCGTCGCCCTGCGCCACCAGCCTTAAATAGGCCATGGCATCGCGGATTTCCATGCGCTCATAGAAGCGCGGGCCGCCGATCACGCGATAGGGAATGCCGAGCGTGAGGAAGCGGTCTTCAAACTCGCGCATCTGGAACGACGCGCGCACCAGCACCGCCATCTGCGAGAACGAGTGGCCGCGCTTGTGCAAATCTTCGGCGTCGCTGGCGACGTTGCGCGCTTCTTCCTCGGCGTCCCAGACGCCCTGCACCTTGAGCTTTTCGCCGTGGTCGCCCTCGGTCCACAGCGTCTTGCCGAGGCGGCCCTTGTTGGCGGCGATCAGGCCGGAGGCCGCGCCCAGGATCGCGGGCGTGGAGCGGTAATTGCGTTCCAGGCGGATCACCTTGGCGCCGGGAAAATCCTTCTCGAACTTCAGGATGTTTTCCACCTCGGCGCCGCGCCAGCCATAGATGGACTGGTCGTCGTCGCCCACCACGCACACATTCCCGCTGCCGCCCGCCAGCAGCTTCAGCCACAGATACTGCACGACGTTGGTGTCCTGATACTCGTCCACCAGCATGTATTTGAAGCGGTCGCGATAATCCTGAAGGATGTCCGGGTGGTTGCGCAGGATCGTCAGCGTTTCCAGCAAGAGATCGCCGAAGTCGGCCGCATTCAGCGCCTTCAGCCGCTCCTGATAGGCGCGATAGAGTTTTCTTCCCTTGCCATTGGCATAGCCGTGGCCTTCGCTCTCCGGCACGTCGTCGGGCCTTAAGCCCCGGTTCTTCCAGCCGTCGATCATTCCGGCCAGCGCGCGGGCGGGCCAGCGCTTCTCGTCGATGCCCTCGGCCTCGATGAGCTGCTTCATCAGGCGCAGCTGGTCGTCGGCATCGAGGATGGTGAAGTTGGATTTGAGCCCGGCCAGCTCGGCATGGCGGCGCAGCATGCGCGCGGCGATGGAGTGGAAGGTGCCGAGCCACTGCATGCCCTCCACCACGCCGCCGATCAGCGCGCCGATGCGCTCTTTCATCTCGCGGGCGGCCTTGTTGGTGAAGGTGACGGCCAGGATCTGCCCCGGCCAGGCGCGGCGGCTGGCGAGGATGTGGGCCAGCCGCGTGGTCAGCACGCGGGTCTTGCCGGTGCCCGCCCCGGCCAGCACCAGCACCGGCCCGTCCACGGCCAGCACGGCCTGCCGCTGCTCGGGGTTCAGCCCTTCGAGATAGGCCGGTTCGCGCGCGGGCGCGGCTTGCGTGTCGTCGCCGAACGCAGCGTCCAGCGGGTCGGAATAGGGATTCGCGGTCATGGAACCAATGTAGAACCTGGGGGCCTAAAGCCCAAGCTCTTTCAAAATCGCCGCGCGATCCGCATCGAGGTCCGGCGCGGGGGCGCGGGTGGCGGGGTCGTCATGGGCCGAGAGCTTGATCGGATTGCCTTGCATCCGCCAAGGGCCAATCTCGGGGTCCATCGCGGTCACGATCATGTTGCGCGCGGCCACTTGCGGGTCCGCCATCACGTCGGCCACGTTGTTGATCGGCGCAGAGGGCACGCCCTCGGCCTCCAGCAGGGCCAGCCATTCGGCGGCCGGTCGGCGCAGCAGCGCGGTTTCCAGTTCGGCGGCCAGCTCGTCGACATGCTGCACGCGGAGGGGATTGGTGCGGAAGCGGCCGTCCTCGATCAGGTCTTCGCGGCCGAGCACGCGCGCGGTCTTGGCGAAGAGCGCATCGTTGCCCGCGGCGATGACGATGTGCTTGTCCGCCGTGGCGAAGGCGGCGAAGGGCGCGATGGACGGGTGGCGCGAACCGAGCGGGCCGGGCACCTCGCCGGTCGCCACATAACGGGCGATGGCGTTTTCGAGGATCGCCACCTGGCTATCCATCATGGCGACGTCCACCTTCTGCCCGCGGCCGGTTTTCTCGCGGTCGTACAGCGCGGTGGCGATGCCGGTGGCGGCGAAGAGCCCGGCTGTCAGATCGCCCATCGAGGAGCCGACGCGCGTGGGCGGACTGCCGGGATGGCCGGTGAGGCTCATGATCCCGCCCATCGCCTGCGCCACCACGTCATAGGCCGGGCGCTTCGCATAAGGTCCGGTGTGGCCGAAGCCGGTGACGGCGGCATAGATCAGGCGCGGATATTTTTCGCTGAGCGTCTCATAGCCATAACCCAGCTTCTCCATCGTGCCGCCGCGATAATTCTCGATCAGCACGTCGGCGCGGGCCAGCAGGGCCTCGAAAATCGTCCGCTCGCTTTGCACCTTGAGATCGAGCGCGATCGACTCCTTGCCGCGGTTGATGCTCATGAAATAGCCGGACTTGGTGCCACCCGACGGCGTCGGCACGAAGGGGCCGATGGCGCGGGAATCATCGCCCTTGCGCGGCGGCTCCACCTTGATGACGCGCGCGCCCAGCTCCGCCATCAAGAGGGCGCAATAGGGCCCCGCCAGCACGCGGGTCATGTCGATCACCAGAAGGCCAGAAAACGGGCCGGATTTATGCGTCGTCATTATGCTCGTCGGTCAATTTGTGGGCTTCAATATCGCGTGCGGCTTTCTCGGCGCGGGCCTTGGCCAGATCGCGCGCGGGCTTGGCCACGCCGTGTTTGACGCGGTTGGCCTCGGCGGCTTCGTCTTTCGTCTTGCGGGCCTTCTGCTTGCGCGCCCGGCGCAAATTGACGATCTCAGCCATCGAGGCCCTGCGCCTTCTGATAGGCGGGCCGTTCGAGGCAGCGCTTCACATAGGCATCGATGGCCGGGTTCGGCGGCAGCAGCGGCCCGCCCGCGAACATGGCCAGCGTCGAACCGTACAGCACGTCGGCGGCGGAGAATTTTTCGCCCAGCAGCCACGGGCCTTCGTTCAGCGTCTTGATGACGAACGGCATGGCCTCTTCCACCACCACCCAGCCCGCCGAGCCGCGCGGCACCGGGGTATTGAGGAATTTGGACAGGAAGGCGGGCTCCAGCACGCCGGTGTAATAGGAAAGCCAGGAAAGGTAGGCGCCGCGCTTTCCATCGCCCACCTTCGGGCCGATGCCGTTTCTGGGAAACTTGTCGGTGAGATAAAGCGCGATGGCGGGCGTTTCGAAGACCACGCTGCCGTCGTCGGAATCGCGGATCACCGGCACCTTGCCGTGCGGATGCGGATTGGCCGGATCGACGGCGCCCGTGCCGTCGGCGCGGCGGATAGTGACGGTCTTGATCTCGTAAGGCGCGCCGAGTTCCTCCAGCAGCCAGATCATGCGGCTCGAGCGCGATTTGGGCGTATGATAGAGCGTGATCATGGGGGCCTCCGGTTCGGTCGCCGGAAGGCTAGTGCCCGGCCCGCGCCGCCGCAAGGGCGGCCAGCCGGAGCGCGCTGGCCAGCGGCTGCGCGCCCCGCTCGGCATCGATGCGCGCGACGAAGGCGGCGAGGCTGGCATTTTCCGCGCGGGCGCAATGCTCCAGCACCGCCCAGAATTCGTCCTCCAGCGCCACGGAGGTGCGATGGCCGCAGAGCGAGAAGGAGCGTTTCTTCAGCATCGTCACAGCGAGCGATCCAGAACGGGGCAAAACTGCATCGTCCTGAGCGCCGCGGCAATCGATTTGGCGCGGCGGCGCGGCTTTATCAGCAGGCGCGGGCGCTTCAGGCCTTTCACGCGGCCGGCCATCAGGATGGCGTTGCGCTGGACCCATTGCGGCCGGTCGAGCAGGCGCACGTTGCGCCATGCCGTCTTCAGGCGTGAGCCGATCTCGTGCGGCAGGGGATCGTCGTCGTCGGGCACGATGAGGTTGATGAGGACGATGCCGCCCGGCGCCAGATGTGCCTTCACGCGGGCGAAAAACGCGGGCGTGATGAGATGGCCCGGTATCTCGGTGCCGCGATAGGCATCGAGCACGACGGCGTCGAATTTGCGCCGGTCGCGCTTGAGGAAGGCGTCGCCGTCGCCGATGTGGATTTCGATGGCGTCGGGCATGGCGAAATAGCCGCGCGCCAGTTCCACGATGGCCGGGTCGATCTCCACCGCCGTCACGCTCACGCCCGCGCGGTGGAGCATGGTGGCCAGCGTACCGCCGCCCAGCCCGATCATCAGCACTTTGCCAGCGCCCGCCTGCCGCATCAGGCCGAACATGGCGTGGTTGTATTCGGCGAGGCTCACGCCGTCGGCATCCGCCTCGCTCTGCTGCGCGCCGCCCTGCCAGTAGGATACGGCGCCCGTGGCGTTGTTCTGCTCGATGACGAAAGGAACGAGCGCCTCGGGCGCGGGGCCTGCTTTCGTCACTTCGGCCCGATCATGTCTTCCGGCCGCACGATGGCATCGAACTCATCCGCCGTGACGTAGCCGCCATTGACCGCTTCTTCCTTGAGCGTGGTGCCGTTCTTGTGCGCGGTCTTGGCGATCTTGGCGGCGGCGTCATAGCCGATCTT
>JAGWZW010000008.1 GCA_018971835.1 Alphaproteobacteria bacterium
ATCACGCCAGCCAGCACTGGCCGTTCCCCTCCTCGCTGATGATCGGCTGTTTCGCCGAGGCTGAAGGCCGCGATATCCATCTGCGCGACAATGAACTGGCCGAGGCGCGCTGGCTGACCAGGGCGCAGGTACGCGCCTTCATCGTCGGTGGCGTGATCGACGGGCTCTTTCTGCCGCCGCCCGTCGCCATCGCACATCACCTGATGAAGGCATGGGTGGAGGAATGAGCGTCGCAGGCCGCATCGAAGCCATCCGCGCCGACATCACCACGCTCGATGTCAATGCCATCGTCAATGCGGCGAACAGCGGGCTCATTCCCGGCGGCGGGGTGGATGGCGCCATCCGGCGTGCTGCGGGGCCGAAGCTGACCGAAGAAACATCGCAGATCGGCCGCTGCCCCACCGGCGGCGCCGTGATCACCAAGGGCTACAATCTGCCCGCGCGCTTCGTCATCCACACCGCTGCGCCGGTCTGGGCCACCGGCTATGATGAGGCGAAGCAGGACCGCCTGCTCGCCTCCTGCTACGCCAGCGCACTCAAACTGGCCGACGAACGCGGCCTCAAAACCATTGCCTTCCCCGCCATCGGCACCGGCATCTATGGCTGGCCGGCGGAGCGCGCGGCACACCTCGCCTTCGGCGCCGTGACGCGCCACCTGACGACCGGCGGCAAGCAGGACAAGGTGATCTTCTGCTGCTTCAGCGAGGCCGACCGCGCCCGCTATCAGGCGTTGATCGAGGGGAGCGAGACGCCATGAGCGACGAGGCCACCAAATCTCCGCCCGGCCAGCTTGGCACGCTGCTGCGCTTCGCCTGGCAGCAATTCGCCGGCGCCAAGGCAGCGGACAGCAAGATCGCGCCGGCTGCGAAGTTCGCCGCTCTGATGCCGGCGCTGATGATCCTGCCCGAGGCGGCACGGCCGCGGCTTGTCAGCCTGACGCTGACGGCGCGCCACAACGACTGGCGCCCGACCGGCATGACCGTAAAGCGCGGCGAGGCCTTCAGCGTGTTCGCGGACGGCGCGGTGTGGATCTCCAGGCTGCTCGGCCTGGGCGCGGAGCCGAAGCTGGCGCTGTGGCTGCGCATCGCCGGACGCGGACCGCTGCGCAAGCTGCCCGACAATGCCGGCAGCTTCGAGGCCTGGACCGACGGCGAACTCGAACTGTGCCTGAAGCCGCCGGGCGAATGGGCCGACGACAACGGCGCCTTCGATCCGGCCTATCCGCACAGCGGCGGCGAAGGCGAAATCCGCGCCGTCATCGCGCTGTGGCCTGGCCCGGCGCAAGACGGGCTCGCAGCGCTCGCACGCAACGCGGACTTCGCGCCGCTGGCGGCGACGGCGGCGAAACGGACCGTACCGCCGCAAGACTGGTCCTATCTCTGGCGGCTGGGCGACGGCGCGATCTACGAACCCGCCACCGAGGGCGGCAAGCCGGCGATCCACGTGCATACTCACGGCGATGTCGGCATCCTGCAGACCGCGGTGGACCTGCCGCTGGCCGACGACACCGTGCTGGAATGGCGCTGGCGCGTCGAACGGCTGCCCTCCGACCTGCCCGAGCACATCCAGCCGACGCACGATTATCTTTCTATCGCGGTCGAGTTCGAGAACGGCCGTGATCTCACCTATTACTGGAGCGCCGGCCTTGCCGAAGGCACGGTGTTCCACTGCCCGCTGCCCTGGTGGTCCGAGCGCGAAACCCATTGGGTGCTCCGAAGCGGAACGCAGGAACTGGGCCGCTGGCTGGGCGAACGGCGCAGTGTCAAGGCCGATTACGCCAAGGCCATCGGGGGGCCGCTGCCCGCGCGCATCGTGCGCGTCTGGCTGATCGCCAACAGCGTGTTCCAGCGCGGCCACGGCATCGCCGACTTCACCGACATCGCCCTGACCGGCGCCGGAACGCGCACGACAATCCTTTAAGACCGCTTATCGTTGCGACTGATTGCGGTATGTCACGAACCCGGCGTCATCCGCCGCAAATGCGGCGGACCCAGGTAACACCTTCGCTGTCGGCGAAGATTTCAACTGGGTAGCCCGCATTCGCGGGCCATGACAGATGAGGCTGATCGAACCGATCCAGAAGCGGCTAAATTCCCGGCATGTCCTTGCGGAAGGGATGCGCGGGATAGACGCCCAGGATGGTGAGCTTGGTGGTGAAGAACTGCAATTCCTCCAGCGCCAGGCGCACCAGCCGGTCCTCGGGATGGCCCTCGATATCGGCATAGAACTGGGTGGCGTTGAACGAGCCGCCGAGCTGATAGCTCTCCAACTTGGTCATGTTCACGCTGTTGGTAGCGAAGCCGCCCATCGCCTTGTAGAGCGCGGCGGGCACGTTGCGCACGCGGAAGATGAAGGTGGTGACGACCGGATCGCCGTTATGCGGCGCGTCGTCCGGCTCCCGCGCCATGATGAGGAAGCGTGTCATGTTATGGGTGGCGTCCTCAACATCGGCCTTGAGCACGTCCAGCCCGTAGAACTCGCCTGCCAGCGAGGAGGCAATGGCGGCGACGGACTTGTCCTGCAACTCGGCGATATGGCGGGCGGAGCCGGCGGTATCGTGCCAGATCTGCGCCTTCAGCTTCAATTCGCGGATGACGTTGCGGCACTGGCCGAGCGCCGGCCCCTGGCTGAACACGGTCTTGATGTCGGCCAGTCTCGCCCCCTTCACGCCCAGCAGCTGATGGCGGACGCGATGGAAATGCTCGCCCACGATATAGAGCCCGGCCTCCGGCAACAGGTGATGGATGTCGGCGATGCGCCCGTGCAGCGAGTTCTCGATGGGGATGATGGCGAGGTCCGTCTCCCCGTCGCGCACGGCCTGGATGGCGTCCTCGAAGGTGGGCCTGGGAACGGCCTCGGCCTGCGGCAGCGCCTCGCGGGCGGCAAGATTGGCATAGGCTCCGGGCTCGCCCTGGAAGGCGACACGTCTGGCCTGGGAAATGAGGGATGTGGTCATGACGAAATCGCGCCCTTGGTCCTGTTAATTCTGCTGGCGCCCGATAACGGTACGCGCTTTTTCGAGATCGGCCGGAGTATCGACGCTGAGCGGCACGCTGTCCACGCGCGCGACGGCAATGCTCATGCCCGCCTCCAGGGCGCGCAGCTGCTCGAGCTTCTCGCGCTTCTCCAACGGCGAAGGCTCCAGCGCCACGAAGCGCGACAGCGCGTCCCGCCTGTAGGCATAGATGCCCACGTGGTGGAACAGCGGCCCATCCCCGTGCGGGATGCGCGCGCGACTGAAATAGAGCGCACGGCCTCGCCGCCCGGTCACGTCCCACACCACCACCGGCTTGACCACGCTGGGGTTGTCGAAGTCGGCCGGATCGTCGATCTCGGCGGCCAGGGTGGCGATGTCGGCGCCGGTCGGTGCCAGCACCGCGGCCACGGCGCAGACATCGGCCGGATCGATCGCCGGCAGATCGCCCTGCAGGTTCACCACCACGTCGTGCATGTGCTCCTTGTCCAACGCCTCGACCACGGCATGAACCCGGTCGGTACCTGAAGGCAGGGCGGGATCGGTCAGCATCGCCCGGCCGCCGGCCGCCTCCACCGCCTCGGCGATCTCCCGTTCGGCAGCGGCCACCACCACCGGACCGATTCCGGCCGCCTCGGCCTGACGCAGCACCCGTACGATCATCGGCAGGCCCGCGATCTCGGCCAGCGGCTTGCCCGGAAGCCGGGTGGACGCCATTCGTGCCGGTATGACCACGATAGGGTTCATCGGTCTTGCGCCTTTCACGTAGCTTTCCTGACACTTCATGCGACGCTTCGCCGCAATGACGCTCCGCGCCCGGCAGGTAATTTCGCCCCTGCTCGAGAGGGGAGCACAGCGTGGGCCTTTGGTTCCCGCGCGGAATCCTTTATTCCGAGACGGTGAACCGGCGAAAGCCCCCATGCAATGCGGAGCGTGACCATATGGATTCCTGGGAGTGGAACAAGATCGCGGGTGCCGTTCTCGGCACATTGATTTTCGTACTGGTGCTCGGGATGTTCGGCGATGCCGTCTATGCAGTGCACAAGCCGGCCAAGCCCGGCTACATTGTGCCCGGCGTGACCCAGACCGCCGCGGCCCCGGCGGCAGCACCGGCTGCCCCGGTCGAGGAGCCGCTGCCTGATTTCGCCAAGGTCATCCCGACGGCGGACGTGGCAAACGGTCAGAAGGTCGCGCACTTCTGCGCCCAGTGCCATGACTGGTCGAAGGGCGGCCCCAACCGTATCGGTCCCAATCTGTGGAACATCCTGGGCAGTGCGCGCGGGGAAGACAGGGGCGGCTTTGCGTTCTCTTCAGCGATGAAGGCCAAAGGCGGCACCTGGACCTATGCCGAACTGTTCCGCTTCCTCAAGAGTCCGCAGGGCTACATCCCCGGCACCAAGATGACCTTTGCGGGCGTCAGCAGCGCGCAGGACCGCATCGACCTCATCGCCTATATCCGCACCTGGGCCGACAGCCCCGCGCCACTGCCCGCGCCAGAAGCCGCGGCACCGGCGCCAAAGAAGTGACGCCTGCTTCCGCCGCCCCGCGCGCCTGATCGCGCGCGGGGGGAGAGGCAAGGCTGGCGCCAGTGGGCAATCGATCGACCACACTCCTGCTCGACGTACCGCCAGGCTGGGCGGGGCGCTGGGCCGAACCGCTCAAGGCGCTGCTGCCCGATGCCGTTGTCCTGGCGAATGGCCAGGACGATTACGCCCCCGAGCGCATCGACTATGTCGCCACCTTCCGGCCCAAGCCCGGCTTTCTGAAGACGCTGGCGAACGTGAAGGTCGTCTTCTCGCTGGGCGCGGGCGTGGACGGCATCGTTTCCGATCCCGATTATCCGAAGGCCATCCCGCTGGTGCGCTTTGTCGACCACACGCTGGCGCGCGACCTGGCGCAGTATGTGGTGATGCACGTGCTGATCCATCACCGCGCGCAGCGCACCTTCGACGCGGCGCAAAGGCGGCGCGAATGGCGCCAGCATCCGCAATTCGTTCCCGCCGAGGAAAGACGCGTGGGGCTTCTCGGCCTTGGTGAAATCGGCGCCCTGACGGCGGAGCGGTTGCGCGATCTGGACTTCCCCGTCACCGGCTGGAGCCGCACGCGCAAATCGCTGGCGGGTGTGGCGAGTCTTGCCGGCATGAGCGAACTGCCGGGATTCCTCTCGGGTTCGGACATCCTCGTCTGTCTCCTCCCGCTGACCGACGAGACGCGCGGCATCCTGAACGCAAAGACCTTCGCACAGCTGCCCAAGGGTGCCTTCGTCATCAACGCGGCACGCGGCGGCCACCTGATCGAAGAAGACCTCGTCGCCGCCATCGATTCGGGTCAGCTCTCCGGCGCCACGCTCGACGTCTTCCAGACCGAGCCGTTGCCGGAAACGAGCCCGCTGTGGACCCATCCCAAGATCACCGTGACGCCACATATAGCGGCCATCACCGATCCGATGGCAGCAGCAGCCTCGATCGCCGCCGGCATCGCCGCGCACCGGCGCGGCGACGTGCTGGAAAATGTGGTCGATCTGTCGCGCGGTTATTGAAGGCGTTTGATACCGATAACCGGCCGGCCGGCCGCGGCATTGCGCGCAGCCACCGCGGCGAGCGGCTCGACCGCGACCTGCATATGGAACGCGCTGGCGTGCAGAAGATTGGCGCCATCGATCATGATGCCGACATGGTCGGCCCAGAACACCAGATCGCCGCGCTGCAATCCCGAATAATCCGCCGTCAGCGGCAGCGCGCGGCCGAGCGCCTTCTGCTGCAGGTCGGCATCGCGCGGCGCGCGCACGCCGCCGGCTTCGAGCGCGGTCTGCACCAGCCCGGAGCAATCGAGCCCCGCCGCCGTCTTGCCGCCCCAGACATAGGGCACGCCGAGGAAGCGTTCGGCGACCGCCACCCAGTCCGCCGCGTGTTCGTCGAGCGGCGCAAGATGCCTGGCGAAGACATAACTGTCCGGCGCCACCGAAGCGAAATCGCCTTTCGTTTCTATCACCTTCACCTTGGCGTTCATCGGCAGCATGTCGAGATAGGCGCGGCGGATATCGGGCGCCGGCAGCAGCGGTGTCATCAGCGCGGTGACGCGATGATCGGGCCGCGGCGCCCCCTCGCCCACCGCCACGTCGCGCAGATAGCCGACATAACCGTCCTGCGCGGACTGTCCCCAGGCCCAGCCATTGGCGATCTCATAAACCGTGAAGCCCTCGCCGAAGAGCATCTCGTTATCCATGCAGGCATTGTGATCAGGCTTCACGCGCAGGCCAGCGCGGCCGCGCAGGATCTGGTAGGGCCTGGCTTCGGCATAGCGCGCGGCCTCGATTTTCCCGCGCAGCGACGCAGCGGCAAGATCGGGCCGAGCCGGCGTCAGGCGCGGATCGAAAGCCGCCATCGTTATTTGCGCCCGTAGCGCGCGGCCAGCAGCGCATAGATCGCGCGCGCGGCATTGGCTTCGCCGCCCGTCCTGCGGCCGGGGCGCGGCCGGTCGATCCAGGCCGGAATATCGAAATGCGCCCAGCGTTTGGTTTCGGTCACGAAGCGATTGAGGAACAAGGCCGCCGTGATCGCGCCGGCCAGATTGTAGCTCGGGGAATTGTTGAGATCGGCGATGGGGCTCGAAAGCGCGTCCTCATAGCCGCGCCACAGGGGCAGCCGCCACAACGGGTCGTGCACCTCCGTTCCGTGGCGCATCAGGTCGGCGGCCAGCGCCTCGTCGTCCGTGAAGAAGGGCGGTACTTCCATGCCGGTGGCGCTCCGCGCAGCGCCAGTGAGTGTCGCCACGTCGATGAGCAGCGCCGGCCTCTCCTCGTCCGCCAGCGCCAGCGCATCGGCGAGCACCAGGCGCCCCTCCGCATCGGTGTTGCCGATTTCGACGGTGAGGCCCTTGCGGCTTTGCAGAACATCGCCCGGCCGGTAGGCGCTGCCGGATACCGAATTTTCCACCGCTGGAATCAGCACGCGCAACCTGAGATCGAGATTCGCCGCCATGACCATATGCGCGACGGCGAGCACGACTGCGGCGCCGCCCATATCCTTCTTCATCGTCAGCATGGCGGAGGACGGTTTGAGGTCGAGCCCGCCCGAATCGAAACACACGCCCTTGCCCACCAGCGTCACCTTGGGCGCGGCAGCGCGGCCCCACACCATGTCGATCAGCCGCGGCGGCCGCGGCGACGCCTTGCCCACGGCATGGACGAGCGGAAATTTCGCTTTCAGCGCCGCGCCCTGGGTGATCGAAACGCGCGCGCCGTGGCGCTTGGCGAGCCGGCGCGCGGCAGCGGCCAGTTCCTCAGGGCCCATATCGTTGGAGGGCGTATTGACGAGATCACGGCCGAGGAACACCCCCTCGGCGAGGCGCGTGACCGCGGCGGCGTCCACACCTTCGGGCAGGACGAGCTTGGGCCGCTCCTTCTTCGCACCCCTGCGGTAGCGCGTGAAATCGTAGGTGCCGAGCAGCCAGCCGAGCGCCGCGTGCGTGCCGCCAGCTTCCTCCGCCACTTCGCCAAGCGCGTAGAGCCCCGCGGGCAGCTTCTCGGAAAAGGCGGCCAGCGCCAGCGGATCCTCCGCCTTGCCGAGGCCCAGGACCGCAAAGGCGAGCGCGCCCCTGGCATCGGGCACCAGCACCATCTCACCCGCTCTGGCCGCAAAGCTCGCATTGGTCAGCCATTGGGCATCGCGCTTGGGCCTGCGGCCGAGGAACCGCTTGAGATCGGCCGCTTTGACGGCGTGGACCGGAATCGCGCCCTTTGCGCGTTTCGCAAGGCAGGGATGCATGAGCGAACCTTTGACCTGTGCCGAGTCGCGACTCTAAGAATGCCGGTACGGCTTCGCAACGGGAGGCGCTCTTGGCCACACAGTACAGATTGATAATCGGCACCAGGAACTGGTCGAGTTGGAGTCTGAGGCCCTATCTGGCCCTGCGCGCCACCGGCGCCAAGTTCGACGAGGTCGTGATCGGGCTCGATCGGCCGCAGACCAAAGCCGAAATTCTCGCCCAATCGCCGGCCGGGCGCGTGCCGGTCCTGAAGATCACCGAAGCGGGCGAGACCACGACCGTGTTCGACAGCCTGGCCATCTGCGAGACGCTGGCGGACCGCTTTCCGCAAGCCGGACTGTGGCCGCAGGACTGGCGCACGCGGGCGCTGGCACGCTCTTACGCTGCCGAAATGCATTCCGGCTTCGCCGCGCTCCGCACCGCTCTGCCTATGGAGATCGCCCGCACCCTGCCCCAGCCGCAACTGAGCGACGCTGTGAAGGCAGATATCGCGCGCATCGTCGATGCCTGGACCGACGCCCTCACGCGTTACGGCAAGGACGGCGGCTTTCTCTTCGGCCGCTTCTCGGTCGCCGATTGCATGTATGGGCCGGTGGTGACGCGCTTCCGCACTTATGACATCGCGCTTCCCAAGATCGTGGACGCCTATTGCACGCGCATGATGGCGCTACCCGCGATGCAGGACTGGCTGACGGAGGCGCAAAAGGAGGTCGCCGGCGGCCTTAAGAGACCGCAGGCCTGAATTTCAGGTGCGCTGAGCGGGCCGTTTCATCGGCGAGAGGGCCGGCGCCGCGGGCTTGGGCAGCGCACCCGTCTCGCGATAGAAGCGCAAAGCGCCGGGATGGAGCGGCGCCGGAAGCGCCTGTGCGGCCGTATCGATGCGAATCAGCCGGGCCTCCGGATGGGACTGGTCGAGCAGCGCGCGATTGTCCGGATTGAACAGAGCCTTGGTGACGCCGTAGACGAGATCGGCGGGCTCCGTATTATTGACAATCCAAAGCGCACGCACGCTCACCGTTTGCACCGCGCCCTGACCGGCATAGGTTCCCGCCGCGATGGCGTCTGCGCTGAGGGCTGGCTGCCGTTCGAGCAGCCGCTTGCGCCCGGCGCCGTCGATTGGCACCAGTTCCGCCTTGCCGCTGGCGATGAGGTCACGCACCAGCCCGACTGGCGCGCCACCCATAGAGAAGAACGCATCGAGCTTGCCCTTCTCCAATGCCTCGGCCGCCACATCGGACGACAGCTCCAGGGCTTTGATCCGCCGAACGGGAATGCGATAGGCCGCCAGCACGGCGCGCGCCGTCACGGCCGTGCCCGAGCCGGAAACGCCCAGCGAGACGCGCTTGCCACGCAAACCTTCCACGCTTTTGATCTTGGCGCTCCTGGCAACGACCAGATGCATCTCCTCGGGGAAGAGGGCGGCGATCACTGCGATATGGCTTTGTTTTCCGCGCTTGGCGAAAGCGCCCTTGCCGGCGACCGCTTCTGCCACCACGTCGGCCTGGGCAAGGCCCGAATTTACGCGATGGGCGTTGACGTCCATCACGTTGGCGACGGCGCCTTCGCTGGTCTGGGCCGAGGCGATCAGGCCTTCCGGCCCGCAGACGCCCGGCGTCTCACAGCGGTGCAGCCCTGGCGGATGGCTGACCAACCCGGCGATCGCCTCGCCGATCGGGAAATAGGTGCCGCTGGTGGGGCCGGTGGCAATGATGAAAAAGGTTCGCTGGGCCCAGCTCGGCTCGCCGCCCAAGCCCACGGCAAACAGCAGGGCCAGCGCCAGGGCGCCCCCCATACCTGCTACGGACAAACCTGCGATACGCCGTTCCATGCCACACGATATAACGCATTCATTACGTCAAGATTTGGACGCGTTCCCAAAATTCGCATTTTCAATGTTCTTTGGCATCATACTTAAGGGTTTGTTGAGAGCCGAACAGTCATGCTTGGGAGATATCTCTTTCGAGGGAACTCCCATGAGCCGCATCTACCTCCGCGCCACTGCCGCAATCGCCGGTGCGCTAGCGCTGGCAGGCTGTGCGAGCCAGACCCCGGCCGACAAGGCCGTGGCGCTCACCGGGCCGGCAGCCGTTGCCGATACGGCCACGGCTACCAGCCGCGCCGCCGATGCCGGTCCGTATGCCGCGATGGCCGGCAATCTGCCGCACAATCTGGACGGCGAAATCCGCCGGGCCCAGCTGTTGCGCGCCGCCGGCGACCTGGAAGGCGCCACCCATGCGCTGGCGCAGCTCATGCTGGTGGCCCCGGACGACCCGCGCGTGGTCGGCGAATACGGCAAGGTGCTGGTTCAGGAGGGCCGGACGAGCGAGGCAAAAGCCTTCCTCCAGCGTGCCGTCGAACTGCAGCCAGACAACTGGACGTTCTACTCGGCGCTCGGCGTGGCCTGCGATCAGGCCAAGCAGCGCACGGCGGCGGCCGCTGCCTATGAGCACGCGCTCGCCCTCAAACCGGGCGAGCCCACCGTGCTCAACAATTACGCCATGAGCGAAATGCTGGCCGGCCATCTGGACCGCGCCCAGACATTGCTGCACGAAGCCGAGGCCCACGGCGCGGACAATCCGAAGATCGCCGCCAATCTCGCCATGATCGGCGCTATGCGCGGCAAGGCCGCACCGCAGAGTGCCATCGCCACCGCAGCACCCAAGCCCGCCCCGGCAACCCTGAAGGCTGCCGCGCCGGCGCATCTGGCCACCCGTCAGCACGCGGAACCCCGCAGGCACCCGAGGACAAATGCCACGCCGAAGGTGGTGATGGCGCCGGTTCCCTACGATCCGCTCGCCGGCAAGGTCTATCCCGAGCACAGTGAGCGCCTGGCCCATACTGCCGCTCACGCGGCCAGAGCCCGCGTGGCCAAGGCAACCGACGAAGCCAAGGCTGCGCCCCGGCGTGAAGCGGCCAAGGCGGCCGCGCCGACGCTACGCACAGCGGCTGATCTTTACTGAACAATCCTGGCTGACGGATAGCCGAGACGAAGCCAGCCGCGGGCTCAGTGCAGCGTGTGCATCACGCGGATGATCGCCGGGCCCAGAATCACGACGAACAGGCAGGGCAGGAAGAATACGATCATCGGCACGGTGAGCTTGGCAGGAAGGGCGGCGGCCTTGCGCTCGGCCTCCTGCATACGCATCTCGCGGTTCTCCTGGGCGGTGACGCGCAACGCCTGCCCCAGGGGCGTGCCATACTTCTCCGCCTGATTGAGCGCCGCCGAAACTGCCTTGACGCCAGCATGCCCGCAGCGCCGCGCCAGGTTCTCGAAGGCCTGACGGCGCTCAGGCAGATAGGAGAGTTCGGCCGTGGTGAGCGCGAATTCCTCGGCCAGTTCCACCGACTGCTGGCCGATCTCGGTGGAAACCCGCGTGAAGGCGGCCTCGATCGACATGCCCGATTCGACGCAGATCAGCAGCAGGTCGAGCGCGTCGGGAAACGCGTGCATGATCGATTCCTGCCGCTTCTGGATCAGGTTGGAGACATAGAGGTCCGGCAGGTAGTAGCCGAACAGCGCCATACCGACGGCCGCGAACGCCTTCGTCCACGCTGTCCAGGCGAAGTTCGTCATGACGAACAGATAAAACAGCGCCGCCGCGAACACGATGAACGGCATGACGAAGCGGAAGAACAGGAAGGCTACCAGCGGAGCCTGACCGCGCAGGCCTGCCCGCTCCAGCTTGGCGCGGGTGTCTGGCGACTCCATGAGGTTGGAGAGCTTCAGGCGATCCACCGTCTTCTTCATGAAGTTGACCGGCTCGGCGCGCAACGAACTGCGCTTGCCGGCGAGCGCAGCGTGATGCTTGGCCCGCAGTTCCTCGCGCCGATCCGACACTGCCTTCATGCGCGTGCCCAGCGTGTTGCGTTCCAGGAACGGCAGGCCGAACGTGACGATGGTGGCGAAGACCAGGATCGCGGCCGACGCGGTGGCCAGAAACTTCGGATCGAACAGGATGTTGAGAACGCCGATATCGATCATGGCCGCCCCTAGTGCTTGAAGCTTATCATCTTCGCCATCACGAAGATGCCGAGCGACATCCAGATCGCGCAGCCGGCCAGCATCAGGTATCCCAGACGCTCGGTGAACAGCAGCTCCATGTAATTGCGCGAGGTCAGATAGACCAGCGTTCCCACCGCCGGCGGCAGCGAGCCGATGATGGCGGCGGACGCCTTGGCCTCCGACGACATCGCCTTGATCTTGCCCAGCAGCCGCTTGCGGTCGCGCAGCACGTTGGCGAGATTGCTCAGCGCTTCCGACAGGTTGCCGCCCGATTTCGCCTGGATAGTCATGACGATGCCAAAGAAGCTGACTTCGGCGGTGGGCATGCTCTCGTACATGCGCTTGAGCCCCTGCTCCAGCGTGACGCCGACCTTGAGGCTTTCCACCAGGCGGTCGAACTCGCCGGCCACCGGCTGGGGGATTTCCCGGGCGACGATCTTGAGCGCCTCGTTGGTCGGCAGGCCGGACTTGACGCTGCGCACGATGATGTCGATGGCGTTGGCGAAGTTGTTGGTGAAGGCTTTTTCGCGCCGCGACTTGAGGAAGGACAGCACCCAGCGGGGCAGCGTGTAGCCGCTAAAGGCACCGGCGGCCAGACTGAGCAACAATGGCTGTTTGAACAGCATGCACAGCCCCAGCACCACCAGGCCCGCCGTCGCCGAAATGAGGTAGAAATCGCGCGGCGTGATGGAGAGCCCGGCCTGGTCGAGGCGGCGGCGCAGCGTGGGCCGTACTTTCTTGGCCGCCTGCTGGTTTTCGATATCCTTGAGTGTATCGGTGACGCTCTTGCGCCGCTGATTGGCGTCCGGTGCACCTGAACCCGCCAATGGTCCGGAGGAGCGCGCCATCGTGGCTACGCGCTTCTGCGCGCGCGCGCCCTGGCCGTCGGAGAGCGCAAACATCGCGCCGCCGACTGCCACAAAGAACAACAGCGCCGTCAGAACGATCAATGCCGCGCTGCCCATCGCCGCCTCCCTGGTCAGGCCTGAAGCGCGTCAAGCGCCTCGGACAGTTCGCGATCCATGCCGAAATAGCGCGCGCGCTCCCAGAACACCGGCCGTACGATGCCCGTACCGGTGTGACGGCCCTTGATGCGCCCGCCCTCTTCCTCGCCGGTGATCTCGTAATGGACGAGATCCTGAGTAATGATGACGTCGCCCTCGGTACCGACCACCTCGGTGATATGCGTGATGCGGCGCGAACCATCCCGCAGGCGCTCGGCCTGCACGATGACATCGATGGACGCCACAATCATCTCGCGGATGGTACGCGAAGGCAGCTGGAAGCCACCCATCGTAATCATGGATTCAAGACGCGAGAGCGCCTCGCGCGGGGAGTTGGCGTGCAGCGTGCCCATCGAACCGTCATGGCCGGTGTTCATGGCCTGCAGGAGGTCGAAGGCCTCCGGTCCGCGCACTTCGCCCACGATGATGCGCTCCGGCCGCATGCGCAAGCAGTTGCGCACCAGGTCGCGCATGGTAATCTGGCCCTGGCCTTCGAGGTTGGGCGGACGCGTTTCCAGTCGCACGACATGAGGCTGCTGGAGCTGAAGTTCCGCAGCATCTTCGCAGGTGATGACGCGCTCGTCGGCATCGATGAAGGCGGTGAGACAGTTGAGCAGTGTGGTCTTGCCCGAGCCGGTGCCGCCGGAGATGAGCACGTTGCAGCGTGCCCGCCCGATGACCTTGAGCACATTGGCGCCGGGCTGGCTGACGGAACCGAAGCGTACGAGATCCTCGAGCTTGAGCTTGTCCTTCTTGAACTTGCGGATGGTCAGCGTCGGCCCGTCGAGCGCGAGCGGCGGCGCGATGACGTTGACGCGGCTGCCGTCCAGCAGGCGCGCGTCGCAGATCGGCGAGGACTCGTCCACCCGGCGGCCGACCTGGCTGACGATGCGCTGGCAGATATTCATGAGCTGCGCATTGTCGCGGAAGCGGATATTGGTGAGCTGAACCTTGCCCGCCACTTCGATAAAGACGCGATTGGCGCCGTTGACCATGATGTCGGCGATGTCGTCGCGCGCCAGCAGCGGCTCCAGCGGCCCGTAGCCCAGCACGTCGTTGCAGATGTCCTGCAGCAGGTGTTCCTGCTCGGCAATGGACATCACCACGGCCTTGATCGAAATGATCTCGTTGACGATGTCGCGGATTTCTTCGCGTGCGCTATCGGCGTCGAGCTGGGCGAGCTGGGCCAGGTCGATGGTGTCGATCAGCGCGTTGAAGATCGTCGTCTTGATCCGGTAGTAGTCGTCGGAGTGGGTGTCGCTCGCCCGTGCAGACTTCGGCGCCGCCGCGGGTTTGGCCGGTGGCGCCGAGGGGGCAGCCAGGAATGGCGGCGGCGGCGGATTGAGCGCGTCGTCTGCTGTCTGTGCCGGCGCGGCCGGCAGAGCCCGGCGGGTCGGTTCAGAGGGGGTGGCGCGCTTTCCGAACATGGCTCAGGCCCGCTTCTTTCCCTTCAGGAATGAGAAGAACGGCAACACGCCCTTGATCTCGCCTTGTGGTGCCCTTCCGGTCAGGAGTTCGGCGAGCTTGTGCACGCCTTCCGCCGTCTGCGAACGCGGCTGCACCTCCGTCAGCATCTGTCCATTGTTGGCAGCCGCTCCGAACAACGCCGGATCGAACGGGATCACCAGCGACGGCTGAAGGCCGACGGTTTCGGCGAAGTCCTTCAGCGGGATCTCCGGGCGCTTCGGAATGCCGACCTGGTTGAGCACGAGCTTGGGCGCGGCATCGTTGGGCCGGTTCTGCTTGAGCAGATCGGCCAGCGACTTGGCATTGCGCAGCGATGCCAGATCGGGCGCGGCCACGATCACAACCTCGTCGGAAGCATGCAGCGTTTGGCGCACCCAGGGTGCCCACAGATGGGGCAAATCCAGGATGACGCAAGGCGTCACCTGCCGCACGGCATCGATCACGGCCTCATAGGCCGCGGGCTCGGCATCGTAGTCGCGCTCCAGCGCGGCCGGCGCGCTGAACAGCGAGAGATGGTCGCCGGCCTTCTGCAGCAGGCGGTCCAGCAGCACATCGTCGAGCCGCTCTGGCGCCGCCAGCGCATCGGCCACGCCCTGGCCCGGCTCCTCGTTGAAATCGAGGCTGAGGGTGCCAAACGGAAGATCCATGTCTACGATCGTGGTGTTGATCTTCAGCCATTCGGCGATCGACCAGGCTGCGTTATGCGCCAGCGTGGAGGAACCTGCGCCACCGCGGGCGGCGATGAAACTGACCACGCGGCCGATGGGCGCCGCGTCGGGAGCGAGGTAGAGGCCCGAAATCACCTCGATCACCCGCAGCGGGCTGATCGGCGCCACCAGATATTCGCTGACCCCCCGGCGGATCAACTCGCGGTAAAGCTCCACGTCATTGACCCGGCCGATGATGATGACCTTGGTTTCCGGATCACAGACCTCCGCCAGCCGTTCGATCTCGTCGAGCGCAGCCTGGCCCTGCTGGCGGGTTTCGACGATCAGCAGATTGGGCGTGGTCTGCCCGGTGAAGTGTTCTACCGCCCCCTGCACGCCGCCGAGCTGGATGGCCATATGCGCCTTGGTCAGGCGGCGGTCGCCGGCTGCGCGTTCAAGCGCCGCGCCGGTATCGGGAAACTCACAGAAGGCATGAATGGAGATCCGCGGCACCGGCCGCTCATGCGGGGCGGCGCCGAAGCCTTCGTCGCTGTCGTTCGGTTCTTTGTGGGATTTGGCCATGAAACGCTCCGAACCCGTATCTTTCGCTATTTTACCGTGCTGATCGCCGCGGACTGATCCGGCGTCTTCTGCGCCGCAGTCGGCTGACCTTGCTCATAATTGCCCATCACCACCGCGCGGCGCGTGGCGTCCGCCGCACCCATCGGGCGGGGCGCCACCAGATCGCGCGGGTCGGCGACCATGACGGCAAGATTGTGCTGATTGGCGCAACCCAGATTGGGCATCGGCAGGTTGGAAGCCGTATCGCCCGCATTCTTCGACCAGTCACCGCAGGGATCGGTGTGCGCGGCATAGGTGATGTACCGCAGCTCCACGCGCCCGTCACCGTCCCCCGTATCGCGTGTGCCCACCAGGATGCGATCGCGGGGCACCCCCATAGCCGCCAGCTTCTCGCCCAGATAGCCGATGATAGCATTGGAACCGGCACCTGCCGGCGCGAGAAGACTGATCGAGCCGTTGCCATGAGCCAGATAAGCGGCCACGAAGCCGTCGAGGCGCATTTCATCGTCCGGCATCAGCGCGCCCGGCGGATTGGAAACCGGCAGATCGAGCGATACGAAGCTGGGCGCAACGGTGATCGGATGGTTGGCAACCGGATCGGCGCTGAGCGCGGCATCCTGGTTGGTCAGCGAGGCGCAACTCGACGCCGTCAGCACCGCCGTCAGCGCCGCAGCCAGGCAGACGTCACGCCATACGTTCCCAAAGGCATCGCTCCCTGCCATGGCTCGATCTCCCTACTGCACGATGAAGCCGGTTTTGCCGTTGGCCGCATCCTTTTGCGGCCCCGGCACCGGCTTGTGCGTTTCGTTGAGCTTGCCCATCAGGATGGTCTCTGGATCGGTGGCGGGCACGAAGCCATCGGTCGGCAGCTTGATCTTGTCCGGCGAAACCGGATTCACCAGATAGGCGCTGACCATGACGACGAGTTCGGTTTCGTCGTTCTGGAAATCGCGGCTGCGGAACAGCGCGCCCAGCACCGGCAGATCCTTCAGGCCGGGAAAGGCGTCCAGCACCTGCTTGCTGGTATGCTGCATCAACCCCGCGATGGCGAAGGCGCCGCCCGACGGCAGCTCGATCGTCGTCTCTGCGCGGCGCACGGCGAGCGCCGGAATGGTCTGGCTCGGCGCCGAAACCGCCTGACCACTGGAATTGGTCGTGGTGCCGCCCGCCAGCGTGAGTGCGCCAGTATTGGTCAATTCGCTCACTTCGGTGGAGATCTGCATCGAGATGCGGTTCGCACTCAGCACCACCGGGGTGAACGACAGGCCCACGCCGAACTGCTTGAAGACGACGGAGATGTTGCCCTGCGAGTCGCGGCCTGCCGGCACCGGAAACTCGCCGCCGGCCAGGAACTTCGCCGTCTCGCCCGATACCGCGATCAGGTTCGGCTCGGCCAGGGTGTGCATCAGCCCCACCTGCTCCAGCGCCTTGACAGTGCCTTGCAGATTGTTCGGTCCGCCGGTGCAGGTTCCCGCCGATGTGGGCGCGCAGACCTTGCCGATCTGAGCGCCGGAGAGATCGCTGAGCGCCGTTCCGGTCAGGCCATAGGGATTGGCGGTCGAGGCGACGATCGGCACGCCGGCAGCCACCGCGGCGCTGCTGAGGTCGATGCCGAACTGCTTGGCAATCTGGCGCGAGACTTCCGCCACCCGCACCCTCAGCATCACCTGTTCGCTATTGTCGATCTTCAGCATGTTGACGACCTTCTTGGGGTCGCCCACGAAGCGCGCTGCCAGATCCTGGGCGTGCGCCGATTCCTGCTCGCTCTTGACGGTGCCGGTAAGCACCACATTGTCGTTGAGTGCCGCTACGCGGATTTTCGCATCCGGCATGTTCGCCCTCAGCATGGACGAGAGCGGACGAACGTCGCGCTCCACGCTGATATCGAGCGAGAACAGCTGATGGCCGTGTGCATCGAAGAAGAAGGCGTTGGCCTGCCCCACTTTCTTGGCCAGCAGGAAGATGCGCCGCGGCGTGCGCACCACCGCATCCACAATGCTGGGATCGGAAACCAGCACATCGCGCGCGTCGGTGTCGAGCTGCACGATTGCCGCCTTGTCGAGCGCCAGAGTCATCTGCCGCTGCGGCACGCCCGGCCCTTGCGTCTCCACCGTGATCACGCGCGCACCGCCGTCACCGTCACGCGCGGCAACAAAGGCCGGCGGCGCCAGAACCGCCATCGCCGCCAGCGCGGCACCGAACATGCCCGTGCGCATCATGGCCTACTCCCCTGATTGGCCGGTGCCGGCCGGCGAAAGGCCATAGCGGATAACGGAGACACCAGCCGCCGAACCGCCGGCCGTCGCCATTTCGCGCGCGCCGCTGTTGTCGCCAAGCGCGCGCAGCGACAGCGACAGCGTGCCGGCGGCGTCCGCCTGTGCGATCGTCATCGCCTGCTGGGGCGTCAGTTCCAGCGTTGCGGTCTTGCCCACGACAGTTTTCTCGCGGCTGTTCTGGCCGAAGGTCTGATCGATCGCCAGAACGCGCACGTCTTCGAGAATCGTGTGGGTGGAAAAGTGCTGGCCCGAAGACGCCTTGCGCGTCAGCAGCACGTCCACGCGGTCGTTGGGGAGAATGAACCCCCCAGCGCCCGATTCGACGCTGATCCTGATCGAGACGGCGCGCATGCCCGGTGAAAGCTGTGCTGCCATGAACCCCGCGCTGTTGGCATGCACGATCTTCGTGGTGGAGAGTGGCTCGCCCGCCACCAGCGGCGCACGTGCCACTGTGCCGTCGACGATGCTGGCGACGTTGCCGGTTCCGCTTTCGGCGATGAAACTCGAATCGACGGCGGATTTCGGCCAAGACTGCCAGCGCACCATCGCCGGCGTCAATTTGCTGCCGGCCTGGATATTGCTCGCCGCCACCAGCACATCGGACATCGCCACCGGTGGCGGTGTTGGCGCTGCATGGCCTTTCTCGGTTCCGCCGCCCAGCAGCGCGCGCACCATCAGCGCCGCCACGATGGCCGCAAAGCCCGCCAAGCCGAGAATGATGACGCGCGACCTGTTCATGGGATCTGCTCCTTTGGACCCGATCCCACCACGGAACCCTTTAGAGAATGCTTAATGGAATGCTGCGACGTTGTTCTAACCGCCGGCCGCGAGGCGAAAAATTTCGGCGTGAGGCAAGAGCACTACTGCGCCGGTGGCCAGCGCGACGCCATAGGGAACGCCCGATGCCGCATCGTGCAGCTTGACGATCCAGTTCTCCTCAGCCAGCAGTTGTGGCAGGGGAAACCGCCGCAGCGCCAGGATGGCCAATGTCAGCGCACCGCCGAATAGCGAAGCCAGCAGTGCATATCCAGCCAGATCGTGAAACCCCAGCATGAGCGCGATCGCGGCGAAGAGTTTGGCGTCGCCACCACCGATGACGCCGAAGCCGAACAACGCAAAGCCTGCCGTCAGAGCCAGAGCGCCCGCCAATACGTGATAACCGAACATCGTCCACGGCATCGCAGCGGCAGCCGCAAAAAGGATGAACGTCAGCACCAGCCCGGCCGACAGCCAGTTGGGAATGAGATAGGTAGCCAGATCCCAGCCCGCGGCTAGCGCCAGCAACGCCGGGAACACCACGAGAACGAGAAATTCGGTGAGCATGCCACGGCCTATCTATTTCTGCTCTTTGATAAGGAGAGCCTGGAAAGCCTACTGGCACGCACCTTTCTAAAATGCGAACGGCCGCCCGGAAGCGGCCGTTGCTTGATTGCGTTCCCACCACGCCGTTGAGCGGCGCGGATATCGGCAGTACCGAATATTATTTCACGGCGTTAGCGACGCTTGTGAACGTTGAATTCAGATTCGTACCGATCAGCTGCACAGCGGCGATGATCACCACCGCAATGCCCGCCGCGATCAGGCCGTATTCGATGGCCGTCGCGCCCGATTCATCGGCATAGAAACGCGAAATGAGCTTTTTCATTGAAGCCTCCGTTGACTGACACCCAAGACCCACAAGGTGCCGGTTTCGAAGCGGCCCCAATCGTGGAATGGCGCCCATCGTACGAGCACACAATTAACGACCGATTAAATGCCAAGACGAGCAACAGTCTTCACCTGTTTCAACCCGAAACAAAATGGCCGTCCCGCGATGGAACTCATGGTTAATGTCTATACTTTGTTTACCACAACGGCAAATCATCCTCTCTCGCTTCGGCGCGAACGCGAATGGAGGGGAGCGAAACACGCCGCGCGCCAGGCCGGCGCACGCCGATCATTAAACCTTCCTTTACACCCGAGGCCCTAGCCTCAGGACAGCAAAATCGCCGGAGGCGACCCCATGCGCCGCGCCACATTTTTCTTCGCATCGATTGCCGCAGTGACCGCGGGTTTCGCCCTGCCCGCGATGGCCGGCGCGATCAACGTTCCGATCGACCAGGCACGGGTTGTCGCCTTCGAGCGCCCCGTTACGACCGTTTTCGTCGGCAATCCTACGATGGCGGATGTCACCGTGATTGATCCTACCCACGTCTTCGTTCTGGGCAAGGCGTTCGGCACCACCAATCTCATTGCGCTCGACGCGCGCGGCAGCGTGCTGATCAACGACGCGCTGAGTGTCGAAGGCCATGTGGCGAGCACGGTGACCCTCGATCGCGGCTCGGAGCAGTACACCTATGCGTGCGCTTCCGGGCGCTGCGAAGCCGCGCCGCTTCCGGGCGATGCCCAGGGCACTTATTCGTCGGTTATGGGCGAGAACCAGAATCGGCAGGACATGGGCACCAAGGCCGCCACAGTAGCCAGCGCTACGGCCCAATAACGGGCGCGCAAGGCAGCGCTCGATGTCACGGGCCGCCCCTCACTTCGGTTTATAACAGCGGACATACAGCGCCCGGCGCCGCGTGGCAGCGGATTGTTCGCCCGCGCCTGCCGGTACGGCCGCCTGCGGTCACGCAACACCTGCCGCTGGCGCTCGACCGGAATTACGCCAATTCCCTGATAGCACTTCTGCAGAACGGGCCGGGCCACATCGCCCCCGCCAACATCAAGGGGCTTAT
The DNA here is from genome assembly GCA_018971835.1 of Alphaproteobacteria bacterium. GTDB lineage: Bacteria > Pseudomonadota > Alphaproteobacteria > Micropepsales > Micropepsaceae > Rhizomicrobium. The sequence goes on from JAGWZW010000008.1 coordinate 20,438, forward strand.
AGGCTTTCCGTCGTTTCACACCTCCGAGGCACTACTCATTGCCTGGTATGCGCGTGAATTGAAGCGGGTTCGATGGGCCGCGCTCGCCATCAACCTGGGCGTCATCGTCTCGACGCCTATCCAGGGCGGCCACCATGTGGTTGATCTTCTCGGCGGCGCGGTGGTGGCCGCAGCCGCTATCGCGCTGACGGCTCCGGTCATGGCGGCGGCAACAAGGATGCAGGCCCGCGGGCCGCTCCGGCTCGCCGGTGAGCCGGTTCCGGCGGGCGAATAGCGGACCGCGCGCTACTTTGCGACCCGCAGATTGGTGATCTGCTGCCCGATGGTATTGAAGGCGGCCACGATCGCGCCCGATGTCGTCAGGTCGAAGTATTTCGACGACGACGATGCGCAATACTGCAGCGGCGCCGAGTTGCCGCTGGTGCCGTTGAGATCCACGAACACCGTGTAGATAATGACGCCGGCAGCCTTGGCGTTATCGCAGGCCAGTTTCTCGCGCGCGTCGATGCTCGACTCATTGGTGGTCCAGCGGTTCTGGGTGTTGAGACCGTCGCTGAGCAGGATGATGACCTGCTGGGTGTCCTGTGGCAGCGTGCCCGCGTTCATGGGATCGCCGTCCGTCAGCGTCTGCCAGCCCCAGGCCAGGCCGATGGTCTGGTTGGTGTTACCGCCCGCATACATATTGTCGATCTCGTTGCCGAGCGCGGTCCAATCGTCGGAAAGCGCCATGAGCTGCAGCGGACAGGAATTGTATTGGTCCGAAGGAAACAGCGTGGCCGTATTCGTCGGATCCGGGGTGGTGTTCAGCGTGTCGTAATTCTGGGTGCGGTCCATGATGCAGCCGTTCCAGGTGCTGTGCGGCGGCACGACCGTGGTGACTGTGCAGTTCTGGCGGTTGCTGTAGTTTGTGCCGCCGTAGCTGTAGCTGCCGTCGCTGCCGGAACCGCTGTAACCCCAGTTGTTGCTGTAATAGCCGTTGCCACCGCTGCCGCCGTTGCAATTCGTATAGGTCTGGTAACTGTTGGCAGCATCCCACGCCGTCCAGTCGATCCAGCTTGCGCTGTAATTGCTGCTGCCGACATTGACATCGCGATTGAACGGCACAATCGAAACTTTGACATCGCCCGGATTCGCCGAAGCGTTTTGCAACATCGTCAGAAGCTGGTGCGAGGCGGTCTTGAGCGCACTGATCTTGCTGGTACCGCTTCGATCTGTTTCGGTCATGGAGCCGGTGTTGTCGAGCACCAGGGCCACCCAAAGCTTGGTGCTGCCCCACACGACCTGGGAAGACGCCGATACCGGCATCGACTTGTAGCCGACAAGATTCATCAGCGTCATCGGCACGTCCACGCTGGTGGAAACCGTCACCGAGCCGTTGCCCGGCGTCACGGTTACGGCGGCGGGAGTTCCGAAGGATTTGTCGGCGGTGTAATTGGCGTTGAAATAGTCCTGCGCCATCGTCTGCATCTGCTGGGTGCTAAGTCCGCTGGTAGCGCCCACGGCCAGGCCCGCAGCGTCGAGCGCCTCGCTGAGGCGCGCCCGCACGATCAGCGCCCGCGAAAAATCCAGCCCCGCGCCGGCCGCCACCGCAATCGGAACCAGCAGCAGCGCGAAGGTAATCGCGATATTGCCTTTTCTGGCGCGCGCAAACGCGCGCAGAAGCGCACGAAGTGGACGAATGCCTTGACCAAACGGCATGCCGGCTCTCACCGATCTGGACTTGCCGGCCCATCATCGCGCCTAAGCAGTGAAAATGGTGTTGCGTTTCGACATGCTGGTTATCGGCTTCTTACTGCGGCCGGGTAAATGCCGCTTTTGGTAAGCCATTCGTTACGAATTGCTAGACCTGTGGCGGTTTGGTTAATCCATTCTTCAGCATGATCGTTGGTTAGCCTTCGCCGTTTCGGGCAAAGGCGCCATCCTCGAAGCGGAGAATTGGCTCAAAGGACGCGTGAGGTGAAGGCGCATCGCACCTTCGTCAGCAAGTTTGGGCATGCGGGCGGGCGCATGCGCAAAGCTGCGCGTTCCGGTTCGGCTGCGGTCGAATTCGCGCTCATTGCGCCGGTGTTCTTCCTCTTCGTGTTCGGCATCATCGAAACCGGCGTGCTGTTCTTCGCCGGCGGCGTCCTGCAGAACGCCACCAACGACGTGGCCCGGCTGGTACGCACCGGCCAGCTTTCCGGCAAATTGGATGCGGCCACGCTCAAGGCCGACATCTGTGGCGAGATGTCGGGCCTCATCGGTTCCGCGGCGTGCACTGCCAACCTTGAGATCGACCTGCGCTCCTACAGCAACTTCTCCGGCGCAAGCTATCCCGCGGTCACCAATGCCGACGGCAGCCTGAATACCGGCGCGATGGCCGTGGATACCACCGGCGATTGCCAGGTCGTACTGATCCGCGCCTTCTACCCGTGGACGATCCTGACACCGCTGATGCAGCCATTCCTCGCGAACATGCCTAGCAATCAGCACCTGCTGGCAGCGGCCGCGGCTTTCCGAACCGAGCCCTATGCGGCAGGCGCAACATGCTGAGCCGCTGGCGCACGTTTGCCCGAGACAAGCGTGGCCTCGCCGCGGTCGAATTCGCATTGATCGCGCCGGTGCTGGTGACGCTGCTGCTGGGCACTGTGGAAGTGTGCGACGCGCTGGCGGTCCACGAAAAGGTGACGATGCTGGCTTCCACCGGCGCCGATCTGGTGGCGCAGGCCAGCAGCGTCTCCGCCACGGACATGTCCAACATCTTCGCCGCAGACAGCGCCGTGCTCTTTCCCTACGATGGTTCTACCGCCCAGATCGTGATTTCCAGCATCGTCAGCGATGGCAAGGGCGGCGGAACGGTGGCATGGAGCCAGGCGCAGAACGGCACGCCCCTGAGCGTCGGCCGCACAATGACCATCCCCACCGGCTTGATGGACCAGTCGCGCTGCCCGGCCAATGCCTGCAGCGTGATCCTGGCGCAGGTGTCCTATGGCTACAAATCGCCGGTCGGCAAGTTCATCATCGGCACCGTCGCGATGACCGATAGCTTCTACGAGCGCCCGCGCCGTGGCGCGACGGTCAGCTACACTGGCTGACGTTTCCTATTCCTCGTGGAAGCGGATGAGGCCTTCCTGGGCCACGGACGCGACCAGCGTTCCATCCGCCGCATAGATCAGGCCGCGGTTGAAGCCGCGCCCGCCGCTCGCCGCCGGGCTGTCCTGCACGTAGAGCAGCCATTCGTCGGCGCGGAACGGGCGGTGAAACCACATGGCGTGGTCGATGCTCGCCATCTGCATGCGCTTGTCGAACCAGCCGATGCCGTGTGGCAACAGGCAGGTATCGAGCAGTGTCATGTCCGAGGCATAGGCGAGCACGCATTGCTGCAGGGCGCGGTCGTCCGGCAGCGCACCTGTTGCGCGCACCCAGAACGCCTGATGCGGCGGACGCTTCTGCGGATGCAGGATGTTGCCCTGCTCGACCCGCCGCAGTTCGATCGGCCTGGGCCGCAGGAAATGCTCGCGGTGTTCCGCAGGCACCTGCCCGGCGATGGCGCGGCGCGCCTCGTCTTCATTCTCCAGCGCATCGGGCGGCGGCACTTGGGGCGCATCCATCTGATGGGCAAGACCGGGTTCATCAATCTGAAAAGAAACGGACATATGGAAGATTTGCCGGCCGTGCTGAATGGCTACGACCCGCCGCGAACTGAAGCTCGTGCCGTCGCGGCTACGGTCCACTTCGTACAGGATCGGCACCTTGGGATCGCCCGGGAGCAGGAAATACGCGTGCAGCGAATGACAGATCCGTTTCTCGACCGTGCGCGTGGCCGCAACCAGCGCCTGCCCCAGAACCTGCCCGCCGAACACGCGCTGGGAGCGGCCCTCGGGGCTGCGCCCGCGAAAGATGTTGACCTCGATCGGCTCCAGATCGAGCAGAGCGAGCAGTTCCTGAACCGGGTTCGGGTTCGGCGGGATGGTGTTGTTCATACCCTCCAAATAGGCGAGCCACCCCACCGGGCGCAAGGCGCCTCCTCCCTCGACCTCTGAAAGAAGGACACGGCCCGACATGGCCAACCTGCTTCTTGACCGCGCCGCGCATACCAAGCCCGCCGCCACCCGGCGCGGGGCGCTGGAGCGGCTTTTCACCTTGATGTTCAAGGGATTTGTCTACAATCAGATCTGGGAAGACCCGGACGTAGACATGGAGGCTCTCAGGCTTGGCCCGGGACACCGGATGATCACCATCGCCTCGGGTGGCTGCAACGTCCTCAATTACCTGGCGGCAGGTCCGGAACGGATCATCGCCATCGATCTCAATCCCAACCATGTGGCGCTGACGCGGCTGAAACTGGCCGCGCTCGAGAACCTGCCCTCCTATGAGGAATTTTTCTGTTTTTTCGGCCGCGCCAACGACAAGGCCAACAGCCGCGCTTATGATGAATTGCTAAGCTCCAAGCTCGATGCGCAGACCCGCAGCTATTGGGAAAAGCGCCTGCCGCTGCACGGGCGGCGCATCAACATGTTCGCGCGCAACCTCTACCGCCACGGCCTGCTCGGCCGCTTCATCGGCATCCTTCACACCGTGGCACGGCTGCACGGCAAAAAGCTGGATGGCATTGTCGCCGCCCGAACGCCGGAAGAGCAGCGCGCACAGTTCGAACAGCTGATTGCCCCGCTCTTCGATTCAAAGCCCATTCGCTTCCTGTCCAGATCGCCGGTTTCGCTCTATGCGCTGGGCATTCCGCCAGCGCAGTATGACGAGTTGGTTTCTGCCGGCGATCCGGTAGAAGTGTTGCGTCAGCGCGTGGAAAAACTGGCCTGCGATTTTCCGGTCAGCAGCAACTATTTCGCCTGGCAGGCCTTCTCCCGCGGCTACGATGTTGAGAACCGTGCGGCTGTTCCCGCCTATCTGCGCGAAGAGGTTTATGAGGTCATCCGCGAGCGCACCGGCGCGGTCGAGGTTCATCACGCCTCACTGATCGACTTTCTGAAGGAACAGCCGGCTCGCTCGCTGCACCGCTACGTCCTGCTCGACGCGCAGGACTGGATGACTCCCGAAATTCTCGCCCAGCTCTGGGCCGAGATCGACCGTACCGCAGACAGCCGCGACGCGCGGGTGATCTTCCGCACCGCCGGCCCCGATTCGCCCCTGCCACGGAAACTGCCGGCTGAGCTTCTGGCCCCCTGGTGCTATGCCGAGGCCGAAAGCCGGGCCTTGCATGCACGCGACCGCTCCTCAATCTATGGCGGTTTCCACATCTATGCCCGCCGGCCGCTGTCATGAGCCGATAATGAGTGAGGAAACAGCTCACGCCGCGCTGATGGATCAGGTCTACCGCTATCAGCGCTACATCTACGATCTGACGCGGAAGTACTTTCTTTTCGGGCGTGACCGGCTGATCCGCGAACTGGACCTTCGCCCCGGCGAAACGGTGGTCGAAATCGGCTGCGGCACCGCGCGCAATTTGATTCGGATGGCGCGGCGCTACCCCGAGGCCAGCTTCTATGGACTGGACGCCTCCCAGGAGATGTTGAAGACCGCAGCGCGGAAGATCGCCCGCGCCGGGCTTGCGGGCCGCATCCAGTTGGTCCACGGCTATGCCGAGGCGCTGACGCCGGCGCTGTTCGCCCGGGAGGCGCCCTTCGACCGGGTCGTCTTCTCGTACAGTTTATCCATGATTCCTGATTGGCATCAGGCTGTTAAGTCGGCGCTGGCGTCACTTTCGCCGAACGGCCGGCTGCACGCGGTCGATTTCGGCGATCTGGCGGGCCTGCGCTGGCCCTTCGCAGACCTGTTGCGCGGTTGGTTAAATCTGTTCCACGTCGAACCCCGGACAGAAATCCTTAACACGGTGGAACACAACTTCGCCGCAAATGCTCGCGCAAGCAATGACTTGTCGATACTCCCGGCTCGTTATGCCTTTGTCTTGAATTGCCGGGCTTGTGATGTTCCGTCACTCTCCAAATGATGTTGCATGCGGGTCACAGTGGGGGGATTCCCGGCCATAACGCTGCACCTTGCCGGGATTACCGCTCCACATTCACAGGCTTTTCCTCTATAGGGAGGACACGCATCCCGGACGCGTCGGTGGGGGGGTCCCTGCCCGTCGATATTTAGAACGAGGGTAAAAAATGAAGATTCGGATGATCGCCCTAGCGGGCGTTGCGGCCTTGGCCATTGCTGGCCCGGCGGCCGCAAGTAACGCGACTGGCTGGTATATTGGACTTGGCCTCGGCTGGGACCGTTTGGGAAATGTCAAAGGTTCCCTGGTGCCGACGGGTACCGGCTATACCGGGGGCACGGCGAAACTCGGTACGGACGACGGTGTCCTGGTTACCGGCGCATTCGGCTATCGGTTCGCGAATCGCGTCCGTCTGGAAGCTGAATTCGGATATACGCCCCACAGCATCAAAGAAACGGGCTACAGCGGCCATGTGGACATTACGTCCGCGATGCTCAACGCGGCCTATGATTTCCCGCTCACCGACAAATGGGACTTCACTCTCGGTGGCGGCGTCGGGGTAGGCAGTGCTGATGCCGAGGCCAAAGGGCCGGTCTACACCTATCTGACCGGCACGCATAACGGGCTGATGTATCAGTTGATGGCCGGCTTCAACTATTCGATCCAGGACAACGTCGATCTCTATATCAATGCCCGGTATCGCGAAGCGTCGATCGACCATAACTTTGGCACGAGCTATACGCTTTATCATGCCCGTCTTGGCGACCTCAGCGAAGAAGCGGTCATGGTCGGCGTGCGGTGGTACGTGAATGCCGCGCCGCCGCCCCCGCCGCCTCCTCCGCCGCCCCCGCCGCCCCCGCCGCCCCCGCCGCCGCCCCCGCCGGTGACGACGTACATCGTCTTCTTCGACTTCAACAAGTCGAACCTGACGGAAGAGGCGCAGAAGGTGATCGCCGAAGCGGTGTCGACGGCCAAGTCGCATGGCTTCGTGAAGGTTCTGGTCACCGGTCATACCGACACGGTCGGCTCGCACCGTTACAATCAGGCGCTGTCTGAGCGTCGCGCCGACGCCGTGAAGGACGAAATGGTCCGCGAGGGCATGGACGCCTCGGGGATCACCACGGTCGGCAAGAGCTACGACGACCCGATGGTGCCCACGGGCAAGGGCGTGCGCGAGCCGAAGAATCGCCGCGCCGTCATCGAGCTCGGCGGCGGCAGCGGCAGCTGATCCGCATAGCCGGACTTTCCACGGAAAGGGCGGGCTTCGGCCCGCCCTTTTCTTTTGCGCACTATTTCCAGCGCGCAGCCATTCGGCATGGCGGCCATGCGCTTTTTTCAGCGCTGCGTAACACTGTCACTGGCGGTACGGCTTCCTATCTCCTCGTCATCGGCACTGATGCCGGACCACAGAAGGAGGAACGGATGCACATTCGAAAAGACCTCACCGCCGCGATTGTCGTTTCGGCCGCTGTCGCGATGACGGCGTTATCGGCCAATGCTGCCGATGCCAACGCTAACAGCTGCCTGACGGCTGCCAAACAGGTGCGAACCGCACTCGATGCCAACAAGACCTCGCCGAATTACGACGCGGCAATGTCTCATCGCAACAATGGACTGCTGGCCTGCAACAGCGGCTTTTACAAGATGGGCGTCGCACATTACGATGCGGCGCTGAAGCTGCTCCACGCCGATACCCAGGCAGACGCCAGCAAGTGATCTACGCGTCCTGAGCAGAAAGGCTGCGCCACCGGCGAAAAGATTCACCCCCACACGCCCGGCTCCATCGGGCGTGTGGGATCGCTTCAGCCGAGAACGGTGATTTCCGGACTGCCGCCTCGGGTCCGCGCATACCCCAGCACTGGCGGAAAAAGAACCCATAGGCCGTGCCCGCAACCGGATACGCATCGGACCGCCGGCCCGGCTGGGCCCCGGTCCCGCCGGCATGGCCCGCCGGTATGGCCCGCCACCCGGCGCGGGCAAGCAGCCGTTACGACCGGGGCACCGCCAAAATCTCACCCATCCACCGTGATCGAATGGCGCGATTGCCTGGTTCGGAGAGGGCGCCCCAGCCAGACCCGGCTTCACCACAACGGCTTTGATTCTGCCGGCCTTTGATTTTATCGGACCATCCTGCGATAGAACCTGCCGTTCCATGAGGATCCCGTCATGACGCCTACGCCCAAACCCGGCATTCTGGACATCGCGCCCTATGTGGGCGGACGTGCCACCGCGCCCGGCTTGGCCAAAGTCCACAAGCTTTCTTCCAACGAGACGCCGCTGGGGGCGAGCCCCGCCGCGCGCCAAGCCTTCGAGGCGGCCGCCAAGAACCTGGCGCTTTATCCCGAAGGCAGCGCGCGGCTCCTGCGCGAGGCCATCGCCGCGGCCCACGGGCTCAATGCCGAGCGCATCGTTTGCGGCAACGGTTCGGATGAGCTTCTGACGCTGCTCGCCAACTGCTATGTGCGGCCCGGCGACGAGGTATTGTTCAGCCAGTACGGCTTTCTTGTCTATCGTATCGCCACGCTGGCCAACAGCGCGGTGCCGGTGACGGCGCCGGAGAAGAATCTATGCGCCGACGTCGACGCCATGCTCGCCGCGGTGACGCCGAAGACACGCCTGGTTTTCCTCACCAATCCGAACAACCCGACCGGCAGCTATCTTCCGGTGCAGGAGGTGCGCCGGCTTCACGCCGGGCTGCCACCGTCCACGCTGCTGGTGATCGATGCGGCCTATGCCGAATATGTCCGCCGCAACGATTACGAAGCCGGCATCGAACTGGTCACGCAATTCGACAACGTGGTGATGACTCGCACCTTCTCGAAGATTTACGGCCTTGCCGGCCTGCGCGTGGGCTGGGCTTTCTGCCCGGCCGCGGTGGCCGACGTGCTGAACCGCGTGCGCGGCCCGTTCAACGTTTCGGTGCCGGCACAGGCCGCGGCCGCGGCCGCAATCGCCGATCATGCCCATGTCGAAACCGCACAGGCGCACAACGCCAAATGGTTGCCCTGGCTGACCGCGAACATCCGGGCGCTCGGCCTTCGCGTGGATGACAGCGTCGGCAATTTCGTGCTGATCCATTTTGCGGCGGACGGCCCGCACACCGCCGCCAAGGCCGATGCCTTCCTCACCCGGCATGGGCTGATCCTGCGCAGCGTTGCCAATTACGGCCTGCCGCATGCCTTGCGCCTGACCGTGGGCACGGAAGAAGCCAACCGGCTGGTGGTCGAAGCGCTGGCCGATTTCCTGCGCGAGACGGCGCCATGACCTTCGATTCCAATCCGTTGTTCGGCAAGCTGACGCTGATCGGCATCGGCCTGATCGGCTCCGCCATCGCCCATGCGTCGCGCCGCGCGGGGCTCGCTGCGCATATCGCCTGCTACGACCGCAGCGCCGAGGTGCTGGAGACCGTGCGCCGCCTCGGCTATGCCGATTCCACCCATGCCGAGTTGGCTGGCGCCGTGCGCGAGGCCGATCTGGTGATCCTGTGCACGCCGGTAGGCAGCTTCGGCGAATTGGCCAGGGAGATGGCGCCGCATCTGAAGAACGGCGCGATCGTTTCCGACGTCGGCGGCGTGAAGGCTGCCGTGGTGCGCGATGTCGGCCCGCATGTGCCGGAGGGCGTGCATTTCGTCCCGGCCCATCCCATCGCCGGCACTGAACAGTCCGGTCCCGAGGCAGGCTTCGCCGAGCTGTTCGACGGGCGCTGGTGCATCCTCACGCCGCCGCCGGGCACGGATGCCGCTGCGCTGGAAACCATGAAAGACTTCTGGCACCGCTGCGGCAGCGATGTGGAGATCATGGACCCCAGGCATCATGATCTGGCGCTGGCCGTCACCAGCCATGTGCCGCACCTCATCGCCTACAACATCGTGGGTACCGCCGACGATCTGGAAACGGTGACCGAAGGCGAAGTGATCAAATACTCCGCTGGCGGCTTTCGCGACTTCACGCGCATCGCCGCTTCCGATCCCACCATGTGGCGCGACATCTTCCTCAACAATCGGGAAGCGGTGCTGGAAGTGCTGGCGCGCTTCACCGAGGATCTGAGCCTGCTGCAGCGTGCGATCCGCTGGGGCGACGGCGATACGCTGTTCAACCTCTTCACGCGCACGCGCGCCATCCGCCGCGGCATCGTCAGCGCCGGCCAGGACAGCGCTGAACCGAACTTTGGCCGCAATCGCCCGAAGCCGGGAGAAAAAAAGTAGATCAATACACCGGCTTGAGGAATCCGGCCGGCGTATCGTCGACATAGGCCAGCCCATCCTTGAAGGCGAGCGTAACCGGCAGCGCAGAGCCTGGGTCGCGCGCTGCGCTACCGGCTTCAGCCATCACGCCCGTAAGCAGGCTGGTTTGCGGCCCCTTGGCCAGATGGCGGCGCGCCGCCTCCTCGGCCAAAGCCTGATAGCCCGTCACCGTCAGCTTGATTTCGCCGGTTGGCCTGTGCGCGCCGTCCAGCATGAGAAGACCGCCGCCTTTCGCATCGGCCTTGCCCCAGGCGATTTCGAGATGATCGACGGAGAGCCCGCCCTTGTGTGCGCGCCAGGCATCGGCTGCTTTGCGCCAATCGCTGCTGCCGGCGAAGAGGCCATCCCACGGCCCGCCAGGCGCCAGCCTGGCATCGAGGCGGAAGCGCGATATCACATCGCCCAGTGCGCTGCGCTGCGTCGAAAGCAGATGCAGGTCGCTGGCAGCGGCAACGAGATCCAAGGCGTCAACTTTCGGATCCTGCCGCAAATGGAGTTCGCCACGCGCGATATCGAAGGCGGGAAGGTGCGCATCGATCAACTCGACATCGAAGCGGTCGAAACGCCCGCTTCGCGAATGCGCGCTGGCACGCAACAGGCCGGGCAGGAAGGCGAGGCTTTGCGCCTTGCCCGCTGCATCGTGCCAGGAAATCTGCTGTTCGCCCGCGGCCTCGAACACCAGAGTGGCCGAACTGTAATCGAGCATGTGAAGGGCGAATTTCTGCGTCTGCCAACTGGCCTTGCCATGCGATCCCGCCAGGTCGAGCCTGAGGTTCTTCAGCACCGCATCGATGCGGAAGGGAAAGCCGCCCAGCGACTCGGAGGTGAAATGCAGCGTCACGCCGGGCGCGACCTCGGCGCCATTCATGGCGTTCAGCTTCTTGGCGAAGGCCTGCACCGAGACGTTCCAGTAGAGCGCCACGGCCGCGGCCAGCACGACCAGCGCCGCCACCGGCGCATAGAGGAAGAAGCGGTGAGAATATCGCATATCGCAAGTCTATCCGGTTTTTCTGGGAAGTCAGCCGCAGCGCGAATAACCGCAGGACACACAGGTATCGCAGCCTTCCAGCTTGACGAGGCTGGGGCTGGAGCAGCGCGGGCAGGCGCGCGCTGGCGCCCCCTCTGCGGCGATGGCCACCGCTTTCATCTCCGGTGTTGCCTCCTGGCTTTCGCGCGGGGCCATGAACCCGATGGCGACGAGATGGCGCTCGATCACCTCGCCGATGGCCGCCAGGAGCGATGGCACATAGCGCCCGCCCGTCCATTGGCCGCCGCGCGGATCGAACACGGCCTTCATCTCGTCCACCACGAAGGAGACATCGCCGCCGCGGCGGAACACCGCCGAGATCATGCGCGTCAGCGCCAGCGTCCAGGCATAGGCTTCCATGTTCTTCGAGTTGATGAAGATTTCGAAGGGTCGGCGGCGGCCATCCTGCACAATGTCGTTGATGGTGATGTAGAAGGCGTGATCGGAATCCAGCCATTTGATCTTGTAGGTCTGGCCCGGCAGGAGTTCCGGCCTGTCCAGCGGCTTGGTCATGTAGACGACGCCGCCGGCGCGCGCGGCCGAGGCGATGCGCGGCAGATCGAGCGGCAGCGAGGGTTGCGTACTTTCCTCCGCCGGTTTGCCCGCCGGCTTGGTCTCGGTGGACAGCACCGCGCCCGTCACCATGTTGGGCCGGTAGGTGGTGCAACCCTTGCAGCCCAGATCATAGGCCTTGAGATAAACGTCCTTGAACGCCTCGAAATCGATATCCGCGGGCACGTTGATGGTTTTCGAGATCGAGGAATCGACATGGCGCTGCGCCGCGGCCTGCACCGCCAGGTGATCGTCCGGCGAAATCGTCTGTGCGCTGACGAAATAATCCGGCAACGGCGCCTCTTCGCCGAATTTGGCGCGGAAGGCGCGACAGGCATAATCGCTCACCGTTTCCTCGCGCCGAGAGCCGTCCGCCATCAGCACCTTGCGCGTATAGGAATAGGCGAACACCGGCTCGACCCCGCTCGACACATTGTCGGCAAATAGCGAGATCGTGCCGGTGGGCGCGATGGAGGTGACGAGCGCATTGCGGATGCCGTGGGCCGCGATTTTTTGGCGGATCGCCTGCGGCAGGCGCTGGATGTTGGGCCGGGCCTGATATTTCTCCCGGTCGAACAGCGGGAACGTGCCCTTTTCGGCGGCCAGATCGGCGGAGGCTTCGTAAGCGGCGTGAGCCAGCACCTCCAGCCAGCGGTCGATCAGCGTGATGCTCTCGGGCGAACCGTAGCGCGCGCGGCAGAAGATCAGCGCGTCGGCGAGGCCAGTGACGCCCAGCCCGATGCGCCGCTTGGCCTCGGCCTCGGTGCGCTGCTGCGGCAGCGGAAAGCGCGAGATGTCGATCACGTCGTCGAGCAGGCGCACGGCGGTTCTGGTCAGCCGGGCCAGTTCGATTTCGTCGAGCGCCGCCTCGTCCTCGAACGGATGCTTCACCAGCTTCGCCAGGTTGATCGACCCCAGCAGGCAGGCGCCATAGGGCGGCAGCGGTTGTTCGCCGCAGGGGTTGGTGGCCCGGATGGTTTCGCAATAAGAGAGATTGTTCTCGGCGTTGATGCGATCGATGAAGATCACGCCGGGCTCGGCGTAATCGTAGGTGGCGCGCATGATGCGGTCCCACAGGTCGCGCGCCCGCAGGGTCTTGTAGATGCGGTCGTTGAAAACGAGATCCCACAGCGCATCGGCCTTGACCGCGGCGATGAATTCGTCGCTCACCAGCACCGAGAGATTGAACATCGAAAGCCGGCCGGGCGTCTTCTTGGCTTCGATGAAGTCCTCGATATCGGGATGGTCGCAGGCCAGCGTCGCCATCATGGCGCCGCGGCGGCTGCCCGCGCTCATGATGGTACGGCACATCGCGTCCCACACCTCCATGAAGGAGACGGGGCCGGAGGCATCCGCCCCCACGCCCTTCACGCTCGCGCCCTTGGGGCGCAGGGTCGAGAAATCGTAGCCGATGCCGCCGCCCTGCTGCAGCGTCAGCGCCGCTTCGCGCAGGTTGGCGAAGATGGCGCCCATGTCGTCGTCGATCCGGCCCATCACGAAGCAGTTGAAGAGCGTGACGTTGCGGTCGGTGCCCGCGCCGGCAAGGATGCGGCCGGCCGGCAGGAAGCGATGCCCGGCCAGGGCCTGCGCGAAATCGCGCGCGGCCGCATTGCGGGCCTCTGGCACCTCGGCCTTGGCGGCGGCCAGCGCGACGCGCGCCCAGGTACCGGCCACGTCCTCATCCACGGGCGTGCCGTCCGGCGCCTTGAGCCGGTATTTCATGTCCCAGATCTGGCGGGAGATATCGTGCATCGCGCCCTGATGGTCCTTTGGGAAACCGTTTGGCCCGCGCCATGCGGGAACCATAAATAACCTCGCCAGCAGTTAAAATCAACTATACGTTCTATATATGTTCTTACAATAACACCGTCACGGTTGCGCCAGCAATTTCGCCGTCGCGGTTTCGATGCGGCTCTCAAGCGTGGCCATGAACTGCCGCCGGTCGAGGCCGGGCGGGATGGCCGGCAGGAACTCGATCACGATGGTGCCGGGCTTCCTGGTGAAGCCCTGCCAGTAGCGCCCCGAATTGAGCGCCACTGGCACGCAGGGCAGTCCAAGCTGGGTGTAGAGCGCGGCCACGCCCGGCTTGTAGTCCGGCGGCGCACCCGGCTTCTTGCGCGTGCCCTCGGGGAAGATGACGACGGCGTGGCCACCTGCCACCGCCTCCTTCACCGCCGCGGCCATCTTGCGCAAGGCGGAGGCGTGGCCCGCGCGGTCGATGGCGATCATGCCCGCCTTCTTCACGAACCAGCCATAGAACGGAATCGCCAGCAGCTCCTTCTTCAGGACGAAACGCGCATCGTGCAGCAACAGGTAGAGCGCCAGCGTATCCCACATGCTCATATGCTTGGCGGCGACCAGCGCGCCACCCTTCGGCACCTCGCCGCGCACCTCGTAATCCAGCCCCCCGATGACCTTGAGGCCCCACAGCAGCAGCTTGCACCAGAGCCGCGCGGCGAACAGCGTCGCGGCGGGCGGCATCAGCAGGGCAGGCAGCGCGGCGATGTGCATCATCACCGAAACCGTGATGAACCAGAGGAAATAGAGCGTCGAGCGCAAAAGGATCATGATCGCGGATGGGCGGGAGCGTTGCTGCGGTCGGAATGGCGCTCGACCGCAGGATCGAGCGTGGGATCGATGGCGTCGCGTTCGCGCGCGGGCAAGAGCGCGGTCAAGGCGAGGCTGGCCAGGTATTTCACATATTCGGATTGCAGGAGGCGGAAGGTGCGCGGACGGCGCCACCAATGCGCCGGGTCGATGCCGTCCGGTTCCACCGGATAAGGCTCCAGCCTGACACCGGGCATCTCGGCGGCGAATTCGCGCAAGGCCCGCGGCATGTGATAGCTCGCCGTCACGATGATGAGGCGGCGATAGTGATGCGACTTCACCCAGGCGGCCGTTTCGGCAGCATTGCCGTGGGTGTTGGCGGCGGTGCGGCCGAGGTCGGCGCAGCATTCGAAGCGCGGCCCGCCGTGAACGATCGGCTTGAGTTCGGCCTTGGTGGTGGTGTTGTTGACCCCGGTGATGAGCAGGCGCCTGCCCACCCCGCGCTCGAACAACGCGACGGCAGTATCGAGCCTTGCTCCGCCGCCCGTCAGCGCCACGATGGCATCGGGCTGATCGAGATTCTCGGGCACACGCGGCAAGGCGGCAACGAAAGCGAGAAAGCCCACGCCGTAAAGCACCGCTGCCATCAGCGTCACGGCTGGCCAGAAATGCCGACGCTTGCCCGCTTCCGCCAAAATCCGGCCCTTCTTCCCACTACAAGCGCGCCGAGCTTAGCCCGGAACGCCGCCCGTCTTCAGTAGATTTCGCGCAGCGCCGCCAAGACCGAAAGCCGCGCCGTCACCCAGGCGATGGCACCGGCGCCCAGCGGCACCGCTGCCAGCCAGGGGATCTCCAGGGCGTGCAGCGTCAGCGGCGGCAGGAAGGACACCGGCTGAACGCCGGCATATTCGAGGCTGCCCGCAATCAGGAACAGCGCCGCTGCCAGTCCCGCGCCCGCAGCCGCCGCACCTAGCGTCGCCAGCAGGTAATGCCGGTCGAAAGCGCTGGCGATGAAGCGCGCATGGGCCCCCATCTGGTGCAGCAGCGCCACGATCTCGTGATGTGCTTCAAGGCTGGCGCGGGTGGCGAAGGCCACGATGGCCGCCGTCGCCACGGCGATCAGCGCGAGGATTGCGTAGGCCGACCAGATCACCGTGTCGGCGAGGCCCCGCAGCCGTGCGATCCAGTGACTGTGATCGTCGAGCACCGAATCGGGTGCGGCCGCCTTGAGCTTCCTGGCCAGCGCCGGGATATCGACGCGCACACCGGGCATGATGGTGGCGTCGATCATGCGCGGCAGCGGCAGGTCGGCCACCAGCGCGCTCTGGCCCAGCCACGGCTCGACCAGCTTGAGGATTTCGCCCTGGCTCAGCGGCGCGGCATGCACGATGCCATCCGTGTTCTGCAAAATGGCAAGCGCGGCGGCGGTTTCGCGCGACAGCGCCGGCTCCGGCGGGCCCTTGTCCGGCGGCAGCACCTGCACGCTGATGCGCCCCGCCAGCCCGGCGCGCCAGCTATCGGCCGTGCGGTTCGCCACCAGCGAGGCGCCCAGCGCGAGCGCCGCCAGAAACGCCATCACCGCGATCACCAGATCGAGCGGCGTGGTGCCCTTCTCGCGCGGCATGATGTGAGCCGGCCGGCGTGCAGTCATGGCCGTTGCGCCCTCAGTTCAACGAGACGGCCATCGACCAGCCGCATCTCCTTGGCGCGCGATTTCTCGATCAGACTGCGATCATGGGTTGCGATCAGAACCGTGGTGCCAAGCCGGTTCAGTTCCGAGAACAGGCGGATCAGGCGCTGGCCGATCTCCGAATCGACATTGCCGGTGGGCTCGTCGGCCAAGAGCAGATCGGGCCGCGCCACCACCGCGCGCGCGATGGCCACGCGCTGCTGCTCGCCGCCGGAGAGCGTGGGCGGGGGCGCCGCCATGCGGTCGCCCAGGCCAACCCAGGTCAGCAGTTCCTCCACGTCCTGGCGGTAATCCTCCTCGCGCCGTCCGGCGAGACGTAGCGGCAATGCGACGTTCTCGAAGGCAGAGAGATGATCGAGCAGGCGGAAATCCTGGAACACCACGCCGATCCTCCGCCGCAGCGCCGGAAATGCCCCGCGCCTGGCAGTAGCAAGGTCATGGCCGAACAGCGTGATCAGCCCGCGCGAGGGCGGCTCGGCCAGCAGCATCAGCTTGAGCAGCGTCGTCTTGCCTGCGCCGGAGGGCCCGGTCAGGAAGGTAAAGGAGCCTGCCTCCAGCACGAAGGTGACGTCGCGCAGCACCTCTGGCCCCGGACCGTAGCGCATGCCGACATTTTCGAAGCGCACCATGACGGCGGACCTTAGCGGCACCGGCGGGGCTGACAAGCGGCAAAGCCTTAATAAATCTTCGCCATACTCACTTATCCGCAGAAGCCGCGCAGCCGGCCAATATTGCGGCGCTTGCACCGATCCGGGTACTTTTAGACAAATGATTCTGACCTGTCCCGAATGCGGCACCCGCTACAACGCGAAGGACGAAGCCTTCCTTCCGGCGGGCCGGCGCGTACGCTGCGCCAAATGCGGCCATAACTGGCACCAGGCTCCGCCTGAGGCCGAAGCCGGGCCGGCGCCCCGCCCGCAGCCCGAACCCGAAACCCCAAGAGAGCCCGCACCGCAGCCGCGCAGCTATGCGCCCACGCCCAGCGTTGAGCCCAAGCCAGCCGGCGCCCATCCGAAAAGAGCGCTCGGCCGGCTGGCAGCAGCCGGCGGCTGGCTGGGTCTGGTAGCCGTGACACTGGTAATCGGCTGGTCGGCAGTCAGCTACCGGCAGAGCGTCGCCGCGATCTGGCCCAAATCGGCCACGCTCTACCGCGCGCTGGGGCTCACGGTGAACACGCGCGGACTGGTCTTCGAGGACGTCCGCTATGATCGCCAGAGCGAAGACCATCAGCTAGTGCTGGCGGTCGCCGGCAAGCTCGTCAATGTCAGCGGCCACGCCGCCTCCGTCCCGCCGATCCGCGGCGTGCTGACCGGGGCGGACGGCCATGAACTCTGTCGCTGGACCTTCAAAACCCAGCAGCCGACGCTCGGCGCGGGCCAGAGCATGCGGTTCCTGACGCGGCTTTCGAGCCCGCCTGCGGCCGCGCGCCATCTGGAGCTGAGCTTCGCGGAAGCCGGCCGGTGAACACGTCACGCCCCATTCTTTATGCCGAAGCAGAGATTGCGGCACGCGTGCGCGCCTTGGCGCATGACATCGCCGGCATGGCCGCGCGGCCAGAGATCATGGTGCCGGTTCTCACCGGCGCGTTCGTCTTTGCTGCCGATCTGGCGCGCGCCCTAGCCCGCGAGGGGCTGGACCTGCCGGTCGAATTTCTCTGGCTGAGGCGCTATGGCCTGCACCGCGAAGGCGGCGAGATGAAAGTGCTGGCCGGGCCGGGCGAAACCGTATCGGGCGCGCGCATCCTGCTGATCGACGGCGTGCTCGATCACGGCCATACGCTCGCCACCGCGCGCGATCTGCTGCTGAAAGCCGGTGCGGCGGAAGTGACGACGGCCGTGGTGCTGGACAAGCGCCGCGCCGACGCGCCGGTCACCGCGGATTTTGCGTGTTTCAGCGGCAGCGACGCCTTCGTCGTCGGCTACGGCATGGACGATGCGGGCCTCGGCCGTGGCCTCGCCGACATTACCAGCGCCAGTTAGCACCCGTCGCCAGCCGCGCTTGCCACCGGCAATGTTTCCATTTCCGGCCGAACCCGCCATGATGCTCGCATGAGCGCCAGCGAATTTATCTTCGTCTATTCCACCTTCCCCGATGCCGGCGCCGCCCGCCGCGTGGCCGAGGCACTGGTGGAGGCCAGGCTCGCCGCCTGCGTGAACATCACTGCGCCGATGCAGTCGGTCTATGAATGGGACGGCAAGCTGCAACACGAAAGCGAAGTGGCCGCCCTCATCAAGACGCGGGCGGAACTTGCGGACGCCGTGATTGCGGCGGCGCGCCCGCTGCATCCCTACACGGTGCCGTGCTTCCTCAAACTGCCGATCGCCGGCGGCAATGAGGATTACCTCGCCTGGGCACGGGCGCAGACCAAGCGCTAGGGAATGAGCACCGCTGCACCGGAGAGCCGGCCCGCCCGCAGATCGTCCAGCGCCGCGTTCGCGCATTCGAGCGGATAGGAAATCGTTTGGGTTCTGATCTGGTGTTTCGCTGCCAGCGCCAGAAATTCCTCCGCATCCTGGCGGGTGAGATTGGCGACGGAGCGCAGCGAGCGCTCGCCCCACAAAATCTCGTAGGGAAACGACGGGATGTCGCTCATGTGGATGCCGCCGCAGACCACCGTGCCGCCCGGCCGCACCGCGCGCAAGGCCGCCGGCACCAGCGTACCCACCGGCGCGAAGATAATCGCGGCGTCGAGCGGCACGGGCGCGGGTCCGTCGGAATCCCCCGCCCACGCCGCGCCCATTTTTTGGGCAAATGCTTTGGCCACCGCGTCGCCCGGCTTGACGAAGGCATAGACCTCCTGCCCGCGGGCGTTCGCCACCTGCACGGCGATATGGGCGGCGGCGCCAAAACCGTAGAGCCCAAGGCGCTTGCCCTCGCCCGCCAGCTTCAGCGCGCGATAGCCGATCAGTCCAGCGCAGAGCAGTGGCGCAACCGCCTCGTCCGAATAATTCTCCGGCAACGCGAAGGCATAGCGTTCGTCGGCGACGGCAGCGGAGGCGAAGCCGCCGTCGATCTGGTAGCCGGTGAAGCGGGCGTTGGGGCAGAGATTCTCCTCCCCGCGGCGGCAGAATTCGCATTTGCCGCAGGTCCAGCCCAACCAGGGAATCCCCACCCGCTGCCCGGCCTTGAAGCGGGTCACGCCCGGCCCGACCGCATCGACGATGCCGACGATCTCATGGCCCGGCGTCAGAGGAAGCCTGGGATGAGGAAGATCCCCGTCCACCACATGCAAATCGGTGCGGCAAACTGCACATGCCTTGACCACAACGCGGATTTGCCCAGATCCCGGCTTGGGTGCAGGCAGCTCCATCATCGCGAGCGGCCGGCCTTTTTGCTCGAAACGCATCGCGCGCATTTCCGCCTCCTTGGCTCACCAGCTTGCCTTTACCGGACGGGCGTCATTCTATGTCATGATCAACCCCGCGCGAGGATGGATTTTGGGCTACGAAGGATCGGACCGGATCGAACTCATCGACGGTGACGCGCTGCGCCGGGATTTGACGGCGCTTGCCCATGCCGAATCGGATCAAGGCAGGCTGCGCAAGGAAGCCCTGACCCTGATCAAAAGCCGGTTCTCCGATGCACGCACGCGCATCAGGGAGCGGGTCGAGGCGGGTACTGCGAGCGGCACGACGGCGGCCCGCACGCTCTCGAACCTGCAGGACATCACCATTCAAGTGCTCTACGACTTCGCCACCAAGCATTTCTACTACGCACAGAACCCCACCGAGTCCGAACGGCTCGCAGTGGTTGCCACAGGCGGCTATGGCCGCGGCATGCTGGCGCCGGGATCGGACATCGACCTGCTGTTCGTGCGGCCGTTCAAGCAGACGCCCTGGGGCGAAAGCGTCATCGAATTCATCCTTTACATGCTGTGGGATCTGGGCCTCAAGGTCGGCCATGCCACACGTTCGCTGGGCGAGTGCATGCGCCTGGCCAAGGAAGACATCACGATCTCCACCGCGCTGCTGGAATCGCGCTTCCTGTGGGGCAACGAAGTCCTCTACGATGACCTGCGCAAGCGCTTCTGGGCGGAAGTGGCGACCGGCACCGGTGCCGATTTCGTCGAGGCCAAGCTGGCCGAGCGCGACGAGCGCCATGTGCGTCAGGGCGAAAGCCGCTACATCGTCGAGCCCAACATCAAGGAAGGCAAGGGCGGCCTGCGCGATCTGCAGACGCTCTACTGGATCGGCAAATATCTCTATCACGTCGAGGACGCTGCCGATCTCGTCAAGCACAACGTCTTCACCCAGGACGAATACAAGGTATTCCAGAAGTCGGATACCTTCCTCTGGGACGTACGGGTGCATCTGCATTACCTGATGGGGCGGGCGGAGGAGCGGCTGTCGTTCGACGCCCAGCCCGAGCTGGCGCGTCGGTTGGGCTTCGTCAACACGGATCCGCGCAAGGCCGTGGAAGCCTTCATGCGCGCCTACTTTCTTGTTGCCAAGGACGTCGGCGATCTCACCCGGATTTTCTGCGCCGCGCTCGAAGAGCAGAACAAGAAGCGCAAGCCGTCACTCACCCGCCTGCTGCCGGGCTTTCTCAAGCCGCGCACGGGCGCCGAAAACTTCTTCGTCGAAAATGGGCGGCTCAATGCCAAGCCCAACGCTTTCCGCGACGATCCGGTCAATCTCGTCCGCATCTTCCATATCGCCGATGCCAAGGGCGTGGACGTGCATCCGGCGGCACTGCGGGCCATCACGCGCTCCCTCGATCTCATTACCGACAAGGTGCGCGAAAACGCGGATGCAAACCGTCTCTTTCTCGATATTCTCACCTCGCGCCGCGACTCGGAGACGGCGCTGCGCCACCTGAACGAGGCCGGTGTGTTCGGTGCTTTTGTGCCGGATTTCGGCCGCGTGGTGGCGCTGATGCAATTCAATATGTACCACCATTATACGGTGGACGAGCACCTGATCCGCGCCGTGGGCTGCGTCGCCGCCATCGAGCGCGGTGAATTGAAAAACGAGCATCCGCTCTCCACCGACATCATCAGGCGCGTCAAGTCGCGCGAGACGCTCTACTGCGCCATCCTGCTGCACGATATCGCCAAGGGCCTTCCCGGCCATCATTCCGAGGTGGGCGCCGAGATCGCGCGCCGGCTCTGCCCGCGCTGGGGGTTGTCGGAAAGCGACACCGAGGACGTGGTCTGGCTGGTCGAGAACCACCTGCTGATGAGCGACGTGGCCCAGCGCCGCGACATCGCCGATCCCAAAACCGTGCGCGATTTCGTAGAGGCGGTGCAGACCCCGGAGATGCTGCGGCTCCTGCTGATCCTGACCGTGGCCGATATCCGTGCCGTCGGCCCCGGCGTGTGGAACGGCTGGAAAGGCCAGCTCCTGCGCGAGTTGTATCACGAGGCCGAAGCCGCCATGACCGGCGGCGACACCAGCCCCGCGCGTGCCGCCCGCATCGCCGCCGCCAAGGAGCGGCTGGCCGAGCGGCTGGCCGACCTCTCCGAAATGGCCCGGGCTCGCGCCCTGTCGCGCCATTACGACGCCTACTGGCTCGCCTTCGACACCGAGGCGCAGGAGCGCCATGCCCGGATGATGGCGGCGGCCGACGCCAAGGGCGATTTGCTTGCGCTCTCGGCCGAAAGCAATGCCTTCCGCGCCGTGTCCGACGTGGTGCTCTATACGCCCGACCATCCGGGCCTGTTCTCCAAGCTGGCCGGCGCCATTGCCGTCTCCGGCGGCTCGATCGTGGACGCCAAGGCCTTCACCACCACCGATGGCTTCGCGCTCGACGTCTTCTCGGTACAGGATCAGGAGGGCGCACCCTTCTGCGACGGGGCCCGCACCGAGCGGCTGCGCCAGACCATCGCCAAGACCCTGGCGGGCCAGGTGCTACCCAAGGTCGCGCTGGCCAAGGCCAAGCTCAAGAAGCGCACCACCGCCTTCCAGGTGCGGCCGCGCGTCCATTTCGACAATGATGCCTCGTCCCACGCCACCGTGATCGAGGTGGAGGGGCTGGACCGTCCGGGCCTGCTCTACGACGTCACCCACGCCATCTTCCGCTCAGGGGTTTCGATCTCCTCCTCGATGGTGGCGACCTATGGCGAGCGGGCGATCGACGTCTTCTATGTGCGCGACGGCTACGGCCACAAGATCACCCACAAAGACCGGCTCGACAGCATCGAGAAGCGCCTCTTGAAGGCCCTCGAAAGCAAACGCCTTGAAGAGGCCCCCGCTTGAGGGCATAAGGCCCGATCCTCACAGGGCTTCAGGACCATGACTGCGATCACCCACACCAATCGCGTGCTCTCCGGCATGCAGCCGACCAACACGCTGCATCTGGGCAACTATCTGGGCGCGCTCAAGAACTGGGTGGCGATGCAGGACCGGATGGAGTGTCTCTATTGCGTGGTGGACATGCACGCCATCACGCAGGATTCGGGCTACGGCAAGCGCGAGACGCTGGCGGCCTCGATCCGAGAGGTGGCCGCCGCCTACATCGCCAGCGGCATCGATCCCAAGAAGAGCCCTGTTTTCAACCAGTCCCGGGTACCGGAGCACGCGGAGCTGGCCTGGGTGTTCTCCTGCGTGGCGCGGCTGGGCTGGATGGACCGCATGACCCAGTTCAAAGAGAAGACAGGCAAGCACAAGGAGCGGGCCTCCGTCGGGCTCTACACCTACCCGATCCTGATGGCGGCGGACATCCTGATCTACCAGGCCACCCATGTGCCGGTGGGCGAGGACCAGAGGCAGCACCTCGAACTGACGCGCGACATCGCCCAGAAGTTCAACAACGATTTCGCCGCGCCGGGCTTCTTCCCGCTGACCGAGCCGGTGATCACCGGGCCGGCGACGCGCGTGATGAGCCTGCGCGACGGTACCAAGAAGATGTCGAAGACCGACGAAAGCGACATGTCGCGCATCAACCTCACAGACGACGCCGACACCATCGCCAGCAAGATCCGGAAGGCCCGCACCGATCCCAATCCCCTGCCCGAATCGGCCAAGGGCCTGGAAGGCCGCCCGGAGGCGGAGAACCTGATCAACATCTATGCCGCCCTCGCCGACGAGGAGGCCGAGACGGTGATCCGCCGCTTCGCCGGGCACCAGTTCTCAAGCTTCAAGAGCGAACTGGCGGAGCTCGCGGTGGCCAAGCTCACCCCGATCGCTGCGGAGATGCGCCGCCTGCTGGCCGACCCCGCCGAGATCGACCGCACGCTGAAGGACGGCGCCCTGCGCGCCCGCGCCATCGCCGCCCCGATCATGGACGAGGTCAAGCGTCTGGTGGGGTTCGTGGGGTAGGCAAAACCCCTTCTGGCCCCGTTGCTAAGTGCCGCAGCCGGTCCCATTTATAAACGGCAGGCTTGAGGCGCACGGCGATGGATCTGGGGCAGACGCTCCGCCGAGTATGGCGGGACTTGCGGGCAAGGCTGGCTGGGGCGGGGACAAGGTTTCCTCGGGCTTCCGCACCGCAGACCGGCGAAGCCGGCGCCCCCCTCCGCCATGAGCACCGCTGGGGCCTGTGGGCCCGGGTGGCGCTGGTCGTGGCGCTGCTGCTGGTGGTGGTCTATCCGCTCGATGCTTGGTTCACCAGCCACATCGACGACGATCCCGATTTCGGCCCGCCGCCCGTCCAGCTCCATCAGGCGGGCAGCCGGGCGGTTTCCGCGGCCATCGCCCTCATCGACCAGGAGGTCAACCAGCGCGGCTGGACAGCCAACGCCCCCTGGTTCACGCCCACGGCGCTGCTCGACAACATGCCCAACTATCAGCGGGGCATGATCGAGGCGCTGGGCCGTTTCGCCTTCGAGCTGACCGACCAGATCGGCCGCGCCCGCGGCTCCTCCGAAGCGGACAAGGATCTGCAGAACGCCGCGGGCCTGCTGCAATATCCGCCGGACGTGTGGGTGTGGAGCCCATCGGTATCGATCTGGCCAACGGCGACCTCGCAATCGCAGTACCGCAAGGCGATCAAATCGCTCACCGCCTATAATGCGCGACTGGCTGCCGGACAGGCGGTCTTCGATGCCCGCGCCGACAATCTGCAGTTCACGCTCTCGCGCATGGCGGCGGACCTCGGCTCGTCCTCGGCAGTGATCCAGCAGCACATCCGCCAGACCGCGGGCTTTCCGCTCGAAACCCACACCGACGACGTTTTCTATACGGTGAAAGGGCAGATGTACGCCTATTACATCGTCCTCAAGGGACTGCAGGTGGATTTCGCGCCCATCATCAAACAGCGCAATCTGCAGGAACCCTGGGCCAACATGATGGAGAGCTTCCGTGATGCCATCGCGCTGCGGCCGCTGGTGGTGCTCGATGGCGCGCCGGACAGCGACTTCTTCCCCTGCACGCTGTGCGGCGAAGGCTTCTATCTCTTGCGCGCCCGCACCCAGCTGCGCGAAATCACCAATATCCTGCAGCAGTGACGAGGGGGCATGACTGCGGCGGCGAAGACCGCTAAAACCTCGCCATGACCGCAGACCCCGGAACCGTCCTCGTCACCGGCGCCGCCGCCCGCATCGGCCGGGCCATCACGCTCGACCTCGCCCGCGCCGGCTGGGCCGTGGCGATCCACTACAACAGCTCCGAAGCCGAGGCGCAGGCCACTGCGGAAGAAGCCCGGAAGGCCGGCGCACGCGTGGCGCTCGTCAAGGCCGATTTGGGAGCAGAAGCCGAAACCGCCGATCTCGTGAGCCAGGCGACGGCAGAACTGGGGCCTCTGACGGCGCTCGTCAACAGCGCCTCGCTCTTCGAATATGACGACTGGCAGAGCGCCAGCCGCGAAAGCTGGGACAGGCATCTGGAAACCAATCTGCGCGCGCCCTTCGTGCTCGCACAGGAATTCGCCCGCGCCCTGCCCACAGGCGTGAAAGGGGCCATCGTTAACCTGATCGACCAGCGCGTCTTGAAGCCCACGCCACAATTCATGAGCTATGCCTTGAGCAAGGCCGGGCTTCACTGGCTGACGGTGACCCTGGCACAGGCCCTGGCGCCGCACATCCGAGTGAACGCCGTGGCGCCCGGGCCGGTGCTGCGCAACGCCCGCCAGAGCGAGGCCGATTTTGCCCGCCAGCGCGCCGCCACGATCCTGGGCTGCGGCGCCGCGCCTGACGACGTCTGCGGAGCGGTGCGCTATCTTCTGGACGCGCCGGCCGTTACCGGCCAAATGATCGCCGTGGACGGCGGCCAGCACCTGATCTGGCAGACGCCCGACGTCACCGTGAGAGAATAGGATGAGCCAGAATTCGAACGTTCAGCCGCTGCGCATCGCCGATGCGGCGCATGCTATCCGCCATGTCTTCATCCGCAATCTGGTGGTTCATGCCCAGATCGGCATCCATCACCACGAGCGCGGCAACGTGCAGCCGGTGCGCATCAACGTGGACCTCGCTGTCGAAGACGCGGTGAAGATCGAGGATCGGCTGGATCAGGTCGTGGATTACGCCGACATCACTGAGCGCATCCACGCCATCGTGGCGGCGGGGCACATCAACCTGGCCGAGACTTTGGCCGAACGCATCGCCGAGGCCAGCTTCGTCGATCCGCGTGTGAAAGCTGCGCGCGTGCGCGTGGAAAAACTGCACGCCCTGCCCGGCGCCGAAAGCGCCGGTGTGGAGATCGAGCGGGAGCGGACTTGACCGACACGCCGACCGCGCTGAAAGGCCCGGCGCGCATCGCCGCCTATGTGAAGACGCTGCCGGATGCGCCGGGCGTCTATCGCATGCTCGACGACAAGGGCAATGTCCTTTACGTCGGCAAGGCCAAGAGCCTGAAGAAGCGCGTTTCGAACTACGCCAAATCCGGCGGTCACGACAACCGCATCACCCGCATGATCGCCGAGACGGCGGAGATGCTGTTCGTCACCACCGCCTCGGAGATCGAGGCGCTGCTGCTGGAAAGCAATCTCATCAAGCGGCTGAAACCGCGCTACAACGTCTCTTATCGTGACGATAAATCCTTCCCCAACATCCTGCTGCGCGAGGATCATCCCTTCCCGCAGCTCCTGAAGCACCGTGGCGCCAAGACCACCAAGGGCGTCTATTTCGGCCCCTTTGCCAGCGCCGGCGCGGTGACGCGCACGCTCAACACGCTGCAGCGCGCCTTCCTGTTGCGCTCCTGCTCGGATTCGGTTTTCGGCGCGCGCACGCGGCCCTGCCTGCTCTACCAGATCAAGCGCTGCAGCGCGCCTTGCGTCGGGCGCATCGACGAACAGGCCTATGGCGAACTGGTGCGCGAGGCCGAGCGCTTCCTCACCGGCAAAAGCCGAAGCGTGCAGGAAAGCCTGGTCGCCGACATGAACGCGGCCGCCGAGGCGCTGGACTTCGAGCGCGCCGCGCGCCTGCGCGACCGCATCCGCGCCATGAGCCATATCCGCTCGACCCAGGGCATCAATCCTTCGACCTTCGAGGATGCCGATGTCTTTGCCGCGTTCATGCAAGGCGGGAATACCTGTATTCAGGTGTTCTTCTTCCGCAGTGGACAGAACTGGGGCAACCGGCCCTATTTCCCGAAGGCGGCGGCGGAGTTGTCGCCGGGCGAAGTGCTGGGCGCCTTCGTGGCGCAGTTCTACGACGAGCGGCAGGCGCCCGCGCTGGTACTGCTTTCCGAAGAAATCCCCGAGCGCGACCTGCTTGCCGAGGCGTTGTCCCTGCGTGCGGAGCGCAAGGTCGAGGTTGCCGTGCCGCAGCGCGGCGAGAAGCGCGAGATCGTGGAGATGGCGCTGCAGAACGCGCGCGAGCAGCTTGCCCGGCGCCTGGCCGAAAACACCGCGCAGCGCGAGCTGCTGGAAGGCGTGGCCGAACTCTTCGGCCTCGAAGCGCCGCCCCGCCGCATCGAGGTCTATGACAACTCCCACATCCAGGGCACCAACGCGCTGGGCGGCATGATCGTGGCCGGGCCGGACGGCTTCGAGAAGGGCGAATACCGCAAGTTCAACATCAAGTCGGAAGACCTCACGCCGGGCGACGACTACGCCATGATGCGCGAGGTACTGACGCGGCGCTTCACCCGCCTGGTCAAGGAAAGCGAAACCGACGAGGCCCGCAGCAAATGGCCGGACCTCGTGCTGATCGACGGCGGGCCGGGCCAGCTCAAGGTGGCCGGGGGCGTGCTGGCGGACCTGGCGGTGGAGGACGTGGCTCTCGTCTCCATCTCCAAGGGGCCGGACCGCGATGCCGGCCGCGAGCATTTCTACATGCCGGGCCGTGCGCCCTTCCGGCTCGACGTCAAGAGTCCGGTGCTCTACTACCTGCAGCGCCTGCGCGACGAGGCCCATCGCTTCGCCATCGGCAGCCACCGGAAGAAGCGCGCCAAGGCGCTGGGCGCCAACCCGCTGGACGAGGTGGCCGGCGTGGGCGCGGTGAGGAAGCGGGCTCTGCTTAACCATTTCGGTTCGGCCAGGGCGGTGGCGGGAGCCAGCCTGGCCGATCTGGAGGCCGTGGAGGGTGTCAGCGCCGCCCTGGCGAAAAAAATTTTCGACTTCTTCCACCCCGCGGGGTAAGCCGGGGGTGCTAAGGTGTTCCCATGTTCCGTGTGCCCAACATCCTGACAATGCTGCGCATCCTGCTGGTGCCGGTGTTTGCGTTTGCCTTCTGGTTCCCGGGCGAGACGGCCAGGCTCGTCGCCTTCGCCATCTTCTGCCTGGCGGGGATCAGCGATGCGCTGGACGGGCTGGCCGCGCGCAAGCTCAAGGCCTATTCGGATTTCGGCCGCATGCTCGATCCCATCGCCGACAAGGTGCTGGTGGCGACCGCGCTGATGATGCTGGTGGCCGGCGGCTCGCTGGACGGTTACAAGCTGGTGCCGGCGCTGGTGATCCTGGCGCGCGAGATTCTGGTTTCGGGCCTCAGGGAATATCTGGCGGGCGTTCACGTCAGCGTGCCTGTCACCAGCATCGCCAAGATGAAGACCACCATCCAGATGATCGCCATCGGCGCCATGATCCTGGGACCGATGGCCGACCGCGTCATTCCCGGCGCACAGGCCTTCGCCTATGTGGCGCTGTGGGTGGCGGCGGCGCTCACGGTCTATACGGGCTATGTCTATTTCCGCGCCGGGATGGTGCATGTCGATACCGACCGCGACACGCGCAGCGGCGGCGCCGGAGAAGCGGCATGACGCTGGTATACTTCGCCTGGGTACGCCAGAAAGTCGGCGCCGGCGAGGAACGCATCGCGCTTCCCGCTGAGGTGACCACCGTGGCGGAACTGGCAGCATTCCTGCGTGCGAAAGGCGGCGGCTATGCCGAAGCCTTTGCCGACGACAAAAGGCTCCGCGTCGCGATCAACCAGGAACATGCCGGCTGGGACGCGCCCGTTACCGACGCCGACGAGATCGCCTTCTTCCCGCCGGTGACGGGCGGATGAATTATAAGTTCCCTCTCCCCCTTCCGAGGGAGAGGGAGGAAATTGTTGAGTCATGACGACAAGGATTTCGATCCAGACCCACGACTTCGACGTGAACGCCGAAATCGCAGCCCTGACCGAAGGCCGTAGCGACATCGGCGCGGTGGTGACCTTTTCAGGCCTGGTGCGCGGCGACGATAGCCTCACCGCCATGACGCTTGAGCATTACCCCGGCATGACCGAGCGGGAGATCGCGGCCCATGTGGCGGAAGCGGAGGGCCGCTGGCCGCTTCTTGGCGTGACCGTGATCCACCGCGTCGGCCGGCTGCTGCCCGGCGCGCGCATCGTGCTGGTGGCAGTGGCCTCGAGCCACCGCGGCGCGGCCTTCGCGGCCGCCGAGTTCCTGATGGACTATCTCAAGACCCGCGCGCCCTTCTGGAAAGAAGAAGAACGCGCGGGAGACACGCGCTGGGTCGAGGCGCGCGCCAGCGACGACGACGCGGCGAAGCGGTGGCGCTAGAGCGTGCCTTCGGCGAGGTGCCTGCGCAGTGGGACGATGACGTTAGGAATAAACGAGCACACGGTTGATCAGGTCGGTGTCAGTGTATTCGGTGATCTCATGCGCCTTCCCCTCCCGCAGCACGAACACCCAGCAATAGCGATTTGGGTAAGGCGGGCCGGCCTTGGTCGTGCTGTGGTTGCGCCCTTCCACGACCACCACATCACCCTCGGCAATGAAACGTTCCGCCGTAACGACATTCGGCCCGGCGAAGTTTGCATTCAACGGCGCAAGCAAATCCTTGAGAACCGCCTCCTTGCCCTCATAGGTTCGCGACCACGCCGTCGTGCCGATGATGGTCCACCGGATGCCGTCGGCCAGCATGTCGACAAACGGCCGCCCGTTGCCCTTGGCCGTCTCGGAGAAAACGTTCTGAAGCATCCGCTTATTGTCGGCGGGGCTCATTCTGGCGTTTTCCTCACAGCGTCACCACCGATTGCTCGCGGTTCACGTCTTCGCTGTAATCGTGCAGCAGGGTTTCGGTGATGGCGGCGGGCTTGAAATTGTAGGGCCCGATCTCCGACACGGGCGTCACTTCCGCTGCCGTGCCCACCAGGAAGCACTCCTCGAAGCCTTCCATCTCCTTGGGCTCGATGTGACGCTCGATCACCGGAATCTGCCGCTTCCGGGCCAGTGCCGCCACCGAGCGGCGCGTGATGCCGTCGAGGAAGCAGTCGGGCGTGGGCGTGTGCAGCGCGCCGTCCTTGACGAAGAAGACGTTGGCGCCGGTCGCCTCCGCCACCAGCCCGCGATAATCGAACATGATCGCATCGGCATAGCCCTTGGCCTCCGCCGCGTGCTTGGACATGGTGCAGATCATGTAAAGACCGGCGGCCTTGGCTCTTGTCGGCGCCGTGTCGGGCGCCGGCCGCTTCCAATCCGACACCGCCAGGCGGATGCCCTTCATCTTGGTCGCCGGATCGAAGTAGGAGCCCCATTCCCACACCGCGATGCCGACGTGGATTTTGGTATTCTGCGCCGAGACTGCCATCATCTCGCTGCCGCGGAAGGCCACCGGGCGGACATAGCCGTTCTCGATCTTCTGGGCCCGCGCGGCTTCGTAGCAGGCATCGAATATCTCTTTTTCCGTGTACGGAATGGTCATGCCGAGGATCTTCGCCGATTCGAACAGGCGGCGTGTGTGCTCCTCGTGCTTGTAGATGCGCCCCGAATAAATGCGCTCGCCTTCGAATACGCTCGATCCGTAATGCAGGCCGTGGGTCAGTACATGCGTCTTGGCTTCGCGCCAGGGCACCAGCTTGCCGTCATACCAGAGCGAACCATCGCGATCGTCGAAAGGAAGCACCGCAGCCATATCAATCCTCATCACAATTTCCGGAAGGCCGTATTGCGGCCTCTTGCCAGCGGGCCGGCGAAACGCCTAGATATGTCAGCATGACTGACATAAATATCGCCGAACCCAGCCCGCATGCCTCCCCTTTATACCTTCGGGACGAGGAGTTGAAGCAAGGCGTGGACCTGCTTTTTTCCGGCTTTTCCGCTGTCTTCGCCGAAGGCGACGGGCTCTTGCGTGCGGCCGGGCTCGGCCGCGCCCACCGGCGGGCGCTCTATTTTATCGCCCGCAATCCCGGCCTCTCGGTGGCGGGCCTGCTCTCCATCCTCAGAATCACCAAGCAGAGCCTGGCCCGTGTGCTCAACGACCTGATCGAAGGCGGCTATATCGAGCGCAAACAGGCGCCAAACGACCGGCGGATGCGCCAGTTGCGGCTCACCGCCAAGGGGGCTGCGCTCGATGCCGCCCTGTGGAAGGCGCAGCGCCCGCTGCTGGTGCGGGCTTTCCGCGACGCCGGGCCCGAGGCCGTGGCCGGTTTCCGCCGGGTGCTGATGGGCCTTGCCGGCCGCCGCGGCGAGGACCATGCGCCATGAGCACACCTGCCATGCAAGCGGAGAAACCGCATCTGCTGGTGGTGGATGACGACGAGAGGTTGCGTGCACTGCTGCAGCGCTACCTCACCACCAGCGGGTTTCGCGTCAGCGCCGCCGCCGATGCCGCCCAGGCCCGGGCGCTGATGAAGAGCTTCGCCTTCGACCTGCTGATCGTGGATGTGATGATGCCGGGCGAGACGGGATTGGAATTCACTCAAGCGATACGCGTGCATTCGCAGGTGCCGATCCTGATCCTGACGGCGCGCGGCGGACCGGAGGATCGCATCGCCGGGCTCGAACATGGCGCTGACGATTACCTGCCCAAACCGTTCGAGCCGCGCGAACTGGTCCTGCGCTGCAGCGCGCTGATCCGCCGCGCGGCGCCCGCGCCGCTCCAGCCCCATCGCGAAGTGATGATGGGCGAAGCGGTGTTCGATCCCGAGCGGGGCGAGTTGCGCCGCAAAGGCAAGCATGTGCGGCTGACCAGTTCGGAGGCCGCCCTGCTCAAGCTCTTTGCCGCCAACGCCGGAAGGCCGTTTTCGCGCACCGATCTGTGTACGCGCCTCGGCGTGGCGCTGGAGCGCTCGATCGACGTGCAGGTGACGCGCCTCAGGCGCAAGATCGAGGAAGACCCCAAGCTGCCGCTCTACATCCAGACTGTGCGCGGCGTCGGCTACGTGCTGGTGCCGGACCGCATCGCATGACCGGCGGCTGGCACCCCTTCCGTTCCCTGCGCCGGACAATGCCGCGCAAGCTGTTCGGCCGCTCGCTCATCATCATCGTGGCGCCGATGGTGCTGTTGCAGGGCATGGTGACCTATGCCTTCTTCGTGCGCCATTACAGCGTGATGACCCGCCACCTAAGCAGCGGCGTGGCGGCAAGCGTGGCCTATCTCGTCGATCTGAGCGAGAGCCATCCCGATCCCAGGGAACGCAAGGCGCTCCTTGACATGGCGGCCAACACCCTCAACTACCAGATCACCTATCTGCCCGGGCAGCACATCGCCGGACCGGCAGTTCATGCGGCACCGAACATCAACGACATCCTCTCCGCGACCTTCACGCGCGAATTGAGCCGGGATCATCACTTCACCTCACGCATGATCGGCCGCTATCTCGACCTCTCCGTGGAGGTGAAGGGCGGCGTCCTGCGCCTGATGATCCCCGACGACCGCATCTTCGCCGGCAATGCCGATATCTTCGTGCTCTGGATGGTAGTTTCGGCGTTCCTGCTGCTGGCGATCGCCATCATCTTCCTGCGCAACCAGGTGCGGCCGATCGAGCGGCTGGCGCTGGCCGCCGACGCCTTCGGCCGCGGCCGCGCCGTGCCCGATTTCAAGCCGCGCGGCGCCAGCGAGGTGCGCAGCGCCGCCCAGGCCTTCCTGACCATGCGCGCGCGCATCGAGCGCCATGTCCAGCAGCGTACCGAAATGCTGGCCGGCGTCAGCCACGACCTCAAGACTCCGCTCACCCGCATGAAACTGCAATTGGCCATGATGGACGAAACTGCCGATACCCAGGCCATGCGCCAGGACGTGGCCGACATGGAGCGGCTGCTCGACGAATATCTCGATTTCGCGCGTGGCGAAGGCGGCGAAGAGGCTACGGCCACCAACCTTTCTGTGCTGGTACAGGATGTCGCCGATGCGGCGTTGCGCGGCCGCGCGGACAAGCAGCTGGTCACCGAGATCGAACCGGGCATCGCGCTTCCGGTGCGGCCCCATGCGCTGCGCCGCTGTCTCAACAACCTGGTCGACAATGCGCTCAAGCATGGCAGCGCTGCGCAAATGACTCTGCGCAGCGCCGGCAGGAACATCGAAATCCTGGTGGATGACAACGGCCCCGGCATCCCCGAAGCGCGGCGCGAGGAAGCCTTCCGCCCCTTTCACCGCCTCGATCAGGGCCGCAACCTGCAGGCCGGCGGCAGCGGGCTCGGGCTGGCCATCGCACGCGACATCGCCAGAGCCCACGGCGGCGATCTTGCCCTCGCGACCAGCCCGCTGGGCGGGCTTAGGGCGACCATCAGATTGCCGGTCTAATCGTCGTCTTCCACCAGCGGCGCGCGCTTCATCACACTTTCGCCGTGGCGCAGATCCGCGTCGAGCCGGGACATGGTTTTGGCGAGGTCGGGCCCGTCGTCCAGCCAGGCCGGCACCGCATGACCGAGCACGGCCGCGAAGCCGAGCGCGCGCAGCGAGAGCGCCGGGCCGCGGTCGGCCTCGGCCAGCGCCATCAGCCAATGCGCGGCTTCAAGGATACCGTCCCGCGCTGACACCAGCGACAGGGGATCGCGGCGCAGGCATTCATAAAGCGAGCGCACCGCCTTCTTGTGTTTGGCCAGCGCACCGAACCACGCCAGCGCCACCTCAAACATCCGGTCGTGGATATCGCCGGGGCCGGCCCTGTGCTGCGCGGCGACCGCCGCGCCGATGCGCTTCAGGATAAGGCCGAACAGCCGCGGCTTGGAGGGGGCGATCTGCTGCAGGTCGGCCAACTGCAGCTTCGCCGCACGCGCCACCGCAGCCAGTGTCAAATCCTGCCACGGGGTCTTGGCCAGCAGCCGGAGCGCGGCATCGGCCAATTTGGCTTCTGGGCGGGTTTCGGGACCGGGCTTTTGCGGCATGGGAGAAGCATCGCGCCCCGCGCTCAGGAACTCAACTCCTTGGCCCGCGCATTGGCGGCCGCGACCGCGCGGGTCATCAGCGCGCGCAAGCCGGCATCGGCCATCAGCACCTTGAGCGCGGCCTCCGTGGTGCCGCCGGGGCTGGTCACGTCGCGGCGCAACTCGGCGGCCGGGCGCTGGTCGGCGTCGAGCAGCGCGCCGGCGCCCGTGATCGTGGCGCGCGCGAGGGCCTGGGCCACCTCGCGCGGCAGGCCGGCCGCCACGCCCGCCTCGGCCAGCGCCTCGACCAGATAAAAAACATAGGCCGGCCCCGAACCGGAAACCGCGGTAGCCGCGTCCACCAGCGCTTCGCGCTTTACCCACACGGTCTTGCCCAGCGCGGCGAGCAGCGCTTCGGCCAACGCGCGATCCTTGTCCGTTGCTTTCGGTGCGGCGAAGAGCGCCGCGATACCCCGCCCGATCGAGCCGGGCGTGTTGGGCATGGTGCGCACGATGCGCGCATTCCGTCCCCAGGCCTTGGTCATCGCCTTGATCGAGGTGCCCGCGGCGATGGAGAGCATCAGCGCGCCGGCTTCGGCCAGCCCGCGCAAGCGCACCGCCTCGGTGCGCAGCAATTGCGGCTTGATGGCGATGACGACGGCGCGCACGCGCGCCGGCGCCGTGGAAAGATCGGCATGCAGGGCAACGCCGGATTTCCTGACGAGTGCCTTCAAGGCAGGCGAAGGATGGGGCTCCACCACTTCGATGGGGCCGATGCCCGCCGCAATCCAGCCACGCAGCAGCGCACCGCCCATGCGGCCCGCGCCAATCAGCAGGACGGTCTTGCTCCGGCTTACGCCTGCCCTGCGCATTCCAGCACCGCGGCTTCCACCGCGTCCTTGGCGGACTTGCCGCCCCACAGCACGAACTGGAACGCCGGATAATAATACTCGCACGCTTCCACCGCGAGGTTGAGCAGGGCCTCGCATTGCGAGGCGCTGGCCTTGGCATCGGGGAAGATCATGGCGTGACGGAAGAGCAGCGCGCCGTCATCCGGCCACAGATCGAAATGGCCCAGCCACAGCTTGGCATTCACATACATCAGAAGATCGGCGACGTCGTGGCGGCGCGTTTCGTTCACCCGCATGTCGAAGGCCGAGGACAAATGCAGCGACTGCAGATCGTCGCGCCAGGTGAAGGTGAAATGGTGATCGCACCAGCGCCCGGCGACGGACAGGTTAAGCTCGTCGCGCCCGCTGCGCTCGAACGGCCAGCCATTGCCCTCGACCGCATGTTCGAGCATGTCGAGCGGATGCGGCGTGAGGCTGAACTCGTCGTGATGGGCAACCGTCATCTGCGTTCCCTGGCCACCGGCTTCAAAAACGAAGCACCCTTGAGCCAAACTGGCACAAGGATTCACGGTCAGACAAGAGTCAGCGCGGCCCGCGATTCCTCTGGCGCGGACAATTCACAGCTTTGGGCAGCGCGCGGCTGTGAATGATTCCTGTTCGGCGACGCGCACGGTGTGCGGCAGATCAACTCTCGGCAATCTTGGCTTCGAGCGCTGCGAGGCGTGCTTCGAGCCGCTCGTTCTCCTCGCGCGCCTTTTGGGCCATCGCCTTGGTCGCTTCAAACTCCTCGCGCGGCACGAAGTCCATGTCGGCCACCAGCCGCTCCAGTCGCTGGCGCACGAAGGTGTCGATCTCGGCACGCACGCTCTGGGCTGCCCCGGCGGCGTCGGTGAACAGGCGGGCAAGGCCGTCGAGCACGGGGTTATCGGTCTGCATGGGCACCTCCGAATGAGCCGGTAGTGAATAGCGAGTAGCGAATGGAGAAAAAAGCCCGTACTACTGCCTACGCACCATTCGCGACCTGCCATGCGCCTTTACGAAGCTCTCCTGCCCTATCCGAAGATCGATCCGGTCCTGGTCCATCTGGGGCCCTTTGCCATCCGCTGGTATGCGCTGGCCTACATTGCCGGTCTGCTGCTCGGCTGGTGGCTGGTGCTGAAGGAAATTGCGCAGAAATCGCTGTGGAAGAACCCGCCCTTCAAGGGCAAGGCCCCCGCCACGGACGAGCAGATCGGTGACCTCGTGGTCTGGGCCACCTTCGGCGTGATCCTGGGCGGGCGGCTGGGCTGGGATCTGTTTTACGGCATTATCCTGTGCAGCGGGGACCAGACCTATCCTTACTGCTACGGCCTGCCCTGGGGCTTCCTGCACGATCCCATCAAGATTATCGCCGCCTGGCAGGGCGGCATGAGCTTCCACGGCGGGCTGATCGGTGTGGCCCTGGCGCTGTGGCTGTTCGCCCGCCGGCGCAAGCTGGACATGGTCCGCATCGGCGACCTCATCGCCACAGTGGCACCGATCGGCCTGTTCTTCGGGCGCCTCGCCAATTTCATCAACGGCGAGTTGTGGGGCCGGCCCACCGACGTGCCCTGGGCCATGATCTTCCCCAATCCGCTGGCCGGCGCCGTGCCGCGCCATCCCAGCCAGCTCTACGAGGCGGGGCTGGAGGGCATTGTGCTGTTCGCCATCCTGCAACTGGGCCTGCGCAAACTCCGCTGGCACGAGAAGCCGGGCCTGCTGATCGCGGTGTTTTTCCTGGGCTATGGGGTCTTCCGCAGCTTTGTGGAGATGTTCCGCGAGCCCGATGCGCCGTTCCTGGGGCCCATTACGATGGGGCAGATGTTGTCTGCCGTGATGCTGGCGGTAGCGGCCTATTTCTTCTGGTACGCGCTGTGGCGGCGGAAAGCTGTCGTGAAGGAAAAGGCGTGAACCGGCTGGCCGGACGTCTGGCCCGGCTGATCCAGAGCCAGGGTCCGCTCTCCGTTGCCCAGTTCATGATGCTGGCGCTGCACGATCCGGCGGACGGCTATTATGCCACCCGCGACCCCTTTGGCCGGACCGGCGATTTCATAACCGCGCCGGAAATCAGCCAGATGTTCGGCGAGCTGATCGGCCTGTGGCTGGTGCAATGCTGGCGCGACCAGGGTTCGCAAGCGCCGGCGCGGCTGGTGGAACTCGGCCCTGGGCGGGGGACGCTGATGGCCGACGCCCTCCGGGCAGCGAAGCTGGCGCCCGATTTCCTCTCCGCCATCGAGGTCGTGCTGGTGGAGGCCAGCCCGACGCTGCGCGCGATCCAGGCCGAGGCGCTCAAGGATTGCGGCGCCCCCGTGCGCTGGCTCAACGGGCTGGATGCAAGCCTTGCCGGCCGGCCGCTCTTCCTCGTCGCCAACGAGTTCTTCGACGCTCTGCCCGTGCGCCAATATGTGAAGACCGGGCGCGGCTGGTGCGAGCGGATGGTGACGACGGACGACGAAGGCAACCTCGCCTTCGCGCTGGCGCCGGTGCCGGCTGCCGGGCTCCAGATCCCCGAATCCCGCGGCGAGGCGACGGAAGGCGCGGTCTACGAAATCTCACCTGCCGCCACGGCCCATGCCGAGGAAATCGCGGGTCTTCTCGCCGCCCAGGGCGGGGCGGCGCTGATCGTTGACTACGGATACGACGGCGAGGGTTTCGGCGACACGCTGCAAGCGGTCCGCAAACACAAATACGCTCCCGTGCTGGAAGCGCCGGGCCAAGCCGACCTCTCGGCCCATGTCGATTTCCGGGCGCTGGCGGAAGCGGCGGAACGCGGCGGCGCCAAGGCGCATGGCCCCCTGGCGCAGGGCACGCTGCTCGAAAGACTGGGGCTCAAGAAACGCGCCGCCGCGCTCGCCAGAGCCCATCCCCAAGACGAAACAGTGTTCGCTGCGGCTGTCGGGCGGCTGGCGGCACCGGGTCAGATGGGACGGCTGTTCCAGGCCCTCGCCATCCTGCCCGAGCGCGCCGGGCCACCGCCGGGGTTCTGACCATGCTGATTCTCCGCGCCGAAAATCTCACCCATCCCGGCATCGCGCACGGCTTTTTCGGGCGCACGGGCGGCGTTTCAACCGGCATCTTTGCCAGCCTCAATTGCGGCCCCGGCTCGGGCGACACGCGCGCCCGGGTGATCGAAAACCGCCGGCGCGTGGCCGAGGCACTGGCGCCGGGCTGCCACCTGCTCAATGCCTATCAGGTCCACAGCCCGAAAGCTGTGGTAGTGACCGAGCCGTGGGAACTCGGCAATGGCCCCAAGGCCGACGCGCTGGTCACCGCGATGCCCGGGCTGGCCCTCGGCATCCTGACGGCCGACTGCGCACCGATGCTCTTCGCCGATCCCGAGGCCCGGGTGATCGGCGCAACTCACGCCGGCTGGAAGGGCGCGCTGGGCGGCGTGGTGGAAGCGACGGCGACGGTCATGGAAAGCCTTGGTGCCCGCCGCGACCGCATCCGCGCCGCCATTGGGCCCTGCATCAGCCAAGCGAATTACGAGGTCGGCGCCGAGTTCCGCGACCGCTTCATTGCCAGCGATCCAGCCAATGCCGCTTATTTCATCGCCTCGGACCGGCCCGGGCATTTGCGTTTCAACCTCGAAGCCTATGTTGCAGCGCGGGCATATGCCGCAGGCATTACGGATTTGTCGCCGCTTGGCGCCTGCACCTATGCGCGAAGAGAAGATTTTTTCAGCTACCGGCGAACAACGCACGCGGGCGAGGCCGATTACGGGCGGCAGGTTTCCGCTATCGTTCTGAACGATTGAGAGACGCGTCAATATTCCCGGCACCGCGCCGTAAACCCCGGTTTACCGCACGGGTTCTGCTTGCTAGAACGCTCACGGTTTCATCAAACCGTCACCTGGGATTGTTGGGGAAAAAGGGGCCGCGCATTCATGAGCGATCTGACCGAAACGCAAGGAATGAAGTTGCTGGCCGGCAATTCCAACCGCGAACTGGCCGAGAAGATTGGCCAGTATCTCAAGCTGCCCTTCACCAAAGCCATCGTGCGCCGCTTCGCGGACATGGAAGTGTTCGTCGAGGTTCAGGAAAATGTCCGCGGCGAGGACATCTTCGTGATCCAGTCCACCTCCTTCCCGGCCAACGACAACCTGATGGAACTGCTGATCGTGATCGACGCTCTGAAGCGCGCCAGCGCCCGGCGCATCACGGCGGTGATCCCGTATTTCGGCTATGCGCGGCAGGATCGCAAAGTCGGCCCGCGCACGCCGATCTCGGCCAAACTGGTGGCCAACCTGATCACGCAGGCCGGCGCCAACCGCGTGCTGACCGTCGATCTGCACGCCGGGCAGATCCAGGGCTTCTTCGACATCCCGACCGACAATCTCTATGCCGCGCCGGTAATCGTGAAGGACATCCAGGATTATCTGGGCCAGGACAATCTGATGGTGATCTCGCCCGACGTGGGCGGCGTGGTACGGGCGCGCGCGCTGGCCAAGAGGCTGGGTGCGAGTCTCGCCATCGTGGACAAGCGCCGCGAACGCGCCGGCGAATCCGAGGTGATGAACATCATCGGCGACGTGGCGGGCCGCTCGTGCATCCTGGTCGACGACATCGTCGATTCCGGCGGCACCATCTGCAACGCCGCCGAGGCGCTGATCGCCAAGGGCGCCAAGGATGTCTGCGCCTATGCCACCCACGGCGTGCTCTCGGGCGGCGCGGTGGCGCGCATCCGGGATTCCAAGCTCAAGTCGATGGTCATCACCGATTCCATCGCGGCCACCGACGATGTGCGCAAGTGCCCGAACATCCGGCGCATCTCCATCGCCCCGCTGATCGGCGAGGCCATGCGCCGCATCAACAACGAAGAAAGCGTCTCCAGCCTGTTCGACTGAGCCGGTAGCAGGGGAACCGGGCCTGCGGGCCACGGCAGCGGACCATGCGGATGACCACCCCCGTCCATCCTCGCGACATGCTCGCCAAATTCCCGCTGGTGGTGGCGATCTTCTGGGTTCCCATTCTCGCCATCGCGATCACGGGCTACGTTCCGGTCGGCGGTGCGGTGCGCACGGCCGTGTGGACGGCGGGCTGCCTGCTGATGAGCACAGCATGCTTCATCAACGCCATGCGCTGCGGGCGGCTGCATTGCTACCTGACCGGCCCGCTCTTCCTGCTGGGCGGCCTGGCCTCGCTGTTCTACGGCCTCGGCCTGCTGCCCCTGGGCAAGCCGGGCTGGGGCATTATCGGCTACACCCTGCTGGCCGGCGTGGTACTCCTTACCTACCTGCCGGAGCGTTTCCTGGGCCGATATCGCTGATGGCATGGTCTGCCCGGTTGCCAAGGACCGCGGCATCCGCTAAAAACCCCGGCTTTCCGGGCCCATGACGGACCGACCTGCCGCATCAACGGCTGGAATTTCAAGGATTTAAGCCATGCGTGAGACGCAGGAACTGAAGGCTGAAAAACGGGCCGCGACCGGCAAGGGCCCCGCCTACCAGACACGCCAGAAGGGCTTCACGCCCGGCATCATCTATGGCGGCAAGAACGCCACGCCAGAGCCCGTGATGGTGGTAAGCCGCGATCTGGAACGTCATGCCACCACCGGCACCTTCCTGACCACGCCGTTCGTCCTCAATCTCGACGGGCAGAAAACCCGGGTGATCCCCCGCGACGTGCAGCTTCATCCGGTCACCGACCGGCCCGTGCATGTCGATTTCATGCGGCTGGAGAAGGGCTCCACCATCATCCTGGATATTCCGGTGCGTTTCAAAGGCCACGCGGAATCGCCCGGCCTGAAGCGCGGCGGCACGCTCAACATCGTACGCCACGAGATCAAGCTGGTCTGCCCGGCCGACTCCATTCCGGAATATCTGGAAGGCGATCTTTCGGGCCTTGAGATCAACGACTCGCTGCACATCTCGTCGATCGCCCTGCCCGAAGGCGTTGTGGCCACCATCAAGCGCGACTTCACCATCGCCTCCGTAGTGGCGCCGTCCGGCATGGCCGACGAGCGCGCCGCCGCTGCCGCCGCAGAGGCCGCCCCGGCCGAAGGCGCGGCTGCTCCGGCTGCCGAAAAGAAGTAAGTCGCCGGGCCTGGTTTGCGCCCCGCCCGGTTCTGACGGGCGGGCGCGGCATCAAGCGTGAGGACCATGGCCCGCTCGCCCGATACGCCGCTGCTGATCGCCGGGCTGGGCAACCCCGGCAGCGAATACGCGAAGAACCGCCACAATGCCGGCTTCATGGCGGCGGATGCGATCCACGCCCGCCATGCCTTCGCGCCTTGGCGCAGCCGTTTCCAGGGCCAGTTTGCCGAGGGCACGCTGGCCGGGCGCAAGACCTATCTCTTGAAGCCCATGACCTACATGAACGAGAGCGGCATTGCCGTGGGCGCGGCGGCGCGCTTCTTCAAGCTGCCGGTCGAATCCGTCGTCGTGATGCACGACGAGCTGGACCTCGCCGCCGGCAAGCTGAAGGTGAAGACCGGCGGCGGCGATGCCGGACATAACGGCTTGCGCTCGATCACCTTGGTGCTGGGGCCGGACTACCGGCGCGTGCGCCTCGGCGTGGGTCATCCCGGCGACAAGGCGCGCGTGCACGGCCATGTGCTGTCCAATTTCTCCAAGGCCGACGAGGACTGGCTCACCCCGATGCTGGACGGCATCGCCGAGGCCGCGCCGCTGCTGGCCAGGGACGACGATACCGGCTTCATGAACAAGGTGGCGCTGGTGATGAAGCCGCCGGCCAAGAAGCCGAAACCGGATACGAACACGAAGGACGAATAATGGGCTTTAAGTGCGGAATCGTGGGCCTGCCCAATGTCGGCAAATCGACGCTGTTCAACGCGCTGACCGAGACGGCGGCGGCGCAGGCGGCGAACTATCCCTTCTGCACCATCGAGCCCAATGTCGGCGACGTGGCGGTGCCCGACCCGCGCCTTGAGATTCTTTGCAAGACCGCGAACTCCAAGGAGATCATCCCCACCCGCATCACCTTCGTGGACATTGCCGGGCTGGTGCGCGGCGCCAGCAAGGGCGAAGGGCTGGGCAACCAGTTCCTCGCCAACATCCGCGAGGTGGATGCCATCGCCCATGTGCTGCGCTGCTTCGAGGATGACGACATCACCCATGTCGAAGGCCGCATCGATCCGGTGGGCGACGCCGACACGGTGGAAACCGAACTGATGCTGGCGGACCTCGAAAGCCTGGAGCGGCGCATCGTGCCGCTGGAGAAAAAGGCCAAGGGCGGCGACAAGGAGGCCAAGGACCAGTTCGCGCTGATGAGCAAGGCCGTTGCGCTGTTGCGTGAGGGTAAGCCGGCGCGGGCGGCGGACCTCACGCCGGAAGAGCGCGAGCCCTATCGCCAGCTCGGCCTGATGACGCAGAAGCCGGTGCTGTACGTCTGCAATGTGGAGGAAGCCTCCGCCGCGACTGGCAACAAATATTCCGCGCTGGTGGAAGAGAAGGCCAAGCGCGAAGGCGCGGGCGTGGTCGTCATCTCCGCGCGCATCGAAGAGGAAGTGGCGCAGCTGCCGCCGCTGGAGCGCGCCGAATTCCTCGGCAGCCTCGGCCTTGACGAGCCGGGGCTCAACCGGCTGATCCGCGCGGGCTACGACCTGCTCGGCCTCATCACCTTCTTCACCGTGGGCCCGAAGGAAACCCGTGCCTGGACGGTGGAGAAGGGCAGCCGCGCCCCGCAGGCCGCCGGTGTCATCCACACCGATTTCGAGAAGGGCTTCATCCGCGCCGAAACCATCGCCTATGACGATTACGTCGCTGGCAAGGGCGAGGCGGGCGCGCGCGACGCGGGCAAGTTCCGCCTCGAAGGCAAGGACTATGTGGTGCAGGATGGCGACGTCCTGCATTTCCGCTTCAACGCCTGATCCCCCTTTATTGTCATCCGCCGCGCCCTTCGACGCCACCTTGTGGCGGCGCTCAGGATGAAATGCGGCGGACCCCGGTGGCACGAGCTGCGGCAGCGCCCGTTTCAACCGGGTGGCCCGCATTCGCGGGGCATGACATAATCGGCCCGACCACTCGGACCGGGAGAATGTCATGGCGCACAAGGGCAAGATGCTCGAAATGACGATGGCGGACAACGCCAAGCTCGGCGTCTATCACGTCGAGGCGGAGGGCAAGCGCCGCGGCGGGCTGGTGTTGATCCAGGAAATCTTCGGCGTCACCGATCATATCAAGGAACAGTGCGACGGTTATGCCGCCGACGGCTATGAAGTGCTGGCCCCCGCGCTCTACGACCGCGAGGCGCCGGGCTTGCAGGCCAGCTACAGCCCCGAAGACATCCAGAAATGCATCAAGATCGCGCGCGAGCAGCACCCGCTCGATCTCTCGGTGGCGGACGCCAGGATCTGCATCGAGGCGCTGACGGCGCAAGGCACCGTCTTCATGACCGGCTACTGCTACGGCGGCTCGATCACCTGGCTGGCGGCCTGCCGCGTGCCGGGCCTGGCGGCGGCCAGCGGCTATTACGGCAGCCTGATCCCCGCCCACGCGGACGAGCAGCCGAAGTGCCCGGTGATCCTGCATTTCGGCCAGCATGATGCCGGCATTCCGCTGGAAGGCGTGGAGAAGGTGAAGGCCGCGCATCCCGAGGTGCCGGTCTACCTCTACGACGCCGGCCACGGCTTCAACTCCGACCGCCGCGCCGATTACAACGATGCTGCCGCCAAGCTGGCCAAGCAGCGCACGCTGGAATTGTTCAGGGCGAATGGGGGGTGACAATTTCGCTTAGCGCAGCGACGCCTCGATGTTTCCACCATCGACGGTGAGCGTGGCGGCGGTGGTCTTGGTGGCTTTGGCGAGATAAACAAAGGCCTCGGCCACATCGGCGGCGGTGACTTCGCGGCCCAAGAGATTGCCGCTCAGATAATCCTTCTCGCTCACCCCGCGCGCCTTGGAACGCGCCGCCACCATCTCGTCGGTCAGCAGGCCGGAGCGGATGCGGTCGGCATTCACGGCATTGGAACGGATGCCGTCGCGCCCGTGATCGAGCGCATATTGCTTCATCAGGAACAGCGTCGCCGCCTTGGGCAGGCCATAGGGCCCGAAATCCTTGCCCGGATTGATCGCCTGTTTCGAGGTGTTGAACAGCAGGCACCCGCCGGTGCCCTGCGCCCGCATGATCCGCACCGCATTCTGCGCCACGGCTTGATGGGCGAAGAAATTCAGCTCGAACGATTTGCGCAGGGTTTCGTCGTCCACCTCGCCGATCTTGCCCTGCCACGCCGCGCCCGCGTTCGACACCACGATATCCACGCCGCCGAAGCGCGCGGCCACCGCATCGAACGCCGCGTGCACGCTGGCCGCATCGGTCACGTCGCATTTCAGCGCCAGCGCCGATTTGCCGAGCGTTTTCGCCACCGCTTGCGCCGCCTTGAGATCGCGGTCCAGCACCGCCACCTCCGCGCCTTCCTTGGCGAACGCTCTGGCCGTGGCCGCGCCGATGCCGGAGCCGCCGCCGGTGATCACCGCCACCTGCCGCGCCAGCGGTTTCTCGGCGGCCTTGCCCAGCTTGGCCTGCTCCAGCGACCAGTACTCCATGTCGAACATCTCGGCTTCGCCGATGCAGCGGTAAATGCCGATGGCCTCGGCATCGGTGATCACCTCCACCGTGTTCTCCGCAATGTCGGCGGCGATGGCGGCATCCTTGGCCGAAGCACCGAGACCGAACAGGCCTATACCCGGCACCAGCACCACGCGGGGGAGCGGATCAAGCTCGATCTTCTGGATCGCGCTCTTGGCATTGTTGCGCGTGAAGTAGTCGTGGTAGCGCGCGACGAATTGGGCGACGACGTCTTCCACCGCTTTCTTCCAGGCATCGAGCTTGCCCGCTTCCGGCGCCGGCACGACCAGCGGCCAGTTCTTGGTGCGGATGGTGTGATCGGGCGTGACCACGCCAACCTGCGCATAGCGCGTCAGCTCCGCGCCGTTCACGTAATTGAGGATCGCGGGCGAGGTGCGGAAGTCCATCACCTGCCGCTTCACCGTGCCCGCCAACTCATCCCGGCTGATGGCAACGGCGCCACG
>JAGWZW010000077.1 GCA_018971835.1 Alphaproteobacteria bacterium
GCGGTCATCGCGACAGCGCGCGCCGACGGCATCCCCGAGGACTGGATCAAGGCCGCGCAGCAAAGCCCGATCTGGAAAATGGCGATGGAATGGAAGGTGGCCTTTCCGCTGCATCCGGAATACCGGACGCTGCCGATGGTCTGGTACGTCCCGCCGCTGTCGCCCATCCAGAACGCGGCCGAAGCGGGCCGCATCTCGGCCGCAAACGGGATGCCGGACGTCAGAAGCCTGCGTATCCCGGTGCGCTACCTGGCCAATCTGCTGACCGCGGGCGACGAGGCGCCGGTCGTCTCGGCGCTTGAGCGGATGATGGCTATGCGCGCCTACATGCGCGCCAAGACCGTGGACGGCGTGATCGACGAAGAAATCGCCACGCGTGTCGGGTTGTCCGGCCGGGTGATCGAGGAAATGTTCAAGATCATGTCCCTGGCCGATTACGAAGACCGCTTCGTGATCCCCACAACCCATCGCGAGCAGGTCGAAGACGCCTACGATCTGCGCGGTGGCACCGGCTTCACCGATTGCAACGGCTGCTCGACCGGCATCTCGAAGGGTTCGCTCTTCGGCAAGGCAAGGCGGCCGCTCAACATGAAAGAGGCAATGAAATGATCGGCCCGATCCGCGACCGCACGCTGAAGGCGCTCTCGCTGCTTCTCAGCTATCCCTCGCACGAGCTTCAGGCGGCTATGGCGGAGATCGGCGGTGTGCTGGCCGCCGAGAGCCGACTGACGGCGCAGGCGCGGCGCGAGC
This sequence comes from Alphaproteobacteria bacterium, assembly GCA_018971835.1. Classification (GTDB taxonomy): domain Bacteria; phylum Pseudomonadota; class Alphaproteobacteria; order Micropepsales; family Micropepsaceae; genus Rhizomicrobium. The sequence continues at coordinate 751 of JAGWZW010000077.1, forward strand.
TGCGCCAACTGGTCGAGGGCCTGCGCGATGACGATATCTACGCGCTGCAGGAGCGCTACGTCGCGCTCTTCGATCGCTCGCGCGCCCTCTCGCTCAATCTTTTCGAGCATGTCCACGGCGAAAGCCGCGACCGCGGCGGCGCGATGGTCAGCTTGCTCGAAACCTACCGTGCCGGGGGCTTCGAACCGGCGAGCTGGGAATTGCCTGATCATCTTCCGGTGCTGCTGGAATTTCTTTCCACCCGCCCCGAACAGGAAGCGCGGGATACGCTGGCGGACGCGGCGCACATCTTCGATGCGCTGGCGGCCCGGCTCGGCCGGCGAACGAGTCCCTATGCGGCCGTCCTCGCTGCCCTGCTGCAGCTTGCGGGCGGCGCCTCCGACCGCGAGGCCGTTGCCGAGCTGCTGGCCGCGCGGGAGGACGATCCCGACGACCTAGCCGCGCTCGATGCGACCTGGGAGGAGACGGAGGTGAGCTTCGGCCCTGATCCAAGTGCCGGCTGCCCGGTGAGTCGGGAGTTGCTGGCGCGAATGAACGACATCGTTCCCTCCGCGCCCGGCCGGGCTGCAGATTGAGGAGGCGTGCATGCACAATTTCATCTTCGGGATCTATCCTTATATCGCGCTGGCCGTGCTGCTGGTCGGATCGGTCGCGCGTTACGAACGCGATCCCTTCACCTGGAAGAGCTCGTCCTCGCAGCTGCTGCGGCGGCGGCAGCTGATGGTTGGGTCGGTCCTCTTCCATGTCGGCGTGCTGACGATTTTCGTCGGTCATTTCTTCGGCTTGCTCACGCCACTTTGGCTGATCGAGGTACTGGGGATCGGGCATGAGGCCAAGCAGATTCTTGCCATGTCCGTTGGCGGCGCCGCCGGCATAATGGCGCTGCTGGGCGGGATCATCCTCATCCATCGCCGGCTTGCCGATCCGCGCATCCGGGCCACATCGAGCTGGATGGACATTGTCATTCTCGCGCTTCTAATCGTCCAGCTGACACTCGGGCTGCTCACCATCACGGTCTCGATGCGCCACCTCGATGGCGGAGAAATGGTGAAGTTCATGCGCTGGGCGCAGGGCATCTTCACCTTCGATCCAAAGGCGGCGAGCTACACGGCAGGGACGTCAATCATCTTCGAGCTGCACATCCTGCTGGGACTGACGATCTTCGTGCTGTTCCCGTTCTCGCGGCTCGTGCACATGCTTTCGGCGCCGGTGCGCTACCTGTGGCGGCCGGGTTATCAGATCGTGCGCTCGCGCCGCAGCGCGCCGCTGCCCGCGCCTGCGGGGTCGGTGCGTAGCGATCGGGGGGCGCCGGTTTTACGGCCGTGACGCCTCAGGCGCACTACTACTCATGAGCGCGTCGCCGGTCTTTGTGACTATTGCACTATGGCCGGCGCGCACGAATGCCCTGTGCGAAGTGACGCCAGATGGAATGTGCCAGACCTAGAAACGTCACCATCCAAGCGAGAAGTGCGACGTAAATGAAATATTTCGGAATGACAAAGAGAAACGGTAGGTCCATCGCATGGACCATTTCATAGGTCGCAGCAGTGTACATTCCTAAAGGGAACACGGCGCCCCAGTAAAGCGGATCGTAGAACAGCGGAAACCGCTTGATGCCGTGGCGCCAGACTCCAAGCAGGAGAAGCATCGGAATCCACCACGTTCCGGTAGCCCAGTAGAAGACTGTGAAGCCCTTCAGGAAGGGCAACAGCGAATTGAGATAGGGTGCGTCAGCGCTGTTGAGTATGAGAAGCGACCCGGCAAGGGCTGAGATCGCCATGGCCCCCATATTGATCCAGTAGGGCGGCGCCAAGTCGCCGGGCAGGAAGGCGAAGAACGTGTAACGGTAGAAGATCAGCGCGATCATCCAGATATACAGCATTCCGCCCCAGAGCCACATGGAAAGGGCGATGAAATTCAGCTCAAGCCGATAGGGTTGTGGCCAATGCGCGGCAATGAGCGCCGCCAGCGCGGCGATTGCCTGGGTGGAAACCACAGCCAGAAGCCAGCCCCCGTTGATGCCTTCGGCAAGCGTCGGTTTGCTCTGTTTTACGGACAGGATGGTGAAAATTCCATAGGTAAATACAATCCATAGACACGTCGCTATTCCTAACAGGGTGAAGCCGATATCATAGCGACCGAGAAGCAGAACGAACTGGCTGCCAAGGATGCAGGAACCGGCCACCGTGGTAAAAAAACCGAAACCGTTGCGGTGATCGGCCAGGTCTCGAAAGAAGGCAACTGGATAACAAATCAACCGCAGGATCGTCAGAACGGCCAGTGTCATGTAGGCAATGACATTGACCCCAAAGAGGCACCAGCCAATTGCACGCATCCCCAATAGAGACGCGGAGATCGATACGATTCCTGTCGCCATAACCATCGCAAAATAGGCTGGCGAAAGATTGCGGATGACTGAGGGCGTGGTGAGGTCGCCAGGCGCGTTGCCTCTACCGTCGGTCATGTGATTATTGTCCATGTGTCTTCAAAGCCTTGGAGCGCTGACGGGGCGAACGAAGCAAGTTGATCGATACGTCGCCGGATGAGGTTAACCTATAACAACGACGGCCGCGAATGGAATATCATGACAACTGGACGAGCCAGCGGGCTAAACAAGCACTCGCGGCCTGCTCTAGAGTCGACGCGTTCTTGTTCGTTGCGGCCCTTAGCAGCCGCGGTGTCAGGTCGGGCATCGATGCATAGGCATTTATGCAGCCGTTCTGCAGGCGCTCGGCGTGCGCGACGGCTTGGGCGAGGCCGACGACATCGTGCGTAACAGAGGTACCCACGCGGCACGCGGCCGGCACGCAATTCGGCTTAAGCTATTGCATGCACGGCGATCTGGTGCTGGCCGCGCCCCGCCCGATGTCGCGCAATTGGCGGCCCTGCGCGACTATCTTCGGCGCGGCGTGCCACTGGTGAGGCGCGTGGAAGCGCAGCAAACCGAATATTTCTGATGCATAGATCCGATGTGTGGAGTGAGCCTGCTGTGTCGCGCCCTAATGATGCGAATACATCGTGACTTCAATTGTGTCCTCGTACTGGCCGGAAGAGGCGTCGCGGGTATCACCGATCGTAAACCGGAGCAGATGCTCGTCGCCGAGCGGGGAGGTCAGGCCGTAACCATTCGCGATGTCCACCGGCTTCTTGCCGGCCAGAGATGCTGTCCGGCCGTCAACATCCAGCACGTAAGGAATCCGGCTGCTGTCGCCGGGGGCGAGATTCTGCAAGGCGCCGCCGTTCTGGGAGGTCAGCGTAATGGTATATCCCGCATTGCTGCGCGCGCGCAGACGGACAGTCTCAACCTTGCCGGCTTCAAGCTCGCCGATCTCGACGCAGGTCGTTCGATAGGTTGGATCAAAATTGACGGCGTCGCCGAGGCAGAATTCCGTGGTGGACTGGACGCTTGCCGACAGCGTCAGCTTTTCCTGATCGCGCAAAACCGGATCGGCGAGCGTGCCCTCGTAGGCACTCACCACGATCCGGTCTGTATAGTTGCCCGGCGGGACGACCTGAAGGCTCGGGATCGCGAACACGGCATGCAGGGTCTGGGGAGGCGCACCGGCGCTTGCCACCCCGGTCAGGACACCGCTTTCTGACGCCAGCGGAATGTCTTCGAGAATCTGCGTCCCGGCGGCATCGCGGAAAAGCTGATAATGCAACATGCTGCCGCCGGCAGTCAGTTGCCGATCATCGAATGCATTGCTCGATCCGGCGGAAAAGCCGATCACGAATGGACAGGTGCCTCGCGCCGCTTCCACGGTAAAATTGATAACCTCGATGTATTGGGTACGATCAAAGACTTCGTAGCCGAGACCTGACTTTCCAAGGAAATGCGTGTTGGACAGGTCAGCGATCTTGAGGCCGCAGGACGGCGCTGCATGAGCGCCCGCTGCTACCAAGCACAACAGCTGCGTAACCATGAGCCACAATCCCCAATTCAGAAATGATGTCTTGCCGCGCAGTGGCATGGCGCATCTCCCTTGCCCGGGTCGGGCTTCAAGACGAGGGTTCCGAAATCGTGTACGCCGACGGCGTCCCGAGGAAGCGTGAAGTGCAGGCTCTCGCCCGGTCGCGGATCGAAGCGAAGCCGGTAGCGTCCCGGGGGCAGGCCGTCCACTCGGAAACGCCCCCAACGGTCTGTGAAGAATGCTACAGGTTCGCGCTCGGGGGCGTCGAGCGACGCGATCGTCCCGGTTTCGAGTTCGATCGGTCTCCCCGTACTGTCCACGACGGTCCCTTCAGCCATGGCCGTCGCCCCTGTGCCGGCCATGATCAACGTTCCGCTGTGGTAGGACGGTGTCAGACTGTAGATCTGGTCACCGAGGTCATATCCCGGCGGCAGGTTCGGCGCAGACAGCGTCAGCATGTGGACGAAATAAGGCGGCAGATCGGGAAGCACAGCCGGACCGAGCGTATCGGCCTTGGCGCGGGGCACTCCATTCGCCGGATCGATTTCGACATCATGGTTACGAAGCGATGGATCAAGGGCGACGATTGCGAAGCTGTCTGTAACGGGTCGCGACAGCGCAAAATGGCCATCGGCGTATACCACGGCGGTACCGGCACGCAGACCTGTACGGAATGTACTCCGGCCGGAGGCATCCACGGATTGGGTTCCTTGCAGATCTGCCTCGAAGCGATAGTCTCGGAAGCTCGCATCGCCGCGTAGCGCGGTGATATCGGGAGCGTGATAGGCCGTGGCATCGGCCTGGACGTTGTCGGTCAGGCTTGACGGCGTGTATGACCAGTCGGCTCCGTAACTCGATGTCGTACTGTCGGCTTCGACTGATATGCGATGGCCGGAACCGAAGGGAAGCCATGACACCGTGAGCATCGCGCCGAATCCCGAGCGGATGCCGGGTTGCGAATCGTAGCGGGCAGTTACGCTGGCGGTCCATTCATCGTTCAGCCGCCCGTTCAGGGATGCGGCGACAGCATGGGCGTTACCATAGGTGCTGCGCCCGAACTCAAGGTCGTAGCTGAAATCGCCGTAGAGACCTTCATACAGGCGGCGGCCATAGACTATTCCAAAATCCAGGGCTACCGGATTGTAGGCGGAGGGCAAGCCAAACTGCCAAAAAGATGGCCCGCGATAGGTGATGCGTGCGAGCACCGTCTGTCCAAACGTCTCCCGGCTCTCCGGGACAATATAGCGGTATTGTAGACGGGCCGCGAAATCCGCGGTGCCGCCGCGCGCCTGGCTGTAGGCCAAGTCGGTGCGGACGATGCCGTAGAGGCTGCCCCAGCGCACATCCGCGCCATAATTGCGCACGTCTGCATCGCCTTGAAAAGCGGCGCCGAGCGTCACATTGTCCGCTACGCCGATTTCATGGAATGCCGACACAAATGGATGAGCCTCGTCATAGCGGCGGCCGTACGCCGTGTAGGTTGCCGGAAAACCGAGCGCATAGGAAAAGGCCTGTTCGCCGCGAGCCAACAGGCTGGTGTCGAAGACAAAGGGGAACGCTGCCGTTTCCACGCGACCGGTATCGTCCGTAATTTGCAAGGCGACGTCATTCAGACCTGTAGTCAGCGGGAAGTCGCGAATGTTGTAGGTGCCAGGCTGCAGATCAAAGGCGCGCACGCGCTGCCCGTTCACAAATACTTCAACCGTCGAAGGCCGTTCGAGCAGGAAACTGCGTTCGCCCGTCGAGGTCACCGGTTGATAAGGTTGCAGATCGAAGTTGCGTGCGAAAGATATTCCGAGTCCGGGCTCATAAGTCTGGAAGCCAGTGGTGCCGTAGTCGATATCGCCGATGGTGAGCCGGTTGCGATCTTCCGGGAAATCGCGAACGAGCCGGGTATCACCGCGAACCCACGACGATGGCGACGAGCCAGACTGGTAGGTGAGCGTGGACTCCAGCACCGTGTCAAGAACATTAAGAGCTCCATCGAATGCAACCACACCCGGCAGGAATCCGTGCACAGTGCCAGAGCTCCCGCCCGAGACATGATCGACCGCGCCGCGCATATTGAGATAGCCGCTGACTTGGGCCGGCGCCATTTCACGCCCGGTCTGCTCTGGCGGCATCCGCGCCGCAACGCGGATAGCCGAGTGCACGCGAAGCGGCACCGGGACAATGATCCGGGCCGCAAGTTCGGTGGGGTCGAACTCGATCTCCACGCCTGCGGCGGCGAATCCCGCTGGCGGTAGAACGCCATCAGCCGTCTGGGACTTCTCCAGCTGGACCAACGCGGCCGAGACGATGATCGGACGGAGCAGCGCCATGATCTCGGGGCCGTCGAAGCCCACGAGATGATCGTTTGGGCCGAACATCGCCGTCGGATGACCTAACACGACATTCGAATACCGCAACGGAACGCGCAGCTTCGCAACGTGGTCTGCGGCGATCTGAGTTTTGGGCGGAATTTCCGGGGTCTGCGGCTGTTCGGCACGAGCCGTTGGAGCGCAAAGCCCGGCGATAGCCGCCAGCACCAGAACCGAAGAAAGTGAGGCATGGCCCATGACGCCGTGTCCCCTAGGCGCCGCCACTCACATTTCAGTAACGGCGACGCACGGCACTCTACCGCGGTGGGGTGTAGACAAACTTTGCTTCCGGGCGGTCACTGAACGGCAAGCCGTTGGGCCATGGAATAGAGAACAACCTGTCGGCGCCAGCGAGAATATTCTCGCCGCGCATCGTCTCGAGTGCCGGACCAGTTAGAGTCTGCGTGGCGTTCGCGGTACGCAAAGTTATTGATGGCGCGTCCAGCAAGGCGTGCGCACTACCCTGGTTGTGCAGGAGCAGTTCAAGCTCATGATGGCCGTCGGGCGCCGTGATGCCCCGGACGTTTCTCACGACGACATCCGGCCGGGCACCTTGCGGCACAACGTAGACGGAGCCCACATATCGGACCAGAAGCTGGATTTCCGCCTTTCCGGGCCCTGCTGGTGCGCGTTTCACGGGCTGTTGTTCGGCGATGATACGATAGGCCTGTTCCGTACGCAGCGCGGGATCTCCGCGCCACTGGACGCGAACCACTTGCGACCGCTTCGGCGCGATCAATATCTGGGTCGGGTAAACCGCGAAATCCTTGGTCTCCTCTTCACTCTCGTTACCATTCACATCGATGGCGCGGGTGGTCATAGAGACGACGACGGCGACCGATTCGTTGCTGTCATTCTGGAGTCTGAAGCTCTGGTTGGCATCTTCTCCGGACGGCGTAAAGTTTTGCGTCATCGGAATCAGGGACATGGCCATCGCCGGCGTGGCAAGTAGCAGAAGGGCAAGTAACGACCAAGGCCAACCTCTCCACGGCCGCGAGCATGACACCAGTCTGCAAATCCGGTTTGACAGCGACATCTTCTTTGCTCCGCAGCGCTATTTCACGGTCATGGTGATAACAAGCGTATCCTCGTATGTGTCCGCGGCCAGATCGCTGTTGCCCGTGTAGTTTACGAAGACTTGGCTGGTCTCGTCCTTTATCTTTGTGTCGGTGACATCGCGGCCGGTGATCACCGTCGCGCCGGCACATGCGGAGGAAAGCAGATTCTGGACCGTGGTCTGGCTACCACCAGTCGCCGGGTTGGAGAATTCGACGGAGTAGGGAAGCACTTCTCCATGCGTCAGACCGATCAGCTTGGCCCCGGCGGCTCCGGTGGCGCAGTTGTTCGACGCCACCGTCAGCGTATAGCCGTCCTTCTTATTGCAGTTTTGCAGAACGGTTCCGACCTCGACGCGCAAGACCCCGTCCTCGAGGTCGAGATTGGTCGCGGATGCCGTTGGTGTCACAGCGATCTGGCAATGCGCCGCCATCGAGCCGCGAAGCGTGATTGAGCCTGTTTGCTGGCCCCGCACCGCCACGCTCACCAGCAGTGCGGCGCACACAGCGAAGCCCGCAAAAAGCGCGATCTGATGCGAGTGCTTGAAGGAACGCATGTGCGGCACTCCCCCATTTGTCTGTAAAATATATGGGGAATTATCCTAAGAACTGATTAAGACGTCACCGAGATCAGCGCGGTCGCCACATCAAGCTTGGCACCATCGCCCACATGACCGACGATCCTATCGTCAGGTTGCTCGCCGTGGCCGCCTGACGCTCCGGCCACCCTGCCGGAGATCACGAACTCCTCGCGCTCCTACACCACTCCTAGAGCGCGATTCACAGTTGAGAAGATAGGGCATTTATTGGCTTACGCTAGTGCAAAGCTGACATTTGCAGACTCAGAAGAAATTCTCGCAATCGCAATGGTTACGTTGGCAATTATAGGAGCATATCGTGCTCCATCGCTCTGAGTCATCTTCGTAACGACAGAGGCTTGACGTACCCGATTAACCGGGCGGTGCGAAACGCGCGCGGCGAAAGGCCGTATTTCTCTTTGAACACGCGGCCGAAATGGCACAGTTGTTGAAGTCCCAGTCGAATGCGATTTCCTTGATGGCATGGTTGAGCAGATCGGGGCGGATAACCACCACTGTGGCGACCTCGTCGGTCCCCGCAACGTCACGCTCTTGTTTCTCCCGTCCTATTCGCCGGAACTCAATCCGAAAGAAAATCTCTGGGACGAAATCCGCGAAAAGATCTTCAAGAACTACGCGCTCAAATCCATGGACGCCGTGCAGGCCAAGCTCCGCCAGGCCATCCTCTACATCGAGCGAAATCCCAAGCGCGTCCAATCTGTTACCTCATTCCCCTATATCGTCAGGTCACTCTGATGTGGGGTCGGTATAAGATGTTCGAACGCGAGGAGAGACTGTAAATAGGGCCTGTGCTCCGTCTTTTCCCGAGCGATTGAGCGTCAATCGCGCATTGGCGTGATTTCTGCTGGTTTTAGCCGCTCCTAGCGCCGGCGTCGTGCGTCTATTTCGGCACTTTAATACCGGCATTGGCACTATCCGACACTCGGGCCATCGCGGTAGACTCCAAACGAATCTTCCCAGACGGAAACGGTGAGCATGGTTTCGCTGATCGCGGTCACTAAGGCCTATCATTTTACGGCTATGAAGCATGTCAACCAGCGGCGTAAGGGGGTAGCAGCCGAGCCTTACATCAATCATCTTACGGAAGTCGCGGAACTTGTCGCCGTCGCCACCCGCGGCAACGATATCGATTTGGTGATGGCCGCAGTGTTGCACGATACGATTGAGGATACTGCGACCACCATGGAAGAACTCGCAGCGGCTTTCGGCTTGCGCGTGGCGGAGTTGGTGGCCGAAGTGACCGATGACAAGAACCTGCCCAAGCCCGAACGCAAGCGCTTGCAAGTCGAACACGCCGCACATGCCAGCCCGCGCGCCAAAATGATCAAAATCGCCGACAAGGTGTCCAACCTCAGAGCACTGGGGTCAAGCCCTCCTGCCGGCTGGTCCAAGGCCCGCATTGCGCAGTACGTTGCCTGGGCGACTGAGGTTGTCGCGGGCTGCCGCGGCGTGAACGCCTGGTTGGACAACGAGTTCGACAAAGCCTTGACGCTGGTGTGCGGAGGGGAGATTTCCTGAGGGATCGCTCTTGATTCGTCGCGAACCTTGCACTCCCTCTGCCACCACGCAACGCGAAGGACAAGCCATGATTAATGATGCCGTCGGTATTGAGCGACGTATCCGAACCAGCTTTGCCAAGCAAGGCCTGATGCGGACGCTCGGAGCCAGGCTCGGCAACATGATATCTGGGCAGGTTGAAATCGTCCTCATCTCCAAGCCGGGGGTGTCGCAGCAACACGGTTGCGTGCATGCCGGAGCGATCAGCGCAATCGCAGATGGCGTGGCAGGCTGTGCTGCGGTCGGTATGATGCCGATGGCCCATTGCAGCTGTGGAAGTCTGTGCTTTTGAAACGATGCCCGCGACTGTATTGGAGATCTAGTCAGCAAGGTTGATGCGTTTATAGTTTGTTAGGCGAATCTGTATAAAAAGTGGAATTGTGGTCTTGAAGTTTGCTTGAATACCGTTTGGTAGCCCGTAGCCCTGTTTAGTCGTGATGCACCACTTCCCGCAAGGAGAGTTCGCGAAAAGAAGCAAGGAGGCACTGGATCTAATCCACTGCCTGTGGAACCTGAAACGTGGCGACCGGCCCTTGCCATCACGATCCGATTTCACCCTACATGATCTTAGACCCGTTATTCACAATGTGTCGTTCATCGGCATAGAGCGTGATGAGCGCGGGGCCGTCCAATACAAAATAAGATTTATGGGCGACGGCCTTGTACAAGTTCTCGGAAACCATACCGGTAGCTTCATTCAGACATCTTTCGATCAGCGCGTTGCCGAAAAATTCCGAAAGCATTTTGGCCAAGTTGAAGCGGCGACAGTTCCACTGAGATTTTCCGGAACGATGACGGAACTCAAGCGCACCTACTTACAACATCGGACTTTGATCGCGCCTCTTTCCGACAACGGCAAATTCGTCGACGGGCATATGTGCTCCATATTTTTTGGTGCCAGTGAAGATGTTGAAACGCGTCAGTAGTTCGGAAGTATATTTGGCAAGCGGCTCCTATTGTGCCGATCTTTTACCAGTCGGGCGTTATATGAATAATTCCTCCTGTTCGGCACGGGCCCGATGACGCTTCGAGGCGGTCCCGGGGCCGGCAATCGGCAGGCCGTCTTGGGCGAATTTCTTGAGTTTGTTGCGCAAGGTGCGAACCGAGATGCCCAGCACCTCGGCCGCCAGGATGCGGTTGCCGCAGCAGCATTCGAGAGTTAGAAGGATGTGTGCGCGCTCCAACTCGGCTAGGCTTTGTCCCATGAGCGTGCGGACGGCTTCTTCGACCCGGTCCCATTCGCTGGCGTCTGTCCCGATTGATCCGGCCTCAGGCAAGCGAACCACCTCGGTGCCTACCTCTGCACCTTCGGCCATGATCACGGCGTTGCGGATCGTGGCGCTCAGGTATGAAAGATGGTCTTGCCAAGCATAGGCCGCGACAAGATCTTCGGCGTCCTTCGTCAAGAGGCGTGGCGGAAGGTCTTTCGCATGCGCATGTTTCAAGGCGAAAAACCGTGCCAGCAAGCGAGCCCGCCGCCGCGAAATGGCCTGCAAGGGAATAGTAGTGTAGAGCGGCATGGTGAATATCCTTGGTCAATCTGTGGCTATAACACCTGGGGCGAACAACTGAAGCCCATTGTGGTTAGCAGCATTTCCATGTCCCGGGGGATCAGCGGAAAATCGATGCCATTGCGCGCCGCTATGACATCGGTCGGTGGCAGGCGCAGGATATGGAGTTGGATTTCGTATGCTGTTCGCATGCTGAGGCCTGCGGCCCAGCACAGGGCAACGACCGGCCAGCCGTTCCGCGTGCTGAGAATCCGCGTCGCCTCCGTGCGCTCGATACCGGCCAGCACCGCCAAGGCCTCTTCGACCGCGTCGCGCCAGCCGTCTCTGGCGGCCTGAATGACAAAGCCGTCATCGAGACAGCCATTGGTCCAGCACTTCAGGATCTCCGCGCGCGCAAGTTCCGCTGCCGAGGAGGTCTTCTTTGGCGCTATCTCCTTGAGTCGCGCTTGCATGCGTCGGCGCAGATACGCTCTCGTCTCATCGTCCAGGCCGCTACGGCTCTGCAGCTGTTCGAGGAGTTCTGTGTTGACGAATCCGGCAATTCTCCGCATGACCCGTGCCGAGAGATCGGCCCGCATCACCATCGGTTCATGCAACATCTGGGCGGACATGGCGTGCGCGGCGATCCGTTGCATGGTCGTCTCGCGGATCCGCGCCGATGGATTGGCGAGCAGCGCTGCAATGGCCGGAATCTCCAGCGTTGCGACCACCGCGTCCGCCACTTCCTCGCTGAGGTTTCGACGCCTGGCGACCGCGGCGATGATGCGTTCCACCGTGGCCGCAGACACGATCTCGATGAGGTCGTCGTCCGACAGCAGCGGTGAGTATTCCAGAATCGGGGCCGCGACGATGGCCTCGACATCCCGCGCCAATCGCTCGATGACGGGCTTGGGTACGGTGCGGAGTGCCTTGATCTCTTCTGCCAGCAGGCTGCGCACCCGCGGCAATGCGTCGTTGGCCAATTGCTCCAGGGTCGCTACCGTAAACGCCGATAAGGTATCGAGCTCATCGGGAGGCAAATCGGCGAGCAGCCGGCCGATCTTCCGGGCAAGTTCGCTTCTCACCTCGCCGTCCGGGTCGTCCGACAAGAGGCGGTCGGCCTGTGGCGGTGTCCTGGGATTGCCGGCGACCGCTTTGCGAACAGCCGGGTCGTTGCTTCCAACCAGGTAGCAGAGTTCTTCCGGCGCCGTATCGTCGCTCGTTGGGTCAATGGCGGCCGTCCGATTGGCGGTGGTGGCGGGCGCATCGTGTCCCGTGCTGTGATCCATGGAAGGTTCCTCCCATCGAAGTCCCAAGCGCCGATCCCTCACCCGGATGGCGAGGATTCCTGCGGTTCACTCTGCTGCACGCCGCCCTTGTGCGTGGTCATGACATCATCGGCTTGCGCCATGATGTCTTCGGCGCTCGTTCCCGGTATCAGTTCGAGGGCGCCATAGGTGAACCCGATCCTGATATCTTCTTTGTTCCAATGGACCGGTGCAGCGGCCAGCATCTTGGCCAGCGCACCCGCCTTGTTGTGCGCGGCTTCCTGGCCCGCATGAAGAAGGATCACCCCGAATTCGTTGCCGCCCAACCGGCCCACGATGTCGCTGACACGGACATGGCCGACCAGTGTTTCCGCGAACTGTGCCACGACTGCGCCTGCCAACTCGCCGCAGCGGTCATTGAGATCCTGAAAGCCCTCAAGGGCGAAGTAGATCAGGCTGGCGGGCGTTCCATATCGTGCCGAACATCCGATCTGGCGCGATAGTTCGCGCACGAAAGTCCTTCGGTTCCGGATCGGCCGGCGCGGATCGGTACCGGCGGCCTGCTCCAGTTGCGCAAGCTCTGCCTGGGTTTGCCGCAACAGGTATCGCAGGCTATCGGCCTCGGCCATCAACTCCGTGATGGCGTCACGGATGCGCGGTGTCACTTCGTTTTTGGGAAGGCCAAGGATGCTAATGGTGGCGGCGATCTCTTCTGCGGAACGGACCGGCGCCACAGCCAGCTGGACTTCGGCGTATTCGCACAAATATCCAACCGGATTTGACTTCTGTATGCGGCCAGACGCTTGAGAGTTTTCCAGGCCCATGCCCTTCGCTCCGTCCAAGACTTGGCGATATCTACAGCATAGGCTTGTTACTTTAACGGATGGTTGCAATAAGTAATACACGCAATTTTCAAGTGCTTAAACCAAAAGAGGTATTCGTGAGACTCAGTCGCATGCTTGATTTGCCGAATTTTGGGCTGCGGCAGGGAATTCTATTACCGAAGGCGCCATGTATGCCCTTGTCGACCGGTAGGCCGACTTTCAGCTAGAATAGCCACATTGACCGGCGCGAGACCTCAGCCGCCGAACGCGCTGCGTTGGCACGCTTGTCGACGAAGTCTGGAATTTCACCGCGGTCACGCTCGCCATCCTGAGGGACAAACGTGCGCGATATGGTGGTAATTTTCTTTCCTTATTTGGCTGCCGTCCCCTCGACCGGCAGGGCGATTGTCGGGCACAAATCCGCTCCTGGGCGGTCACCACTGTCATAGTCGCAAGCATAATTTACTCGACTTACGCAAACTACGTAATTCGTGTATATAGGCGCGGAAGAGTGAGGACCATGGCGAACGTCGAAGCCGTCCCGGCATCCGAATTTATCCGCAATTTCGGCCGTTATCGCATGGACGCCCAGCGCCAGGCGGTGGCGGTCTCCAGCCACGGCCGGATCACCGGCTATTTCGTCGGGCCCGACGAATACGAGGCCTTCAAGCGCTTTCAGGAGAGCCATCAAAGTTTCACGACCGCGGAATTGCCGGAGGGCAAGGTTTGCGACATCGCCTCGACGGGCATGGATTCGCAGCACGATCACCTGAACGCACTGCTCAATCAGAAGTAAGGCGCGTCCGACGCCAGTGCTGGGCCTTGCGATCGCCGTCGGCTATGACTGGTGCATCTTGACCATCAGGCCGGGCAGAACGACGGGGCCAAGTGGGGGGCGTCATTGTCGATGTGGTTCGGGACGCGGCGGGGAGCTCATGTGATTGTCATGCCGCCATGCTCGACGCTCCCATCGCCGACGCGGGATTCCATGGACGCACTGGTCGATTGCCCCCGCGATGCTCGATCTGGTGGTGCCCCGGATGTGCGGATCCGAGGCCGCATAGCGTGCGGTTGAGCCGAATGCTTCTGTCATTTTTGGAAGATTCTGCTAGACTTTATATATGCGCAAGAATGATCACCTCACCCCTACTCAGATTGCAGATGCCCGGCGGCGCCGCCTCGTGGCCATGCGCTTGCAGGAAATTGAGTGCAATCCCCTTTCGGCCGAAGATGTGGCGATGTTCGAGATGTTCGAGCGTGAAGGCTGGTCACATGAGCGCCGACGCGCCCATATCTTGGCGGTCGCGCGACCACTTGCCGCTGAGTGAGCCAGCGCGACCCTTACACCTACCTGCGTTCCTCGGTGCTGCGCAATAAGCTCGGGATTAAGGACGCTTCCGCGCTCGAGGGCATCGAGCGACGCCTGGTGGCGCAGCGCGCGGCCGAAGGCATTCCGCGCGGGCTATTCGATCTTGACCATCTGCGTGCGATTCATCGCCACCTGTTTCAAGACCTCTATGAGTGGGCTGGCGAGATTCGGACCGTCGAACTTTCCAAAGGCGGTCAGCATTTCCAATTCCGGCAGTTCATCGAAACGGGCATGTCCGACGTCTATCGCCGGCTGGAGCGGGAGAATTTCTTGAAAGGTTTGGGCGCCGCTGATTTTGCCCGCGAGGCCGGAAAGATCACGGGCGACGTGAACTATGTCCACCCCTTCCGTGAGGGTAATGGTCGGACCCAGCTGTTCTATCTCGAACAATTGGCCGAACAGGCCGGCCATCCGCTCGATCTGACGCAGCTTGATCCGCAAGAATGGATTAAAGCCTCACGGTGCGCGCATGAAGGCGATTACACCCTCATGGCCCGACAGATCGCTCGAGCACTGCAAGAGCCGTAAGGTTGCGATTATGGCTTCCTGCCGCCCCGCCTCTTCGATCAGGTGCGCGAAGCCTTCGTCGCGCAGTATCGTGCCGGCTCCAAACGGCTGATACCGCGCAGCTAGCGCATAGAGCCCGCATAAGCCGGTTTGGGCCGGGATAAAGCGGATATCTCTTTTCGGCAGTCTGATGGATTCCTGTTCCGCAGTTGATGCGCGCGTGGCGCGCACTGGCGGAGACAGCGATCATGACACCGACCAAGCTTCTCATCGGGCAGCTCCTGATCGTCTTTGTTGTCGTGATCGTCGGCGTGTGGTTCGCGACGGAATGGTGCGCCTATGAATTGGGCTTTCAGGCGCAGTTGGGACCGCACTGGTTCACGGCACTTGGCATTCCGCTCTACCGCCCCTGGCAGCTGTTTCAATGGTGGTATTGGTACGACGGCTATGCGCCGGACATCTTCAATGAGGCCGGCGCGATTGCAGCATCGAGCGGATTGCTGGGCTGTCTGGCCGCAATCATCGGTTCGCTATGGCGGGCGCGGCAGCACCGGCTGGTCACCACCTACGGATCTTCGCGCTGGGCCAACATCCGCGAGATCCAGCGGGCCGGGCTGTTTCGCCATGCCGGCGTGTTCTTGGGGCGACTGGACGAACGCTATCTGCGTCATGACGGGCCCGAGCATGTCATGGCCTTTGCGCCGACGCGTTCGGGCAAGGGCGTGGGCCTCGTCATCCCCACTTTGCTGTCCTGGACCGGCTCAGCCGTCATCCACGACATCAAGGGCGAGAACTGGCAGCTGACGGCCGGCTGGCGGGCCCGGTTTTCCCATTGCCTGTTGTTCAATCCTACTGACCCACGGTCGGCGCGCTACAACCCGCTGCTCGAGGTGCGCAAGGGCCCCGACGAGGTCCGTGATGTGCAGAACATCGCCGATATCCTGGTCGATCCGGAAGGGGCGCTGGAACGGCGCAACCATTGGGAAAAAACCAGCCATTCACTGCTCGTGGGCGCGATCCTCCACGTCCTCTATGCCGAAGAGGAAAAGACGCTGGCCCGCGTTGCCACCTTCCTCTCCGATCCACAGCGGAGCTTTGCTCACACGCTGCGCCGGATGATGGCCACCAACCACCTGGGCACGGACGAACACCCGCGTGTCCATCCCGTGGTCGCCTCCGCCGCCCGCGAAGTGCTCAACAAATCCGAGAACGAACGCTCCGGCGTGCTGTCGACGGCGATGTCGTTCTTGGGCCTCTACCGCGATCCGGTGGTGGCAGAGACCACTTGCGCCTGCGACTGGCG
>JAGWZW010000156.1 GCA_018971835.1 Alphaproteobacteria bacterium
CGCGCCCGTCCTCAAGACGGCCCGCCGCGCATCCTGATCTGCGGTTCGCTCTATCTCGCCGGCCAGGTGCTGGCGGAAAACGGCTGAGCGTTGGCTCAGGCCTCGTTCAGCGCAATGAAGCTCGAAGCGATGGGGGCGCCGATGCCGGCGGCTGCGGACGCCAGCTTGATCGCCGGGTTGTCGCTGAACCAGTCCAGGAAATAGAGCACCTGGGTCGGGCCGCCATCGGCAGGCGCGCGAAAAGGCAGCAGGATTTCCGGCACTGTCTGCTGTGGCCCATGCGCCAGCGTCACCGTGCGGGTCGTCACCGAGATGGCACCTTGGGCGATGCGCGAAAGCTCTGCCAGCCGCTGCTGACGGCGCTCGCCGGTGACGGTGGCGAGCCAGTCCATGCCGGTCAGTTCCATGCCCAACATGTTGGTGATGCCGGTGCCCGCCAGGCGCACCTGCGCGCTCCGGCCCGGGACGATGTCCAGCAGGATGATGTTGCGCAACAGCGGGCCGAGCTTGGCAGGGCGGAAGCTGTCGCGCGCCGGCCAGGCATCGCCGTCCCAGAGCGAGAGCCAGTAGTCAGCAACCGTGCGGCAGTTCGCGGATAACCCCGCCGCGGCGATCTTTGCTTCGATGGCGTTTCGTCGGCCGGTCACCGGTGTTTTCCTGGGGTTGTGCAAAAGCGTCTCAGATGCCGCCATTGTGCGGCAAATAGCTAAAAAAACCTGAAAACGGAAAGGGACTTGCCGGGACGGTAGGACAAAAACGCAAACGGGGCCGCACGATGGCGGCCCCGCGAACACCCTAGAGGAGGCGTTATCCGGTCAGATCGAGGATTCGATCCATTCCTTGATCTTGGATTTGGGCAGTGCGCCCACCTTGGTGGCGGCGACCTGCCCCTGATTGAAGATCATCAGCGTGGGGATGCCGCGCACGCCGTATTTGGTGGGGACGCCGGGGTTCTCGTCGATGTTGATTTTGGCCACGGTGACCTTTCCGGCCAGTTCGCCCGCCAGCTCTTCCAGGGCCGGGGCGATCATCTTGCAGGGGCCGCACCACTCCGCCCAGAAATCCACCACAACGGGGCCTTTGGCGTTCAGAACGTCGTTCTGGAAGGAGGAATCGGAAACTTTCAGGGGGGGCATGGAACTATCCTTTGGCACTGGGAAAGAGGACTGCATCTGAATCTAGGAACGCCCCCCCGCGGGGTCAAGGCGGCTGCGGATCGCCGCGGTTTCCGCCTCCAGCAGGGCCTCGGGCAGGGCCATCAGGCTGGGGTTCTCGGTCCAGATGAGGGCGCAGGCGATTCGCCGGCCCGGAAAGATTCTTGCCAGCGCCGCCCGGTAGAGCGCCATTTGCGCCAGATAGAGCCGCGGCACGTCCTCCACCCGGCTGGGCGGCGGCCGGTTGGTCTTGAAATCCAGCGCCCACACCCCCTCCGCCGTGACGGCCACCCGGTCGATACGGCCGTTGATCCGCGCCCCGGTTCCCAGCTCCGGCAGGTCGGCCAGGATGGGAAGCTCGGCCCGGGCGTCGGGGCCGAAGGCGGGTGCGAACTCAGGATGGGCGAGCACCGCCAGCGTCTCGGCCACCAGGGCCGCCGCGGTCTCGGGCGGAACATTCCGTAGACTGAGGAATTTATGGGCGACTGCCGCGCGTTCGCCGGCCGGCACCTCCGGCAGGCGCGCCAAGAGGGCGTGGACCAACAGGCCGCGGCGGAAGCGGGCCGCACCGCGCCCGTCCAGCGGCGAGAGCGCGGGCGGTTGGTCCTCGATCCCGGCGGCATCGGACGGATTGATGATCCGTAGGCTGACGGTCTGCGGCGGCGGCGGGCGCCGCGCCCAGTCCGGCAGGGCGCGCGTCGCGGCAGGGTGGGGCTTTGCTGTTCCGCCGGTTTCGAGCCCGCCTTCGCCCAGCGCGTGGATGATCTCGTCGCCTGTGGCTTCGGGCGTGCCGATCTCCGTCGCCGCGCGTTCGGCCAGCGCATACCACGAGCCGGGCCTCACGCCGCGCCGGTTCTCGAAGCCGCAGACGATCAGCCGCTCGCGCGCCCGCGTCAGCGCCACATAGAACAGGCGGCGATGTTCTTTCAGCGCTTCGGCTTCGGCGGCGGCCTTGGCGGCTTCGACCCTGGCCGGCGCCATCGCCTTGGACACCGGAAAGACGATGCCGTCCTCCGTGTACAGAAGATCTCCGCGCTTGCCCGGCGCCTCCGGCAGCGTGGTGGTATCGGGCAGGAAGACGATGTCCGCTTCCAGGCCCTTGGCGCCGTGCACGGTCATCACCCGCACTTCGTTGCGGCCGCGCTCCATGTCGCGCTTGATCTCGGCCTCGCCCTGTTCGAGCCAGTGCAGGAATGCCTGAAGGCCCGGCGTGTTCTGCGCCTCGAAGGCCAGCGCCAGCGACAGGAACTCGTCGATGGCATCGCCGGCTTCGGCGCCCAGCCGCGCCAGCAGCCGCGCCTTCATGCCGTGCGCGATCAGCGCGGCGGCATAGAATTCATAAGGCGGCGCATAATCGGCGCGGGCACGCATCTCCTTGAGAAACGCGTAGGCGAAGCCGAACGCGGCGCTTTCGCCTTCCCGCTGTTCCAGTTCCCGCCACAGCGTGCCCTTGCGCTCCGCGCAGAGCGCATAAAGTTCGTCCTCGCTCAGCTCGCACAAGGGCGAACGCAACAGCGCGGCGAGGTTGAGGTTGTCTTCGGGCAGTAGCGCGAAGCGGCCCAGCGCCATCAAATCCATTACCGCGATCTGCTCGGTCAGGCGGATGCGGTCGGCGCCCGCAACGGGAATGCCGCGCTCCTTCAATTGGCGGATGATCTCGCTGGCGAAAGGCTGGCGCCGCGGCATCAGGATCATGATGTCGCCGGGTTTGATGGGCGCATCGTGACCGGGCAGGCGCGTGCGGCCGTCGGTCCAGCTTTTGATCTGCCGCGCGATGCGCTCGGCGAGGCGCCGCACCGGGCTGTCTTCCGCCGCCACGTCCACCGGCCGCCAGGGATCGGCGTCTTCGCGCGCATCGGGCTTGAGCGCCGGCCAGAATTCGACGCGGCCCTTGGCCTTCACGCGGTGCGGCGTGTGCGCGATCGGCCCTTCCGCCGAAGTGAGGCCTTCGCGCGCCTCGGCGTCGGCGAACACCGTATCGACGAAGCTGAGAATCTCCGGGGCGCTGCGCCGTG
>JAGWZW010000078.1 GCA_018971835.1 Alphaproteobacteria bacterium
TCCAGCGTCTTGACGCCGTAGCCGACATCGTAGCGGCGGCGCGAACCCGCCCACACGGCATTGCGCTCCTCGTAACCGGAGCCGAGGGTGACGATTTCCGTCTTGCGCTCCGGCCCGCCCGAGGAATGAAAGGCGATGGCGGTGGGGAACTGAATTTCGTGAAAGGACATCACAGATTCCTCTGCCCCTGCGCCAGCGCGCGGCTCATCAGCGCGGCGAGCTGGGATTGCGATTTCAGGAAGCTCTGCGCGTCCGGCGTGGTGACGTTGAGCACGATCTGCGGCCGCGCGGCTGGAGCGTTCGCGTTGGCGGCGATGCTGCCGTTGGCGGAGGGCACGAACAGCTCCGGCCCCTGTTCGCCCACCAGATAGGCGGCGCCCGCGCTCACCGGCCCGCCCGCGGCGCGCGCGCCGGAGACCGGCAGCACCGAACCGATCACCGAGGAGATCAGGCCCTCGATCGGCTTGGCGATGAAATTCTTGATGGCGATGCGGTCGAAATCCGCCAGGATGGCGCTCACCATCTGGTCGATCGAGGTTTTGCCGCTGGTGGCCGCGCGCGCGATGGTGCTGGCCACCGCGTTGAAGCTGCCGGTGATGGACTTCTCGATCGCCGCGCCGGTATTCGCCACCGGACCGTCGGCGAACTCCTGCAGCGTCTTGGCGGCGGCCGACAGGCTGGCGCTGAGCGGCGACAGGTCGGCGGACAGCGCAACGGTTTGCGGGTTGTCAGGCATCGGGATAACGCTCCATCAAGTCTTCGAACGCCGCGCGCGACAGCGGTGCGGTGCGCGCATGGCGGGATTGAACGCCCGCAATCAGCGCGCGCCATTCGGGCAGGCTCAGGCGCCAGAAGTCCGCCGCGCGCAGGCCCATCACGCCGAGCCCGAATTCGAGCCAGGCGCTCCAGCGAAAGGGCCGCTGTCACCCGCCCCGCCTGGCGCCAGGCCCGCGGCGTCGAAGGCCGCGGCCACCGCCTTCACCAGCGCGCCCAGATCGCACGGCAGGCGCAGCACCTCGGCCGGCGTGATCTCGTGGCCGCCGCCGCGCAGCAGCGCCGCCGCCACGATGGCCAGGTCCGCCGCGCGCAACTGCTTCAGCCGCGCGGAGACTTCGGACAGATCGGCAAGGCCGAGCCCGGATTCGATTTCGGCGAGTGCGCCCAGCGTCAGCAGCAGGCGATAGCTCTTGCCGCCGGCAATGAGTGCGGCTTCGCCGCGGATGCGATTGGTCATCGTTTGCCTCACGCGAATGCCAGCGCACCGGCCGAGGCCAGGGTGAGCGAGAGTTTCAGTTCGCCGTCGTAAGGCCCGTCGTAATGCAGCGCCGTGATCTGGAACGGGCCGCTCACGGTGCCGAAGCTGGGGATCACGACCTGCCAGTTGGAGAGCGTCTGGCCAAAGAACGCTGCGCGGATGGCGGCATCGGAAGCCGCATCCTTGAACACGCCGGAGCCGGAGACTTGCGCGGACTTGACGCCCGCGCCCGCCAGCAACTCGCGCCACAGATCGACCGAGTCCGCGTTGGTCACGTCCACCGTTTGCGCGTTGAAGGCGAGCGTGGTGGAGCGCAAGCCCGCCACGGTGGCGAACGTCTCGGGCGTGCCGCCGTCGCCGATCTTGAGAAGCAAATCCTTGCCGCGTTGGGCTGTCATTTAAATCTCCACTTTTGTCATCGCCCGCGAATGCGGGCGACCCAGGTGACATTTGTTGTGATCTCGAAAGTCTCTGCGGCGCCAGTTGGTTGGCCCGCAGTTGCGGGCCATGACACTCAGGGGGCCGGTTCCATCACTGCTCTGAATTTCAGCCGCGCGGCCCAGGTTTCGCCGTCGGGTTGGCGGGCGTATTCGGCGGAGGTGAAGCGGATGTCGATCAGGCTCTGCCCGCTGACGGCGAGCGCCCCGCCGTCCAGCGCCGCCCGGATCGTCTCCGCGAGCTGTTTGGCCTCGCGATGGCCCTGCCCGCGCGACCACACCTGGATCATCAGGATATGCTCGCTGCCGGACTCAGTGGCGGTGGACCAGTCGTTCTCCTGCCCGTCGCCGATCACGGCATAGGGGAAGAGCGCCGCGCGCGGCACCGCGTCGTAAATCCGCGGCGGATCGCCCAGCACGCTTTTCACATCCACGCTGGCGCACAACTCGGCATAGATCGCCTGCTGCAGCGCCCAACTCGCTTCACTCATGGCAGTTCCTCGCACAACAGGGTGAGCAGCGGGTCGGGCGCGCCGTCGTCCAGCAGCCCATGCAGCGCGAACAGCCGCGCGCCGACCTGCAGGCGCTGGCCCGCTGCGTAGATATTGGCGCGGCGGACGGTGATCTTGTGGCGGGCGCGCGATTCGAGATGGTCGGCGCGCACGGCATCGCTGCCCGAGAGCGGCGCGATTTTCGCCCACACCGTGGCGACGATGATCCAGGCCGCGCTGTAGCCGCCGGCGCCGTCTGGCGTCAGCGTCTGCGCCAGCACGCTGGCGCGCTGGTTCAACTGGCCGATCATAGCTGCATCACGCGATAGGGTTCGAGGAGGGCTAGCGCCGCCGCAGGCGTGGGCGCCTCGTCGCCGCGATGCGTATAAAGGTCAGCCACGATGGCGAGCAGCGCGCGGCGGATCGGCTCGGGCACATCGCTGCCCGCAGCGCCATAGCCGCAGGTGAATTGGGCGGCCAGCGTATTGAACTGGCGCAAGCTCGGCGGCGGCACCACCGCCTCCTTCCAGCCGATGCGCGCGGGCACGCCGGCGGCATCCAGCCGGTAATACGACGCATCGAGCACCGTTGCCGTGTCGTTCAGGTCGTAAGCCGTGAGCGAAGCGAGCGATTGAAACGGCGGCAGCGGCAGCTCGAAGCCGTCCGGCGGCCAGCCGTCGCGCCAGAAGATCCAGCTCTGCGTGATCAGCGCGCGATGGGTCAGCCATTCGGCCCGCGTGCGCGCCGCCGTGATCAGCGACGTAATGAACGCATCGTCGTCGGTGGTGTCCACCTTCAGATGCGCCTTGGCCTCGGCGAGCGTGACGGGCTCCACGGCGGGCGGCGTGACGAGTTGCAGGGACATGGGTGATCCTTTGCGGAGAAACACAGTGTCATTCCCGGCCGAATACCGCGCGCAAAGTGCGGTATTCGCCGGGGCTGACAGCGAGGCTTACGACGCGGCGAACTTCATCAGCTTGATGGCTTCGAAGTTCTGCACGCCGCCGCCCACGCGCTTGGTGGTGTAGAACAGCACATAGGGCTTCGCCGTATAGGGATCGCGCAGCACGCGGATGCCGACGCGGTCCACCACCAGATAGCCGCGGGCGAAATCGCCGAAGGCGATGGAGAGCGAATCCGCCGCGATGTCCGGCATGTCCTCGGCTTCCGCCACCGGATAGCCGAACAGCGTGGCCGGCTGGCCCGCCGCGCCGCCCGGCTGCCAGATATAGGCGCCGGTGGAGTCCTTGAACTTGCGCACGGCGCTTTCGGTCTTGCGGTTCATCACCCAGGTGCCGTTGGCGCGATAGGCCTGACGCGGCGCATAAGCGAGATCGAGCAGCGCGTCCGCCGGATCGCTGGCGGCGAAAGCGCCGGCCGCGCCGGAGGCGATGTAGCCGAGATTGCCCCAGCTCCACGAACCATCCGCCACCGCGGTATAGGCGAGGAAGCCCTTGGGCTTGTTGGTGCCGTCGCCGCTGATGAAGGCGGCGCCTTCCTGCTCGGCGAACACGATCTGCACTTCCTCGGCCAGCCATTGCTCGATGTTCACCTGCGCATCGTCGAGCAGGGTCTGCGTCGCCGCCGGCATGGCGTAGAGTTCCATCGCCGGGAAATCGAGCGCGGCCAGCGTGGGCGTGGCGGTCTGCGCCGGCGCGGCGGTTTCGGCCACCCAGCCGGAAGCGGCCTCGGTGGTGGCGAAGGGCTTGCGATAGACGTTGGAGCCGATCTGCCGCACGGTGGCGAGGCTGCGGATGGGCGAAGCCTTGGCCAGCAGCCGGTCGATGCTCTGCTCGATCTCCGGCGGCACGACATAGCCGCCATCGGCATCCGAGCCGACAGAGAGTGCCTTCACCTCCAGCGCATCGTAGCCGCCGGCATCGCCCTTGCGCACATAGCGATCGAACGCCGCCTTCTTCTCGCGCGTCAGCCGATCGGGCGCCGGTCTGGTTTCGCCGAGCGCGGGACGATGCGCCGCCAGCGTCAGCTCGTCGAGCGCGCGCTTCTGCTCGGACAGCGCCTGGTTGATGCGCTCCACCTTGTCGTCGGTGACGACATCGGCGCTGCGGGTTTCGATCTGCTTCAGCCGCTCGTCGTTCGACTGCTTGAAGGCTTCGAAGGCGGAAAGAAATTCGTCGAAGGCGGATTTGATTTCCGCATCGGCATAGCTGGCTTTGGTTTCGAGGTCCATGCGTGTCTCCTATCTGCTGTTGGCGATCTGCCGGGTTGCCTGATGGATGTGGGCGGCGAGCGCCACGCGCTGCTGGCCCACGGCCGTGACGTGACTTTGTTGCGACAAGGGGAAGGTCACGACCGAGACTTCCCAAAGCTCGATGTCCTGCAGGATGCGATGGCCGCTGGCCGGATCGCGCGCGGCGCGGCGCGTACGAAAGCCGATGGAGAGCCCGTCGAGCGCGCCTTCGCCGATCAGCGCCATCACTTCGCGGCCGCGCTGCACGCCGGCGATCACGCGGCCCTTGACATAAAGCCCGTGCGCATCCTCGACCATCGCTTGCCAGACGCCGATGGGTTCGTGCGCGAAGTGCTGGTAGAGCATCCGCACGCGCCAGGGCGGGCGCTTCTTCAGCGAGCGGGCGAAGGCGCCCGGCGCCACCACGTCGCCCGCGCCGTCGGCCACGCCGAAAACGGAGGCGTAACCCTCGAACTCGTCGGGCCCGAGGGTGGACAGGCGCGCGGGCGCCGCGAGGCGGGCGAGCCGCCGCCGCAGGTGTTGAACTTGAGTCATGAGCGAAAGGACTTTCGTTAGAACATCGGTGTCATCCCCCGCAAATGCGGGGGATCCAGGTGGAGCCGTGCCGGTGTTTTCCGGATCGCGGCGATGTCACCTGGGTGGCCCGCTGTTGCGGGCCATGACAATCAGGGTTTGGCGGGCGGACGCATTTCCGCCCGATCCAGTTTCAATTCGATGCGGTCGAGCGTGGCCTTGATCTCGCTGACCTGTTCCTCCAGCACGGCGACGCGCGCAATCGCCGCGCGATCCGAGGCCACAGTGTTTTCCAGCACGGTGATGCGCTCGCCGGCCGCGCCCGCCCAGAACAGCGCACCGGCAAGCTGCAACAAAAAGGCCGCCACGAGGGCGGCCGGAAAGCGCTTGTCCAGCAAGGGCTGGAGATGATCGGTCAATGTCATCGTTCAACCTTTGGGCGGGATATCCCCGCCCGCCACCGGCCCGTAGCCCGCGGCGGCGCGCTTCTCGTTGAGGGTGAGGAACTGGGCGGCATTGAGCCGGTCCCACACGCTTTCGCGCTCCAGCGCCAGGGCCTCCGCCGCGTCGGCGTCGTAGCCCACGCGCAGGCTTTCGCCGAAGCGCGGCGCCAGCCAGCGCGTCAGGCTCTGCGCGGTGCGCGCCACCAGCGGCAGGATGGTCTGCCGCCACAGCGCCAGATTGGCCTCGCGGTAGTTCGAGAAGGTGTTGTCGCCCGGCAGGCCCAGCAGCAGCGGCGGCACGCCGAAGGCCAGCGCGATCTCGCGCGCCGCGGCGCTCCTGAGGCCGGTGAAATCCATGTCGGCGGGCGTGTAGCTCATGGCGCGCCAGTCGAGCCCGCCTTCCAGCACCATCGGCCGGCCCGCGTTCTTCGCGCCCTGATAGGCGTCTTCCAGCTCGCCCTTGAGGCGGCGGAACTGTTCGTCGCTGAGGCCCGGCGAGCCTTCCGGCCCCTTGTAGATCAGCGCGCCGGAGGGCCGCGCCGCATTGTCGAGCAGCGATTTGGTCCAGCCGCCGCCGGCATTGTGGATGTCCACCGCGCGCGCCGAAGCCTCGATCGGCGAGAGGCCGTAATGATCGTCGAGCGGGTGGAACAGCGTGGCGTGCAGCATCGGCATGAAGCCGCTGGCGTCGGCGCCGATGCGCGTGGTGCGCGTCTCCACCGTGTATTCATAGGCCACCGGCCAGCCCTTGCCGCCGGGCACGATCTTCACCCGGTCGGGCCGCAGCACATGCAGCTCGCGTGGGCTGCCGTCCAGCGTCAGGGCCTGCAGATAGGCGTTGCCCGCGCATTGCAGATAGGCATACCAGCGCTCGAACAACTCGCTGCCCGATTGCCGGCCGTTGGGCCGCGTGAGCAGCGACAGCAGCGGATGGCTCTCCAGCTCGGCGGCACCGTCGTAGAGCAGCCAGGGGATCGAGGCCGCGCCCTCCGCGATCAGGCGCACGCAGCGATAGACGATGGCGTTCTGCATCACCCCTTCGCGGGCCAGGCTGGCGTAGTCGCGCGGGCCCCATTGGGCGCGGCCGCTGAGCGACAGCGCGATGAGCGAGCCGGTCATGGCTTTCGTTTCGGGCACATTTGCCCGTGCCCCGCGCGACGCGGAACGGAAGAGGGATTTGAACATGGTGGTTCTTTCCAGAAGCAAATTGTCATCCCCCGCGAATGCGGGGGATCCAGATGAGGCATTCTCTGCCGGTGCACGCTTCAACTGGGTGGCCCGCAGTCGCGGGCCATGACACATGGGTTTGTGTTCACAGCCTTCTCACCTTCGGCACCGCCCGCCGCTTCTGCGGGAAGAGGTCGGCCAGGGCCCAGACCAGCGCATCGAGACGATCCGGCGAAGACCCGCTGCCGTCGTACTGGCAGAGCTGATCCTCCAGCTCCGCGAACGCGCCGACATGATGCACCACGCCGCGTTCATAGAGCGCGGCGGCGGGCGCGGCGCGGGTGCGCTTGTCGCGCGTGGCGTGCACCAGCTTGACCGGCGCCGTTTCCAGCTCCTGCGTCAGCACCGCCTTGACCATGTCGCCGCCCTGGTTGGCTTCGGCGACGATGACGTCGGCGGAAAATTCCTCATAGGCATCGAGCACGCGCGCGGCCCAGCCCGCCGGCGAAAGCCCCGCGGCCGAGCGGTCGGCCAGCACATAGGCGTGCGCCTCCTCGCTGATGCCGGCCACCACGATGCCGCACTCATCGCCATGCGCGGTGGCGGGCGGATCGAGCGCGACGACGATGCGCATCAAGGGCGGCGCTTCGCGCACCCGCGCGGCCTCGATCCAGCCGCGCTGCCACAGCGCGCGGTCGTTGTCCTCGATCAGCTCGGCGTCGAGTTCCTGGCGGCCCAGCCGCGTGCCGCCGAAGCGCGCCTGCATGGTGTCGTAGAAGCCGGGCGCGAGGTTCGCGATATTGTCCCGCGTCTTTCCGCGCGTTACCGCCACATCGGGCGCCGATAGCAAATCCTTGAGCGCCGGAATGGCGCGCGGCGTGGTGGTGATGGCCAGGCGCGGATCGGCGCCGATGCGAAGCGCCATCAGCGCCATGTCGAGCGCTCCTTGCGGGTCTTTCCATTTGCAGAACTCATCACACCAGGCCGCATCGAACTGATGGCCGCGAATGGAATCCGGCTCCTCGGCGGAAAGCACATGGGCGATGGCGCCCGAGCCCGGCCATTTGACGCGCGCGTTGGAGGGTTCGTATTGCGCGCCCGGCGACACCGCGAGCAGTCCGGCCACGCCTTCGATCATCACGCTGCGCACATCGGCAAAGGTGGCGCCGATGAGCGCCACGCGCCGCATGGCGCCGGCGCGGATTCCGGCCGCCACCCATTCGGCGCCGGCGCGCGTCTTGCCGCTGCCGCGCCCGCCGAGGAACAGCCAGATGCGCCAGGGGCCGGGCGGCGGCCGCTGCTCGTCGCGCGCCCAGAACGACCATTCGTCCAGCAGCCACCGGATGCGGTCAGCGTCGTATTCATTGATCGCCTTCCGCAGCTTGGCTTCCGGCAGCGAGAGCATCCAGGCGGCGTTGAAATTCTGCACGGGCATCGTCATCGCTCATCGCCACCTTGCGCTCGCGCCGGCCGGCGCGCTCGTTTTCAAAACGGGTCAGCCGCTCGAGCGCGCGCTCGAGCGAAGCCAGCGTGCGGGCGTTGGCCGCACGTTCGGAAGCGTCCGCGGGGACGCCGGATTTCTCGATCTGGTTCAACTGCCGATCGAGTTCACGCAGCAATCGCTTGACCATGAGATCCATCCATTCTGGAGTGACGTCTTCGGGCTTCAGCTCGAAGAAACGCAAAGGGCGCCACAGCGCTTCGGCGCCTGGCGGGCTCGCTTCGGGACACATGAGATTTCCGGGGATGTAGCCGAGATGGGATTTGCAGCGGCACGCTTCAAGGGGGGCGCGAAAAATTTTTTCACGCCGCCCGATCCGAAGCGCGCCGCTTGTTCCTGCTCGCAATTGTGTGGATGTAGCGGAAATGGGGTCTGCAGCGGCACGCTTCAAGAGGCCCATGACGATTTTCTGAAAATTTTTTCGCGAAATTTTCATTCCCCCGCTGGGACAAATCGCGGATATCGCGCGCCCAAGCGGGGAGAGTTAACCGATAAAGCCTTGAATCTGCCGCAAAGATCGGTGAGTTAGCAGCAGAAGAAGAACGAGGATTTTGCCTTGGGGCGCGGCAGAAATATTTCGCAGCAGGTCGGCGGCTGGTTCGAGCGCCATCACAGGTTCTTCATCCGGCTGGGGCTGGGCGCCGCAGCCCTGACGATCGCCGCCGGCGCCTTTCTTTATTTCCTGCCGCAGATCTTCGGCCTGTTCGCCCCCAAGCTCGACCTCAATCAGGATCTTTATTCCGCCAACCGGCCGGTGGCGCTCACCTTCGTGGACGCCAAGGGCGACGACGTGGGCCATCGCGGCGCCATTGTCGGCCAGCGGCTGACGCTGAACCAGATGCCGCCCTATCTGCCGGCCGCGTTCATCGCGATGGAGGATCGCAGCTTCTGGAGCAATTCCGGCATCGATGTGAAGGGCCTGTTGCGCGCGGTTTACCTGAACCTGCGCGCCGGCCATGTGGTGGCGGGCGGTTCGACCATCACCCAGCAGGTGGCCAAGATCGTGTTCCTGACGCCGCAGCGCACCTTCACGCGCAAGTTTGCCGAATTGCTGGATACCGCGGCGCTCAACAAATCGCTCTCCAAGCAGCAGATCCTCGAACTCTATCTCAACCGCATCTATCTGGGCTCCGGCGCCTATGGCGTGGACGGCGCGGCCCACGTCTATTTCAGCAAGTCGGCGCGCGAGCTGACACTGGCCGAGGCGGCGATGCTGGCCACGCTGACGCGCGCGCCCTCCGCGTTCTCGCCGCGGCGCGATCTGGCGGCGGCGCAGGCCCGCGCCTCGGTGGTGCTGCGCGCGCTGGTGCAGACCGGCGCCATCACCAAGGCCCAGGCCGCCTATGCCCGCGCTCACCCCGCCGTCATCACCGACCGCAGCGTGCAGGACGCCCGCAACTATTATTTCGACACCGCCGCCGATCAGGTGAAGGCGCTGATCGCCGGCAAGCCGGCAACGGGTGATCTCACCGTCCACACCGTGTTCGAGCCGAAGATCGAGGAAGCCGCGCGCAAGGCCGTGGACCATATCCTCGGCAAATACGGCAGGCGCCGCCACGCCAGCCAGGCGGCCGTGGTGGTGATGAAGCCGGATGGCGCGGTGGCCGCCATCCTGGGCGGCCGCGATTACGACGAGAGCACCTACAACCGCGCCACGCTGGCGCAGCGCCAGACTGGCTCATCCTTCAAGGCCTTCGTCTATCTGGCCGCGCTGGAGGACGGCATCAGCCCCTGGGACACCCGCACCGACCAGCCCATCGATATCAACGGCTGGTCGCCCACCAATTACGGCGGCGAGAATTTCGGAACCATCACGGTGGCCGACGCGCTGGCCCATTCCGTCAACACCATTTCGGTGGAACTGGAGCAGGAAGTGGGCGTGACCGCGGTGGTGGCGGCGGCGCATCGCTGCGGCATCACCACGCCGCTTGAGCCCAACGCCTCGCTGGCGCTGGGCACCGCGGACCTCACGCCCTTCGAGATGACGAGCGCCTACGCCACCTTCGCCAATCACGGCATGAAGGTGACGCCCTATCTCATCACCGAGATCGACGACAGCGCCGGCCACGTCCTCTACCGCCGCACGCCGCCCAGGCCCGTCACCGTGGTGGCCGAACACGTCAACCGCGATCTCACCGCCATGCTCTACGGCGTGGTGATGAGCGGCACCGGCGAGCACGCCTATGTCCCCGGCCACGAGGTAGCGGGCAAGACCGGCACCACGCAGAACTATCACGACGCCTGGTTCGTCGGCTTCTCCGCCGATTACGTGACCGGCGTGTGGGTGGGCAACGACGACGCCACCGCGATGGGCCATGTGGTCGGCGGCAGCCTGCCCGCCGATATCTGGCATGACGTGATGGTGGCCGCCGAAAAGGGCCTGCCCGCCACGCCGCTGGACCGCTCCCAGCCCGAACCGCCCACGGACGGCAGCGGCGTGATCTACACCGCCAGCGGACCGGACGGCGGATATTCCGGCCCGCCGCCGCCGCAGCAGTCGCAACCGCAGCAGCCGCAGCGACCGCGTGGCGGCTTCTGGGACTGGCTGTTCGGCGGCGGCAACTCTTCGTCCGGCAATCCGCAAGGCGGCCAGAGCAACGGCGACGAACCGCCGGTGCAGGACGCGCCGCTGCGTTCACCGCGGGGTTCGGGCCAGGCGCCTCCGCGCTGGCAGCAGAACAACGATCCCAATGCACCGCGCCAGTTCGGCGTCCAGCCCGGCAACGGCAATCCGCAGCAGAATTAGACAAGAGAAACCGGGGGGCGCGATGCGGGGGATCATTCTGGCAACGGCGGCGGCGCTGCTGCTGCTGACGGCGTGCGGCAAGAGCGAGAAGAGCAAACCACACGGGCCGCAACTCACCCGCATCACCTTCGTCACCGACTGGAAGGCGCAGGCCGAGCATGGCGGCTTCTACGAGGCGCTGGCCGAGGGGCTTTATAAAAAGCGCGGGCTGGACGTGAAGATCCTCGAGGGCGGGCCCAGCGTGAACGTGCCGCAACTGATCGCCGGCGGCGCGGCGGATTTCGGCATCGGCTCCAATTCCTTCATCCCGCTCAACATGCTGCGCGCGGGCGTGAAGGTGAAGGCGGTGATGGCGATCTTCCAGAAGGATCCGCAGGTGCTGATCTGCCATCCGCGGCCCGACGTGAAGACGCTGGCCGAGATGAAGGGCAAGCCGATCATGATCTCCGATGCCACCATCGCCGCCTTCTGGCCGTGGCTGAAGGCGAAGTTCGGCTTTGCGGATGCGCAGATCCGCAAATACACCTTCAATCTCGCGCCCTTCCTCACCGACCCCAAGGCCATTCAGGAGGGCTATCTCACCAGCGAGCCCTACACCATCGAGAAGGAAGGTCACTTCAAGCCGCAGATCTTCCTGCTGGCCGATGCCGGCTATCCCGGCTACGCCAACATGGTGCTGGTGCCGGACAAGTGGATCGAAAACAATCCGAAGGCGGTGCAAGCTTTCGTCGATGCCACGCGACAGGGCTGGCACGATTACCTGTTCGGCAATCCGCAGCCGGCCAACGCGCTCATCAAGGCCGACAATCCCGACATGACCGACGATGTGATCGCGCAAGCCATCGCCAAGATGAAGGCGTATGGGTTGGTGGTCAGCGGCGACGCGAAAGCGGACGGCATCGGCGCCATGACGGACGCGCGCTGGAAAACCTTCTTCGACACCATGGCGGCCGAGGGGATTTATCCCAAGGACCTCGATTACCGTGCCGCCTACACCACGGCCTTCGTGCGCGCGGACGCCGGCTCGCAAAACGGGCACTAGCAGGCGCTGCCGCTTTTGCAGGCAGCGCAAAGACAATCTTCACCTGTGCCGCATTTGGTGCAAGGGAACGCGCGCCGGATCGGTTACACTTGATGCGTTGCGAGTGGATGGGGCCAACCCAAAGGAGGCCCGTATGGTGTTGAGCGCCGTGCTGCTGTTGATCGTGATCTTCGCGCTGCCCGCGGTGCTCGATCACGGCGGCTCCTTCCGCGAAGTGGACGACGAACGGGAGCGGTAAGGTGTCTTCCCTCTGAGGCTGCGCGAAGGGATAATGGCGGCGAATCCTTTGTGCGCCCTTCATGCCCCTGCTCACCCTGTTCCGCGTGGCCAAGCGTTTCGACTCCGGATTGGAGGCGATCCGCCGGCTCGACCTGGCGGTGAAGCCGGGCGAGTTCGTCTCGCTGGTGGGGCCGTCGGGCTGCGGCAAGTCCACGGCGCTTCGGATCATCGCCGGGCTGCTCCAGCCGACCGAGGGCGCGGTGGCCTTTCCGGGCGGGCGGCCGGAGATCGGCTTCGTCTTTCAGGAGCCGACGCTGATGCCGTGGGCCGATGCGCTCGGCAATGTGCGCCTGCCGCTGGAGCTGAAAGGCGTGGCGCGCGGCGAGGCGGAAGCGCGGGCCGCGCGCGCACTGGAGCGGGTTGGCCTCAAGGGCTTCGAAAAATCCTATCCGCGCGAGCTTTCCGGCGGCATGAAGATGCGCGTCTCCATCGCCCGCGCGCTGGCCGCCGGGCCGAAGCTGCTGTTGATGGACGAGCCCTTCGCCGCGCTCGACGAGCTGACGCGGCAGGCGCTCAACGACGACCTGCTGAAGCTGTGGCGCGAGGACAAGCTGACGGTGCTGTTCGTCACCCATTCGGTGTTCGAGAGCACCTATCTTTCGACCCGCGTGGTGGTGATGCGCCCGCGCCCCGGCCGCGTGCATGACGAGATCGTGCTGGCGCCGCCGGCCGAGCGCAACGAAGCCTGGCGCGTGACGGCTGAGTTCGCCGGCGAGGCGGCGCGCGTGTCGGCCGCGCTCAAACATGCGATGGAGGAAGGCGAATGAGCCGCACGCTGCGCATCCTGCTGCCGATTGCGCTCGGGCTCGCCGTGCTGGCGCTGTGGGAGGCGATCGTTCGCGCCGCTGCCATTCCGCCTTACGTGCTGCCGGCGCCGAGCGCGATCGGATTGGCCTTCGTGGCGAATTTCGCCTCGCTGATGGCCTCGGCCTGGACCACGCTTTCCATCACGCTTGCCGCCTTCGTGCTGGCGCTGCTCGGCGGGGTGGGGCTGGCGGTGCTGTTCTCGCAGAGCCGGCTGATCGAGAACGCGCTTTATCCTTACGCGGTGGTGCTGCAGGTGACGCCGGTGGTGGCGATCGCGCCGCTCATCATCATCTGGGTGGGCTTCGAGCGCATCGACCTCGCTTTGCTGATCATCGCCTGGATCGTGGCGTTCTTCCCCATCCTCTCCAACACCACGCTCGGCCTCAAATCCGCGGACCACAATCTGATCGACCTGTTCCGGCTTTACGGCGCCGGGCGCTGGCAGATCCTGACGCGGCTGCAACTGCCCACGGCGCTGCCCCATCTGCTCTCCGCCATGAAGATTTCCGGCGGCCTCGCCCTGATCGGCGCGGTGGTGGCCGAGTTCGTGGCCGGCTCGGGCACGGCCACGGGCCTGGCCTGGCGCATCGTCGAGGCCGGCAACCGGCTGGAAATCGCCAAGATGTTCGCGGCCCTCGCCCTGCTCTCGCTGATGGGCATCGCCATCTTTTTCAGCCTCGCCGCGCTCGAATGGGCGCTCTTGCATCGCTGGCACGAAAGCGCGCTGAAAAAGGTGGAGTAGTTAGTACATTTTAATATATGTGTATTTAGATAAATAACATTTTTAATCTGTGCTCTATTGATTTTCACGTCACGACGTGCGATTTAATTTCCATGAGCAAGCGCGCGACCGACCCCCAGATTCTCACCGCCAACCGGCTGATCGACGGCCGCGTGGTCTATTGGCAGGGCGCAGGCTGGGCGGAATCCCTGGCGGAAGCCGAGATTTTCGACGATCCCGAGGCCGCCGACGCCGCGCTCAAGGGCGCGGCCCGCTCGGTGGCGGAGCGGGTGGTGGTCGGCACCTACCTGTTCGCCGTCCGGCTGGACGAGGGCGTGGCCGTGCCCGTGAAAGCGCGCGAACTGATCCGCGCCGCCGGCCCCAGCGTGCGCCGCGATCTCGGCAAGCAGGCCGAAGGGCTCTTCAGCCCGCCGCCGGTGCATGCCCAGGTGCGCCACGCCCGGACCACGCCCGGCCCAGCAAGGGATCCGTTCGATGTATCGATATGACGAGTTCGATGCCCGCTTCGTGGCCGAGCGCGTGGAGCAGTTCGCCGGCCAGGTGGCGCGCCGGCTGGCGGGCGAATTGTCGGAGGACGAGTTCAAGCCGCTCCGGCTGATGAACGGGCTCTACCTGCAGCTTCACGCCTACATGCTGCGCATCGCCGTGCCCTACGGCACGCTGGCGCCGCGCCAGTTGCGCAAGCTGGCCGACGTCGCCCGCCGCTTCGACAAGGGCTACGGCCATTTCACCACCCGCACCAACATGCAGCTCAACTGGCCGCGGCTGGCGGACGTGCCCGCCATCCTGCGCGAGCTGGCCACGGTGGAGATGCACGCCATCCAGACCAGCGGCAACTGCATCCGCAACGTCACCGCCGATCACTTCGCCGGCGCCACGCCCGAGGAGATCGAAGACCCGCGGCCGCTGTGCGAGATCATCCGCCAGTGGTCGAGCCTGCATCCCGAATTCACCTTCCTGGCGCGCAAGTTCAAGATCGCTGTGGGCGCCACGGTGCATGACCGCGCGGCGCTGCTCTATCACGACATGGCCGTGGAGATCGTGAAGAACGCCGAAGGCCGCACCGGCTATCGCGTCTCCGCAGGCGGCGGCATGGGGCGCACGCCCTATATCGCCCAGCTGATGTGCGAGTTCGTCGAGCGCGAGGACATCCTGGCCTATCTCGAAGCGGTGCTGCGCGTCTACAACCAGGACAGCCGCCGCGACAACATCCACAAGCAGCGCATCAAGATCCTCGTCAACGCCATCGGCGCGGAGGAAATGCGCCGGCGCGTGGCGCGCGAATTCGAGGAGATCAAGGCGCAAGGCTATCTGCGCCTGCCGCAGGAAGAGCTGGACCGCATCGCCGCCTATTTCGCCCCGCCGAAATTCGAGCCGATCGCCGAGCCGGTGGCGGAATACGAAGCCGCCAGGACGAAGGACAAGCGCTTCGCGGACTGGTGCGCGCACAACCTCGCCGCCCATCGCGCGCCCGGCTATGCCATCGCCACGATTTCCCTGAAGCCCATCGGCGGGGTGCCGGGCGATTGCACCTCCGAGCAGATGGAGGCCATCGCAGACCTGATGGACGCCTTCGGCCTTGCGGAAATCCGCGTCAGCCACGAGCAGAACCTGGTGCTGCCGCATGTGAAGAAGCGCGACCTGCCGGCGATCTTCGCGCGGCTGTCGGAGCTGGGCCTCGCCACGCCCAATGCCGGGCTCGTCACCGACATCATCTGCTGCCCGGGCCTCGACTATTGCGACCTCGCCAATGCGCGCTCGATCCCGATCGCGCAGAAGATCGCCGGACGCTTCGCCGACCTCAAGCGGCAGGAGGAGATCGGCGAGCTGAAGATCAAGATGAGCGGCTGCATCAATGCCTGCGGCCATCACCATGCCGGGCACATCGGCATCCTCGGCGTCGACAAGAAGGGCGTGGAACACTACCAGCTCCAGCTCGGCGGCTCGGGCGCGGAGGACGCGGCCATCGGCGAGATCATGGGCCCCGGCTTCACCGCCAAGGAAATCACCGATGCGGTGGAGCGCGTGGTGGACGAATATCTGCGCCTGCGCCAGCCGGGCGAACGCTTCCTCGATACCTATCGCCGCGTCGGCATGGAGCCGTTCAAGAACGTGGCCTATCTGGAGCAGCTTCATGCCGCTTATTAAAAACGGCGACTGGGCGGACGACGAGTTCGCCACCGTGGCGGACGATGCGGCGCTGCCCGAAGGCGCTGTGATCGTCTCGCTGGCGCGCTTTGAAAAGGAACGCGCGGCGCTGCTGGCACGCAACGCCAGGCTGGGCGTGCATCTGGCGGCGCCGCAATCGCCGGAGGCCCTGGGCGAGGACGTACACCGGCTCTCCGTCGTGGTGCTGGACTTTCCCGCCTTCAAGGACGGGCGCGCCTTCTCCTGGGCGCGGCTGTTGCGCACGCGGCTCGGCTATACCGGCGAGATCCGCGCGCACGGCGCTTTTCTCGTTGACCAGCTCGCGCACATGATGCGCGTGGGCTTCACCGCCTTCGACGGCGACGCGCGCATCACGCCGCAGGCGCTGGCAAGCGCGCTGGGCGAGATCAGCTATCGCTACCAGCCCGCCCCCGACGGCCAGAAAACCATCCGGCAGCTCCGGGCGCGCTAGCGCCGCAATCTGGCATCACAATCGCGCCACTTGATCCAGCTACTTGACCCCTTGGCCCCCCGGCCCTAAGAGGCGCGCGAAATTCACGTCCTGTTGAGGGAGCAGCGCGCATGAACGTGCGGCCCGCCGGCATCGAGAGCATCGCCCGTTTCGCCAGCGTCGAAGAGGTCATCGAGCGAACGCGCCCGGTGGAGCCGGTCTATGTGCTGTATCCCGAGAAGTTCCGCATCGCCGCCAGGCGCTTCCTCGATTCCTTTCCGGGCGATCCGCTCTTCGCCATCAAGGCCAATCCGGCGCCGCAGGTGCTGGACCTGGTGTGGGCGGCGGGCATCCGCCATTTCGACACCGCCTCGCTGCAGGAAGTTGA
>JAGWZW010000079.1 GCA_018971835.1 Alphaproteobacteria bacterium
TGCGCGGGATCGTGGGGCTGGCGGCGGGCTGAATAGGCGCTGCTTCCTGCCATTTTGCCGCATTTGCACCGCATTTGCGCGGTTAACATTTCGTTACCGCGCCGCGGCGCAGCCCGTTTCATGCCTGGCGCCACCTACCGAGCCTGGGGGAACCGTCATGGTCGCAGACCGTCATCCCGCGCACAAACCGGAAACTTCGCGCCACAAGCTGTCGCACGAATTGCTGCATGGCCTGACGCCGCAGGAGTTCGACGAGGAGGCTAAGGCCCTGGCCGCCGCCGAGGCCATGACGGCGCCGGTGCGCGCCCGCCTCAAGGCCCAGCTGGTGGAGCGGCTGAAAACCTCCGTCGATGCGCCGAGCTGGGGGCCGGACTGGGTCCGCTATGGCGAGCGCGACGCACCCAAGCATCCGCGCCGCCGCAAAGGGCTCTATGCGCTTCTTCCTTCGCGCGCCAAAGCCGATGACGACGCGCCGCCCCCGCCGCTCGACGAGGCGGAACTCGACGATGCGCATGTCATCGTGCGCAACCTCGAAAAAAGCCGGCAGGTCCATCATTACCGCTGGCTCTATGGCTTGGGCGCGGTGGTGGCGATCGCGATCGCGCTGCTGGCGATGTTCGTGGATTACCAGATCATCCGCGGCGATGTGTGGACGCGGGCGCTGGCCAACCAGTTCATGGTGGTGCCGGCGGCGCTCCAAAGCTCGGTGATGTTCAAGAGCCTGCAGGTGCTGTTCGCGGTGCTGATCGTCCACTTCATGCTGAAGATCACCGGGCGGCTGGGGCGCAACGCGCTCATCACCGCGGCCTTCGTGATGGCGATGGTGATGATCGTGAGCCTGGGCTATCTGGTGGCCTACAACAACATGGCCGGCGCCACCTCCGCGACCTACGAGAACACGCAAGAGGCGACGGCGCCCGCCGCCGATCCGATCGACCGGCTGTTCGCCTCGCTCAGCGCCCGCAAGGTGCAGGTTGTTGCGCCCGCTGCGCTGGCCGAAGAAATCTCGCTGCCGCTGCCCAGGCTGTCGAGGGCTTCGCTGGCCAATGCGGATTCGTGGATCTGGTTCGCCTTCGCCAGCATGATCTTCTTCATCGTCACCGCGGTGGCCGCGCTCTACATGCAGATCATGGAGAGCAACATCCGCAACCTGGCGATCACCCGCGATTACGAGCATCGCCGCCGGCAGCTGACGCAGCTTCATATGCTCGAACTCGCCGACAAGCCCGCCTGATCGCCATGATGCGCTTGATGCTGGCGGCGGCGACGGGAATCGGGCTGGGCGCGGGCGGCGCCTATGCCGTGGCGGCGATGCGCGATGCGCCGCCGGTCGCACAGGTTTCCTATGTAGAGCAGGCCCAGATCGCGCCGGCGCGCCTCGTCATCGGGCTCGATCTTTCCAGAAGCAATCCGCTGATCGCCGATCCGGCGTTCGCCGCCAAGGTGGCCGCGCGCATCGCGGGCGTGGTGACGAAACTGGGCTTCCGCTCCGAAGTGCATGTGCGCACGCTGGGCAGCTACGATGCCTCGTCCAACGATTTCTATTACGACACGGTGATCTCCACCCGCGCGCGGCCCGAAGCGGTCGCCGCTGAGATTCGCAAGCTGATCGCCGGCACGCCGCTGCTGGTGAAAAGCGGAAAATGGCACGCGCAAGAGCGCACCAACATCCTGGCCTTCCTCGACAACGTCTCCCAGTCCATCGGCTGCGCCGGGATGCCCACGACGATCATCCTGGCCTCCGACGGGATCGAGGATTCCGAATACGCCCATCTGGCCTCGGCGAAGTCCCATCTGCCCCTGCCGCAGGGCAAGCCGTTCGCCGGCTGCGCCGGGTTCGAGATTCTCGGGCTGGGGCAGGGCACGCACTCCCCGCGCGAGACCGTGCGCCTCCGCCAGGACTGGGCAGACTGGGCCAAGGCGGCAGGCTTCCAGAGATTCCAGGGCCTTAACGACTGGTAGGGCCGGCCTTCTGGCAGCCTCTTGAAACCATCATCAGATTACTCTATATTACAGAGTAATCTGCTCAGGAGGACACGATGCCTATTTCCCGTAGCGAAGCCGCGCAGACGCTGAAGGATATCGAAAGCACCCAGGGCCGCAGCGCCAGCGCCTATGGCTACAGCCGGTCCTCGCCGCATCTGATCCTGTGGGGCGTGATCTGGGTGATCGGCTACGGCGTGCCTTGGCTGTTTCCTGGCCGGCTGCCGTGGATCTGGCTGCCACTTGTCGTGATCGGCATGCTGGGCAGTTTCGCCATCGGCATGACGCTGCGGCCCAAGGTGGCGGACAAATCCGATCCGCGCTTCTGGCAGACGTTCATTGCGATTTTCCTGTTCGTCTGGGCGCAGTTCGCGGTCCTGCCGAAATTCGATCTGCTGCAGGCGGCGGTCTATTTTCCCATTCTTGTCGCCTTGATGTATGCGCTGCTGGGAATCTGGACGCGCGGTGCGCGCATGACGGTCCTTGGCGTCGCGATCGGCGTATTGACGCTCGCGGGTTACTTCCTGCTGCCGCAGCTGTTGCTACCGTGGATGACGATCGTGGGCGGCGGCGGACTGATCCTCGGCGGCCTGTGGCTGCGGAGGGCCTGAGTCATGGAACAGCCCGACGCCATCATCCATCAGCCGGTGCGGCTCAAGATCATGGCGGCGCTGAAGGCGCTGCCGCCGAAAGAGATGCTCGAATTCGTGCGGCTGAAGACCATTGCCGGCGCCACCGAGGGCAATCTCGGCGCGCACATCACGCACCTCGAACAGGCCGGTTACGTCAAGGTGGAAAAGGATTTCGCCGGCAAGCGCCCGCGCACCCGCGTGATGCTGAGCAAGGAAGGCCGCCGCGCGTTCGAGGATTACGTGACTTATCTGCGCGAGATCATCGATACGGCCGGGGCATGAATACCGCCGAACTCGTGAAGGCTGCCGCGTTCGCCGGCTTGCTGATCGGCGCGCAGCAGCTTGCGGTGTCACAGCCCGAGGCGTCGTCTGATGCTTTCCGGCGCCACGCCGGTTTCACGCAAATGCCGCAGCGTCACGGCGCCATCGCGCTTGGAGAATTTCTTGCCCTGTTCATCGAGAACAAGCCGGTGATGCGCATAGGCCGGCACGGGCAAACCCAGCAGCGCCTGCAGCAATCGCTGCACATGGGTCGCTGAAAACAGGTCGTTGCCCCTCGTCACCAGGCTCACGCCCTGAAACGCATCGTCCACCACCACCGCCAGATGATAGGCCGCGGGCATTTGCTTGCGCGCCAGCACGATGTCGCCGAACAGCGTGGGATCGCACGGTATAATTCCCCGCTCGCCGTTCGGCCCGGCGCCGTGTTCCTCGAACGACAGCGGCCCGGCCAGCGCAACCGCCTTGGCCACGTCCAATCGCAGCGCGTAAGGCTCGCGCGCCATCCGCTTGCGCCGCGCGTCTTCGGGTAACGCGCGGCAGGTGCCGGGATACAGAAATCCTTCGGGGCCCAAGGCCGTCAAATGCGGCGCCTCGATGCTGCGCGCGATCTCTTCGGCGATGTCCTTGCGCGTGCAGAAGCAGGGATAGGTGAGGCCCATCGCCTCCAGCCTTGCCAACGCCTCGCGATAGGCACCGGCGCGCGAAGACTGGCACAGCACCGGTGTTTCCCAGGAAAGCCCCAGCCATCCCAAATCCTCATAGATCGCTGCTTCGTATTCGGGGCGGCAGCGGCCGGAATCGAGGTCTTCGATGCGCAACAGGAAACGCCCGTTTGCTGCTGCTTTGGCCGCGTCATGGGCGGTGATGGCGGCAAAGGCGTGGCCGAGGTGCAGATAGCCGGTCGGGCTGGGGGCGAAGCGGGTGACGATCATGGAAGGATTCTAGCGGGAAATTCCGTCGCAGGCGGGGTTCTGTCGCCGCTTTGTCATGGCGAATCGGCTATATCTTGACCCGAGCGGTGCATATTGGCTTCCGCCACGGATGCCCTTATAAATCTCGCGACCAAGGAGGTGCTGTCTTCACCAGGAGCGTCTCGTGTTAGCCGCCGCGCGGATGCCGGACAATTGCCCGGCGCTGGTTCTGAATGCGGACCACCGGCCGCTTTCCTATTTTCCGCTGTCGCTGTGGTCCTGGCAGGATACCATCCGTGCCGTGTTTCTGGAGCGGGTCAACATCCTGGCAGAATACGAGCGCGCGGTGCATTCGCCCAGCTTCGAGATGAAGCTGCCCTCGGTGGTGTCGCTCAAGACCTATGTGAAGCCCGCGCGCCATCCGGCCTTCACCCGCTTCAACGTCTTCCTGCGCGATCGTTTCGAATGCCAGTATTGCGGCGCGCCGGAGGATCTCACCTTCGATCACGTCGTGCCGCGGTCGCGCGGCGGGCGCACCACTTGGGAAAATGTCGTGGCCGCTTGCGCGCCCTGCAATCTTACCAAGGGCGGGCGCACGCCCCGGCAGGCCGGCATGATCCCGAAGAACTGGCCGCACCAGCCCACCGTCACCGAACTGCGCAACAACGGCCGCCGCTTCCCGCCCAACTACCTGCACGAAAGCTGGGTGGACTATCTTTACTGGGACAGCGAGCTGGAATCGTAACCCGCCAGCCGCGTTCTTCCCTCCCGCCACATAGACAGCAAGGGCGGCGCGTGGCGCGGCGCGATGTTGCCGCGCGAGGCAAAGCCGGCGCGCTCGTAAAGCCGCGTGTTCCTGGGATTGGAATTCTGCAGATAGGCGGCGCTGCCCGTTTCGTCGATCCGCGCCAGCGTGGCCTCCAGCAGGGCCGAGCCCAGCCCCAGCCCCTGCAGCCGTGGCGCCACGGCGATGAAGGCGAGGTGGTAATGAGGACCATAGGGATGATGGCGCTCCATCGCCTCGGCCACGGCCTGCCCGCGCAGCAGGCGCGGGATGCCGCACAACCTGAGAAACACCACCAGCAGCCGCAACTGCTCGGCAAGGCCGCCGCTGGCCAGGGTGCTGCCGGGTGTGCTGCCGGGCGGCAGCCAGACCACGACTGCGCCGCCCGAAACCGTCGTCCACACCTCGCCCAGCGGGATGGCCCGCATCGCCAGCAGGTCATGGAAGAAGCGCAGCAGGCCGTGGGGGCGCTGGGGGCCCTGCCGGGCGATCCAGTCGATCACCGGATCGGCGGCGAAAGCGGCAGCCATCAGCCGGGCGAGCTGTGGCGCGTCGGCGGCGCGGGCGCGGCGGGGGCGGGCGGCCTCCGCCAGCAGCAGATGGCGTTCGCTCATAGGCGGGTCGAAAGGGCGATGGCCAGCCGGCAGCCGGCCTTGATGGCGCCGGAGAGCAGGGGATAGGCCGGCGCCTGTTCGGCGCCGCGCGCCAGCGCCTCGTCCCGGTGGGCCACTTCGTCGGCCTGGAATTCGGCGACCGTGGCCTTGAGCGCCTCGTCGTCGAGGCGGGCGAGCTGGCCTTCGTAATGGCCGCCAATCACCTCTTCGACCGCCGCGGTGCAGGCCATCGCGGCTTTCTCGCCCAGCAGCGCAGTGGCCGCGCCCAGGGCAAAGCCCGCCACCTGCCAGACCGGCTCCAAAAGGGTCGGCCGCACGCGGCGCTCCACCACCAGTTTCTCGAAGGTTTTGAGGTGGTGTTCCTCCTGCCTGAGCATCTTGGTGACGGCGGTCACGGAATCCCGCGCGCCAGGCCGGGCCTTGAGCACCGCCAGCTGCCCCTCATAGATGCGCACCGCGCCCAGCTCGCCGGCGTGGTCCACCCGGATCATGGCTGCCACCTCGGCTTCGGTGGCGGCTGGCGCCGGAATACCGGGCGGGGCGGGGCGTTTTCCTCTCGGCTTGGTCATGACACCCGCTTCGGCCGCATCAGCGCGAGCGCGGCCAGCCCGGCCGCGCCCAGCGAGATCAGCGCATTATACCCCGCCATCGAAATCCCGAAGAGCCGCCAGGCGGCAGTGTCGCACTGCACCACATGGGTATCGAGGTCGAGCGTGCCGGTGAACTGGAAGGCGTGGCCGGTACAGGCGGCCGGCCCGGCCCAGACATGCCATTCCACTCCGGCATGATAGACCCCGATCAGCCCCGAAACCGCCACCAGCACCATCGCCAGCTCGGCGAAGATGCGCCCGAGACCCTGGCCCAGCCGCCGGGCCGCCACCAGCAGCCCGCCGCCCAGCCCCACCACGATGGCGGCGACATGGGGATAGCGCTGCCACATGCAGATTTCGCAGGGCGGATAGCCGCCGAGATATTCGAAGCCCAGCGCGCCCAGCATCAGCGCCAGCGACAACAGGCCCAGCGCCAGGGCGACGAGGTGGGCAGGGGGGCGGGAAATTGTCATGTCGCGAACACCATCGAATCGTCGGCAAAGGCCTTGAACTCCAGCGCGTTGCCGCTGGGGTCCAGAAGGAAGCAGGTGGCCTGTTCGCCCGGCCCGCCGGCAAAGCGGATTTGTGGCCGGATGCTGAATTTCACGCCACTTTGCTCCAGTTTCTGCACCAGTTCGCGCCACCGCGGCATGTCAAGGATGACGCCAAAATGCCGCACGGGAACTTGCTCTCCATCGACGCGATTTTTGGCTTGGGTTCCGCCCGGCTCAAGGCTTAAATGGGCCACGATCTGGTGTCCGAAGAAGTCGAAATCGACCCATTCGGCGGCGGATCGGCCCTCTTTGCATCCCAGGATATTTCCGTAGAACGCGCGCGCTTCGGCGAGGTCGCGAACGGGAAAGGCGAGATGAA
This sequence comes from Alphaproteobacteria bacterium, assembly GCA_018971835.1. GTDB lineage: Bacteria > Pseudomonadota > Alphaproteobacteria > Micropepsales > Micropepsaceae > Rhizomicrobium. Next base: position 6,670 of record JAGWZW010000079.1, read on the forward strand.
AACGGGGCCGTGCGGTCATCACTGGAATGTCTTGTTACAGGATTGTCTCGTTCAGGCGTCATGAGAGAACCAAGCTTTGCCGGCAAAGGGAAGAGACATGCGTAGGCCCGCCGCCCCCCGCGCGCGCCGCAAGGCGGCGGCGGCGCCGGTGCAGCGCAAACTGCTGAAGATCGACGGCGAGCCGGTGCCGGTGACGCTGAAGCTCAACCCGCGCGCGCGCCAGCTCATCGTGCGCGTGCATCCTTCCACGGGCGAGGTGACGGTGGTGGCGCCCTCGCGCCGCTCACTCGCCCACGCGATGGAGTTTGCGCGCAAGCAGTCGGACTGGATCGCGCAGAAGCTGGAAAACGTGCCCGAGCCGGTGCCGCTGGGCCTGGGCCGGCGCATCCTCTATCGTGGCGAGAGCCATGTGATCCGCTATGGCGAGCCGGGGCGCCGCCCGGTGTGGATCGAGCGCTGCGAGGACGGCGAACGCATCATCCGCGTCAACGGGCGCAGCGAGCACGCCGCCCGCCGCGTGCTCGATTTTTTGAAGCGCGAGGCGCGGCGCCTGCTCGATGCCCGCGCCATGTATTATGCGGAGGTGCTGGGCGTGAAGCCTTCGCGCATCACCGTGCGCGATACTTCGAGCCGCTGGGGCTCGTGCTCGTCCACGCGCAACCTGTCGTTCTCGTGGCGGCTGATCCTGGCCCCGCCCTTCGTGCTGGAATATGTGGTGGCGCACGAGGTGGCGCATTTGCGCGAGATGAATCACGGCCCGCGCTTCTGGCGGCTGGTGGCGGAGCTGGTGGGCAATGTCGAGCGTCCGCAAGCATGGCTCAACGAACACGCCGCGCTCTTGCACCGCTATGCACCCAAGACGGTGATGGAGTAGTTCGCCCCGCCCTTGAAATCGTCCCTTGACCGGCGTATACGGTCGCCCATCCCGGACAACAGAGCATCGTTGTCGTGGCGGTCCGCAAGGATCGCCGCGGGGGAAAAGCTTTTGCTTTCGAGGAGTTCCCGCCATTCTGACGGCGATGTCGCAGTTGGAGCAGTTGATCGAGCCCGTGGTGGAAGCGGCGGGCTTCAGGCTGGTGCGCGTGCGGCTGATGGGCGGCAAGACCAAGACGTTGCAGATCATGGCCGAGCGGCCGGACGGCAGCATGAACGTGGACGATTGCGCCGAACTCAGCCACGCGCTCAGCGAGTTCCTCGATGCCGAAGACCCGATCGAGGGCGAATACAATCTTGAGGTTTCCTCGCCCGGCATCGACCGGCCGCTCACCCGCATCACCGATTACGCGCGCTGGGCCGGCCACGAGGCCAAGCTGGAACTCCACGCCCCCGATGCCAATGGCCGCAAGCGCTTCAAGGGCACGCTCTTGGGCCTCGACGGCAACAGTGTCGTGCTGGAGACGAACGGCGAGCGCCTCGCCATCCCCTTCGGCGCCATCGCGGACGCCAAGCTGATCCTCACCGACAAGCTCATCCAGGAAGATTTGAAAGCGCGCGAACAGCGCGCGCATTAGGAGACGACGATCATGGCCGTGGCCGCAAACCGTACCGAACTGTTGCAGATCGCCGATGCGGTCGCGCGCGACAAGTCCATCGACAAGATGGTCGTGCTGCACGCGATGGAAGAAGCGATGCAGAAGGCCGCCAAGGCGCGCTACGGCTCGGAGAACGAGATCAGGGTCGAGATCGATCCCAAGACCGGCGAAACCCACGTCTCGCGCTACCTGCATGTGGTCGAGCTGGTGGAGAACGACAAGACCGAGATCAGCCTGGCCGATGCGCGCGCCCGCAACCCCGCCGCGCAGGTGGGCGACATCATCGCCGAAACCCTGCCGCCGGTGGATTTCAGCCGCATCGCCGCGCAGGCCGCCAAGCAGGTGATCGTGCAGAAGGTGCGCGACGCCGAGCGCGAGCGGCAATACGAGGAATACAAGGACCGCATCGGCGAGATCATCCACGGCGTGGTCAAGCGCGTGGAGTTCGGCTCGGTGGTGGTGGACCTCGGCCGCGCCGAGGGCGTGGTGCGCCGTGACGAGATGATCCCGCGCGAGAATTTCCGCACCGGCGATCGCATCCGCGCCTATATCTACGACGTGCGCCGCGAAACCCGCGGGCCGCAGATTTTCCTCTCCCGCAGCCATCCGCAGTTCATGGTGCGCCTGTTCGCGCAGGAAGTGCCGGAGATCTACGATGGCATCATCGAAATCCGCGCCGTGGCGCGCGATCCGGGCAGCCGCGCCAAGATCGCGGTGATTTCCAAGGACAGTTCGATCGATCCGGTCGGCGCCTGCGTCGGCATGCGCGGCGTGCGCGTGCAGGCCGTGGTGCAGGAACTGCAGGGCGAGCGCATCGACATCATCCCGTGGTCGCCCGAGCCGGCCACCTTCATCGTCAACGCGCTGGCGCCGGCCGAAGTCACCAAGGTCGTGCTCGATGAAGATACCCACCGCGTCGAGGTGGTGGTGCCGGACGAGCAGCTCTCGCTGGCCATCGGCCGGCGCGGCCAGAACGTGCGGCTCGCCTCCCAGCTCACCGGCTGGCAGATCGACATCCTGACCGAGGCCGAGGAATCGGAGCGCCGCCAGAAGGAATTCGCCGAGCGCACCGCCCTCTTCATGGAGGCGCTGGACGTGGACGAGACGGTGGCGCAGCTGCTGGCCTCCGAAGGCTTCGCCGACATCGAGGACGTGGCCTACGTGCCGCTGCAGGAACTGGCCTCGGTCGAAGGCTTCGACGAGGAAACCGCCGAGGAGCTGCAGAGCCGCGCGCTCGAATATCTCGAAGCCCGCAACAAGGAACTGGACGACAAGCGCCGCGAGCTGGGCGTGACGGACGAGGTGGCCGAGGTCGAGGGCGTCACCCCGGCCATGCTGGTGTCGCTGGGCGAGCACGACGTCAAGTCGCTCGAAGACCTTGCCGGCTGCGCCACCGACGACCTGCTCGGCTATTACGAAACCGGCAAGGACAAGGAGCGCGTGAAGATCGAGGGCGCGCTGGAGAATTTCGATCTCACCGCCGACGATGCCAACGCCATCATCATGAAGGCGCGCGTCAAGGCCGGCTGGATCGAGCAGTGGCCCGAGCCGGAGCCCGAAGCCGAAGCCGGCGAGGGCGAAGAGGTCGCGGAGGCTGAAAGCGAAGCGTGAACACCGCACCGGCCAGCCTGGACGAAACGCACGAGGACGGGTCCGGCGATGGCCGGGCCCGCCGCTGCATCGTCACGGGCGAGGTGTTGCCCGAGGCGCAGCTCATCCGCTTCGTCGAGGGGCCGGAGGGCGAGGTGGTGCCCGATCTCGCCGCCAGGCTGCCGGGCCGGGGCCTGTGGGTGCGGGCTGACCGTGAAGCCCTTGAAAAAGCGGCGGCAAAGAACCATTTCTCCCGTGCCGCCAAAAAGCCCCTGAAGGCGCCTGCCGAACTGGCGGCGCGGGTGGAGCGGCTGCTCGTCCAGCGCATGGCCTCCGACCTGGGGCTGGCGCGGCGCTCCGGCAACCTGATCCTGGGCTTCGACCAGATCGTCCGCGCTTTGGAGGGCAAATCGCCCCCTGCCGTGCTGGTGGAGGCCTCCGATGGCGCCGCGGACGGGCGGCGCAAGCTCTTGGCTGCGGCATTGGCGCATGGCCTGCGGCCCAAAGTGCTGGATTGCCTGAATGCGGCGGAATTGGGCTTGGCCCTCGGCCGCGAGAATGTGGTACATGCAGCGCTCAAATCCGGGCAGTTGGCGGAGCGCCTTCAGGTCGATGCGGGCCGGCTCGCGGGCGTTCGCGCTGCCGGTGGGAATTAAGGGCCTCTGCGCAGGCTGGGGAAGAGATATGGCGGGTCCGGTACCCGCCCCGAAAGGTTTGAATGAGCGAGACGAACGACACCACGCGCCGCGGCAAGACGCTGTCCCTGAAGAAGACAGAGACGTCGACGGTCAAGCAGAGCTTCAGCCACGGCCGCACCAAGGCGGTGGTGGTCGAGAAGAAGCGCGCGCGTGTGCCCACGCCCGGCGCCAAGCCGGCCGAAACGCCTGAAAAGGCCAAGCCGGCCGCCCAGGCTGCTCAGGGGGCTGCACCGCAGGCTCCGGCCCATGCCCGTGACAGTGCCGCCCGCGGCGGGGTGGTGCTGCGCCAGCTCACCGACGAAGAGAAAGAGGCCCGCCGCCACGCTCTCGCCGATGCGCGGGTGGCCGAAGAGGAAGCCCGCCGCCTCGCTGAAGAAGACGCCCGCCGCCGCGCCGAGGAAGAGGCCAAGCTGGCCGCCGAGCGCACTGCTGCGGCCAAGCGCAAGGCCGAGGAAGATGCCCGCAAGGCCGCCGAGGAAGAGGCCAAAAAGCACGCCGAGGAAGAAGCCCAGCGCCACGCCAGGAAGGACGACGAAGTCGCCGCCGCAGCCGTCAAGGCGCAGCCTGTTGCCGTCGTGCCGGCGGCTGCCGAAGTGCGCCCCGTCCGGCCCCGTCCCGTCGCCGAGGAAGAAGAAGACAGCGGCAAGAAGGCCGCCGGCAAGGCGGCCCCCAAGGCCCCCGCCGTGCGCAAGGCCCCGGGCGACCGCCGCCGCGGCAAGCTGACCGTCACCAAGGCGCTCTCCGGCGACGATGAGCGCATGCGCTCGGTGGCGTCCTATCGCCGCCATCTGCAGCGCGTGAACAAGGGCGCGCACGCCCAGGCCGCCGGCCCGGCCGGTCCGCGCGAGGTGACGATCCCCGAAACCATCACCGTGTCCGAACTGGCCAACCGCATGGCCCGCCGCGCCGTGGACGTCATCAAGGTGCTGATGAAGAGCGGCATCATGGCCACCGTGAACGACGTGATCGACGCCGATACCGCCGAACTGGTCGCCACCGAATACGGCCATACCGTCAAGCGGGTGGCGGAATCCGACGTGCTCGAAGGCCTCAAGGGCGGCGAGGATACGGCCGAGGTGCTGGTTTCGCGCCCGCCGGTCGTCACCGTCATGGGCCATGTCGACCACGGCAAGACCTCGCTGCTCGACGCCCTGCGCAAGACCGACGTGGCCCAGGGCGAAGCGGGCGGCATCACCCAGCATATCGGCGCCTATCAGGTGCAGCTCCACGGCGGGCAGAAGATCACCTTCCTCGACACGCCCGGCCACGCCGCCTTCACCGCGATGCGGGCGCGCGGCGCCAAGGTCACGGACATCGTGGTGCTGGTGGTGGCGGCGGATGACGGCGTGATGCCCCAGACGGTCGAAGCCATCAGCCATGCCAAGGCCGCGGGCGTGCCGATCATCGTGGCCATCAACAAGATCGACAAGGCCGACGCCAATCCCACCCGCGTCAAGACGGAACTCCTGCAATACGAGATCCAGACCGAAGACATGGGCGGCGACACGCTGGCCGTCGAAGTCTCGGCCACCAAGGGCACCAATCTCGACAAGCTGGAAGAAGCCATCCTGCTGCAGGCCGAAGTCCTCGATCTCAAGGCCAACCCGGAGCGCAGCGCCGAAGGCGCCGTGATCGAGGCCAAGCTGGACAAGGGCCGCGGCCCTGTCGCCACCGTGCTGGTGGAGCGCGGCACGCTGAAACACGGCGACATCGTGGTGGCCGGCTCCGAATGGGGCAAGGTGCGCGTGCTGGTCAACGACCGCAGCGAGACGGTGGAAAGCGCCGGCCCGGCCATGCCGGTGGAAGTGCTGGGCCTTTCCGGCGTGCCGGAGGCGGGCGACGAGTTCGTGGTGGTGGACAGCGAGGCCCGCGCCCGCGAAGTCACCGAATACCGCGCGAGGAAGCGCCGCGAGGCCCGTCAGGCCACCTCGTCGCGCCAGACGCTGGACCAACTGCTCAAGAGCCGCAAGGAAGGCGAAACCAAATACCTGCCGCTGCTCATCAAGGCGGATGTGCAGGGCTCGGTCGAAGCCATCCAGGGCGCACTCGAAAAGCTCGGCACCGACGAGGTGGCCGCGCAGGTGCTGCAGGCCGGCGTCGGCGCGGTGACGGAGTCCGACGTGATCCTGGCCCATGCCTCAGGCGGCGCCATCATCGGCTTCAACGTCCGCGCCAATGCGCAGGCGCGCGAGCGCGCCAAGCGCGACGGCGTGGAAATCCGCTACTACAACATCATCTACAACGTCGTGGACGACGTGAAGGCCGTGCTCTCGGGCATGCTGGCGCCGGAAGTGCGCGAAAAGTTCCTCGGCAATGCCGAAGTGCTGGAAGTCTTCGCCATCTCCAAGGTCGGCAAGGTGGCCGGCTGCCGCGTCACGGAGGGCCAGGTGCGCCGCGGCGCCCATGTCCGGCTGATCCGCGACAACGTGGTGATCCACGAGGGCGAGCTTTCCACCTTGAAGCGCTTCAAGGACGAAGTGAAAGAAGTCCAGACCGGCCAGGAATGCGGCATGTCCTTCGCAAACTATCAGGATCTGCAGAAGGGCGACGTGATCGAGTGCTACGAGGTCGAAACCGTCCAGCGCGCGCTGTAAGTCCTGTCGTTCCCGGCGGGCGCGGCTATTGAGCCGCGCGCCGGGTGGCAAGGTGTATGGAAATGTCCCGTCATCACTCTTCAACTCGTTCCAATGCCGGCCCGACGCAGCGCCAGCTGCGCGTCGGCGAGATGCTGCGCCATGCGCTGTTCGATGTGCTCTCGCGCGGCGAAATCCGCGATCCCGACCTGGAGGGCATCTCGGTCACCATCACGCAGGTCAAGCCTTCGCCGGACATGCGCCACGCCACCGTGTTCTGCGAGCCTCTGGGTGGGCAGAAGGCCAAGGAAGTGCTCTCCGCGCTCAACCGCCACAAGGGCTTCATCCGCGGCCTGATGGGCAAGCTGATCGCGCTCAAGTTCACGCCCGAGCTGCGCTTCGTGGAGGACACGTCCTTCAGCGAGGCCGAGAAGATCGAGACGCTGCTGAAGTCCGCCCGCGTGGCGCGCGATCTGACGGACCCCGACGCGCCGGAAGAACCGGACGAGGATTAACCGTTTTCTGGCCCGGCCGTTGCTTGGCACCTCCCAAAACAGGAGTTGCCCCATGACCGTGATCGAACAGGCTGTCCCGCTTCCGCGCAGAAAGGCCCGCCGCCCGCAGGGTTCGCTGGCTTACGTGCTGCGCCGGCTGTCCCAGAAAGGGAAACTCGGGAAGGTCTTCGTCGAGCGGCTGACCGAGCCGGTGCATCTCAACATCCTGTCGCTGTTCGTGGCGCTGTTCGGCAGCTACCGCATGAAGGTGGCGTTCGATCTCATCGTGCGCCAGCAATATGCCTTCCCCATCCTGTTCGCCGCCGACGAGGCGAGGAAGAACGGCTACAAGAAGGTCACCATCGTGGAGCTGGGCGTGGCCTCGGGCGCGGGCCTGCTCACCATGTGCCGCATCGCCGAGCGCACCACCAAAGCCACCGGCATCGAGTTTCGCATCGTCGGCTTCGACGGCGGCAAGGGTATGCCCCCGGCCGTGGATTACCGCGACCTGCCGGAGCTGTTCCAGGAAGGCGATTTTCCCATGATCGATTTCGCCGGGCTGAAGCGCGCGCTGCCGGCCAATGCCGAGCTGATCATCGGCGATGTGGCGCAGACGGCGCCGGCCTTCGCCAGCAGCTTGAGCGCCGATGCGCCGCTCGGCTTCGTCGCGGTGGATGTGGATTATTACTCTGCGGCCAAGGCGGCGCTGCCGATCCTTACCGGCGCGCCGGAGGCCTATCTGCCGGTGGTGCCGGTCTATCTCGACGACATCGCCGAGTACGGCTCCAACGACTGGACGGGCGAATTGCTGGCGGTCAACGAGTTCAACGCGGAGAACGCCTTGCGCAAGATCGCGCCGTTCAACCTCCTGCGCTCGCGCCGCATCTTCAAGAACACCCAGTGGATCGACCGCATGTTCGCGGCCAATATCCACGATCATCCGCACCGCTCGCCCGCCCACAAGCGCGCCAGCCAGTGGGTCCTGGGCAACGAATACCTGTAGCCATTTGCAATCCCCTCGGGCATTTGGCAGAAGCCCGGTCGGAACAGCAAATGTGCCGGCGGCAGCCCGTCGGCGTGACACCGCAGATGAGCAGAAAAAAGAAAGGCGACCCGGTTCACGGCTGGGTCGTCGTCGACAAGCCGCAAGGCATCACCTCCACCCAGGTCGTGGGGCTGGTGAAGCGTATCTTCAACGCCCAGAAGGCCGGCCATGCCGGCACCCTCGATCCCATGGCCACCGGGGTTCTGGCCGTGGCGCTGGGCGAGGCGACCAAGACCGTGCCCTACGCCATGGATGCGGAGAAGACCTACCGCTTCACCGCTCGCTGGGGCGAGGCCCGCGACAGCGACGATACCGAGGGTGCGGTCATCGCCACCTCGGAGGTCCGGCCGAGCCGCGAGGCCATCGAGGCGGCAATCCCCGCCATGACGGGCGAGATCAGCCAGGTGCCCCCCGCCTATTCCGCCATCAAGGTCCAGGGCGAGCGGGCCTATGACCTGGCCCGGGAGGGCGAGGTGGTAGAGCTGCAGCCCCGCACGGTAGAAATCCATGAGGCGCAGCTGGTTTCGATCCCCGATGCCGATCATGCTGAGTTCGAAATCCATTGTGGCAAAGGCACTTACGTCCGCGCCTGGGTGCGCGACCTGGCGCGGAAGCTGGGCACAGTGGGCCATGTCTGCCAGCTCCGGCGGACCCGGGTGGGCGGTTTTCGCGTCGAGGACGCAATTCCGCTGGAAACGCTCAAGGGTTTTATGCATAGTCCCGCCGCTTTTGAGCACTTGAGGCCCATTGCGACCGCGCTGGACGGCATCCCGGCGCTGGCCGTCACGGGGCCGGATGCGGTCCGCCTCCGTAGCGGCAACCCTATCCTCTGTCGGGCGAACCTGTTTTCCCGGCTGATGGAAGTGGCCGACGGGGACGACGATCTTCAGGGGCTCACGGTCTATCTCTCGACCGCGTCAGGCGAGCCGGTTGCGCTCGCCGAACTCGCAGAAGGGGAACTGAGGCCGTTTCGTGTTTTCAACTTTGGATGACCGAGAAGAACCAAAAAATGTCTCTCACTGCCGAACGCAAGCTGCAGCTTATCAACGAGTATGCGACGAAGCCGGGTGACACCGGCTCGCCGGAAGTGCAGGTGGCCGTGCTCACCGAGCGCATCACCACCCTGACCGAACACTTCAAGATGCATAGCAAGGACAACCATTCGCGCCGTGGCCTGATCAAGATGGTCTCGCAGCGTCGCCGGCTGCTCGACTACGTCAAGACCACTGATCGTGCGCGCTACGAGGCGCTGATCGGCCGGCTGGGTCTGAGGCGCTGAAGGCGCATCACCTCCCGTCTGTATCTGCTGCGCGGAAGGCTGCGGGGAGTTCCCCTCGGCCCTTCGCGCGTATTCTTTTTTCCTGAGCAAGGCGCTCAGGCATCCGCCGGTGCTTTCGCAATGGTGCGAAAGGCCGGCCCTCCGGCTCCCGCAATGAGGCGGAGCCTCCAACTCCCTGGATGCAATCCGGCTTCCGGGAACGAAGGAAAGAAAAATGTTCAATATCGTTCGTGAAGAA
>JAGWZW010000009.1 GCA_018971835.1 Alphaproteobacteria bacterium
CTGGGCGTGGCGGAGGCTGGGCTTTACCCCACCCTGCTCTATTACCTGACGCTGTGGTTCCCGCAGGCGCAGCAGGCGCGCGTCTCCGGCTTCCTGCTGCTGGGCAGCGCCTTCGGCAACGGCGGCGGGGCGCTGATCTCCGGCGCGCTGCTCGGGATGAACGGCACTTTCGGCCTGGCGGGCTGGCAATGGATCTTCCTTGTCACCGGCGCGCTGCCGCTGCTGACGACGGCACTGGTGCTGCGCTTCCTGCCCGACCGGCCGGAGCACGCGCGCTTCCTCTCGGCGCAAGAGCGGGCGCGGCTGGCGGCGCTGGTGGAAGCCGACAAGCCGCGCGGGCGCGACGAGCGCCATGTCCTGGCCGCGCTGGCCGATCTTCGCGTGCTGGGCTTCTCGTTCGTCTACGCGCTGCTCGGCATCGCGCTGTTCGGCATGATCTACTGGACGCCGACGGCGATCCGCGGCTTCGGCGTTTCGGGTGCGGTCAACGGCGCGCTCACCGGCGCGCCCTGGGCGATCACCGCGCTGCTGCTGGTGACGGTTCCGGCGCGCTTGAAAACCCGGAAGGCCGTGCTTACATCCCTCACCGCGACGGGGCTGGTTGGCGCGCTGGCCTTCGCCATTGCCGCGCTCTATCGCGCACCGGAATTGCGCTACACCGCGCTGGTGGTGGGCACGCCTTGCATCTCGCTCTCCATTGCCGTGTTCTGGGCGCTGCCGGTGCGACTGTTCGCCGGGGTACACGCGGCAGCCGCCATCGCCGCGATCAACGTCTTCGGCAATCTCGGCGGCTTCATCGCGCAGAACCTGATGCCTGCGGCGGCCAAGGCAGGCGGCGGACCGGGCGCGGCGATGTGGGTGCCCAGCCTCTGCCTCCTCGCCATCGGGCTCGGTGCGATGGTGGTGAGAGGGCGGCGGGCAACGCCTCAACTGTCATCTCCGGCGCGAAGGAGCAGTTAGGCCCCCACAACCCTTGACAAGTTCTATTTCTTGTTACAAGGTGACATAGATACCTTGTATTGGAGGGCACAATGATGCCGGTTATTCGTATTTCCGATCAGACATGGGCACGACTTCAGCAATATGCTCAGCCGCTCGTTGATACGCCGGACAGCGTCATTAATGCTGCACTGGATGCGCTAGATCATTCGAGCGGCGAAAAGACTGGCGCGTTATCGCAATTTGTTGCTGAACAACGCCGCAAAGGTGGTGAACACACACCGCAGAAGGAGTTTCGTAGGCCGCTCATTCGAACTCTATACGAGCTGGGCAGTAGCGCACCTGTCGCGAAGATACGCGCCGAGATGGAAAAGAAGCTTTCTAATCAACTCAGGCCCGGCGACTTTGAACAGGTTTCCTCGGGCGATCCCCGGTGGTGGAATGCAATCTGCTGGGAGCGCGCTAGTCTCGTGCGCGAAGGTCTGTTCCGCAATGACTCGCCTCGCGGCACATGGGAATTGTCGGATAGCGGTAAAGCGGAGGCCACAAAAAAGCGTATTAAGTTGATCTAGTCCCTACTCCGCCGCGTCCTTGGGCAAATAGATTTCGCCGCCGTGGTCCTTGAACTCCTCGGCCTTCCTGGCCATCGCGGCGCGGATTTCGGCGGTAGAGAGGCCATCGGCGCTACCCCAGTCGTTGCGGCCCTTGGCGGCGTCGCGCACTTCCTGGCTGATCTTCATCGAGCAGAATTTCGGCCCGCACATCGAGCAGAAATGGGCGAGCTTGGCGCCCTCGGCCGGCAGCGTCGCATCGTGGAAGGCCTCGGCGGTTTCGGGATCGAGGGCGAGCGCGAACTGGTCGCGCCAGCGGAACTCGAAGCGCGCCTTGCTCATCGCATCGTCCCAGAGGCGCGCGGCGGGATGGCCCTTGGCGAGGTCCGCGGCGTGCGCGGCGATGCGATAGGCGATAACGCCGGCCTTCACGTCCTCCTTGTCCGGCAGGCCCAGATGCTCCTTGGGCGTGACGTAGCAGAGCATGGCGCAGCCGAACCAGCCGATCATCGCCGCGCCGATGCCGGAGGTGATGTGATCGTAGCCCGGCGCCACATCGGTCGTCAGCGGGCCGAGGGTGTAGAACGGCGCCTCGTCGCAAGCCTTGAGCTGGCGGTCCATGTTCTCCTTGATCTTGTGCATCGGCACGTGGCCGGGCCCCTCGATCATCACCTGCACATCGTATCTCTGCGCGATGCGGTTCAGTTCGCCCAGCGTGTCGAGTTCGGCGAATTGCGCGGCGTCGTTGGCATCGGCGGTCGAGCCGGGCCGCAGGCCATCGCCCAGCGAGAAGGACACGTCGTAGCGCGCCAAGAGTTCGCAAATCTCCTCGAAATGCGTGTAGAGGAAATTTTCCTTGTGATGCGCCAGACACCACTTGGCGAGGATCGAACCGCCACGGCTGACAATGCCGGTGACGCGCTCCGCCGTCAGCGGAATATGGGCCAGCCGCACGCCGGCATGGACGGTGAAGTAATCCACGCCCTGCTCGCACTGCTCGATCAGCGTGTCACGGTAGAGTTCCCAGGTCAGTTCTTCGGCGATACCGCCCACCTTCTCCAGCGCCTGATAGATCGGCACGGTGCCGATCGGCACGGGAGAATTGCGGATGATCCATTCGCGGATGGTGTGGATGTGGCGGCCGGTGGAAAGGTCCATCACCGTGTCCGCGCCCCAGCGGATGGCCCAGACCAGCTTCTCCACCTCCTCGGCCGCACCCGAGGTGACGATGGAGTTGCCGATATTGGCATTGACCTTGGTGAGGAAGTTGCGGCCGATGATCATCGGCTCGCTTTCGGGGTGGTTGATGTTGGCCGGGATGATGGCGCGGCCGCGCGCGATCTCCGCGCGTACGAACTCCGGCGTGATCTCGTCCGGAATGGATGCGCCGAAGGAATTGCCGTCGCGCAAGGCGCTGCGGCCGAGGTTTTCGCGCGCGGCGACAAACTTCATTTCCTCTGTGACGAGGCCCTGGCGCGCATAGTGAAGCTGGGTGACGATCTTGCCCGTCTTGGCGCGCAAGAGCTTCAGCCCGGCGCGGTCGAACTGCGGCACGGAGAGCAGTTCGCCGTCCTTCAGCCCGTCGTCTTCGCGGCGGCGGGCGCGGCCGTCATAGCCTTCCACGTCGCCGCGGGCGAAGATCCATTCGCGCCGCTTCGCCGCCAACCCTTTCTCGATGTCGATGATGGCAGCGTCGTCCGTGTACGGACCGGAGGTGTCGTAGAGCCGGACCGGCGGCTCCCCGCCCGACAGCGCCACCTCGCGGAACGGCACGCCGTTGACGAGCAGCTTCCTCGAGCCGGGCAGCGGCCCCCGCGTGATGGCAACGGATTTCGGATTCAGTACGGGCTTGTTCATCGTGCCTCTCCCTACGCCGGTTCTAACCGGATCAGGTTCAAAGGGACACGGGCCCCACGCCCGATCTCAGCTTCTTGCGAAGCGCCCCTGGGAATGGCCGGATCATGGACAGGCGCCCGCGCAAGTCAAGGCGCCGCGCCGGGGTCACGAACTTTCCGCCCGAATATTTCAAGCACGGCCGCGGTCCCGCATTAAAGCATGCGGCCTGCTCGGAAGCCGGTGAGCACCACCTTGCCCACGCCGCCCGTGTCGACCGCGCGATAGGCCGCCAGTCCATCGGCAAACGGCCATTCCCGCACGGCCGGCAGGGGCAAGCCGTGCCCGAACCCGCGCGCAACCTCGCGCAGCATGGCGGCGCTCGCGCTGCAGCCGTGCAGCAAGGAATTGACGCCGATCAGCGTGGCGCCGCGCCGGTAGAAATCGCGCGCCGCGAAATCGACGCGGTTGCTCGCAGGCGCGGAAATGACGACGAAGCGCCCGTGCGGCGCCAGCGCCGTCACCGCCCGGTCCAAATAAGCGCCGGTGGAATCGAAAATCACGTCGGCGCGCCCTTTGAAATGCGGCGGCAACTGTTCCTCGAACGGTACAGCGGCATCGAGAAACACTGCCTGATAGCCCGCAGCAACAAGTGCTCCCGCCTTTTCAGCGCCGCGCTGTGCCACCACAACGTCGGCGCCGCGCCAGCGCCCCAGATCGGCCGCCGCCCGCCCCACCGCGCCACCGCCGATCACCAACATCCGCGCACCGGCTTCGGGTCGTGCGCGCATCATGCCGTCCCACGCCGTGACGTAGGGCACACCGCAACCAGCCGCTTGCGCGGCCGAAAGCGACGGAGGCAGCTCGACAACGCCGTCCTCAGGAACGACCACGAATTGCGCATGGCTGCCGTCGCCGGTGAAGCCCAGTTCCTTGCCCGAGCCGAACACGCGCTTGCCAAGAAGCGCCGGCGGCCCAGCTTCCACCGCGCCCGCGAAATCGCGGCCGGGAATGCGCGGGAGAGTCGTGTACGAGAATCGGCCTAGGACATTCTTGGCATCGCTGGGATTAATGCCGGCGGCCTCGACGCGGATCAGCATCTCGCCCGGCTTGGGCACGGGTTTGGGCACTTCGACCAGCGCCAGATGATCGAGCGAGCCGGTGGCTGCGAAGCGAAGTGCCTTCATCACGAATCCGCGAAACTCCTGACTTCGGCGACCACCGCCTTGACCGCTGCCTCGACAACCTTTGCGCCCGCTTCGATGTTGGCCTGGGAGGGATCGGAGCCGATGCGCCCATCCGGGAAGCGGCGGCGATAATCCTCGGCATCGAGGATGGGTCCATAGGGCGCAATCCTGGGGCTCATCTCCACTGTCTTCTGCGCCTCAGGATAAGCGAAATAGGTGACGGAAACCTCGCTCGGCGTGGCGTGGCTGCCCTCGCCCACCGGGAAAAGCTGCTTGCACAGATCCATCACGCCTGAGAGTTCCCACCAGTTGCGCAGCATGCAGCGCGGCCTTGCGCGATTGGTGACCGCAGTGCCGAAGCTGACGCCGTGATAGATCTCCGAAAAGGCCGCGGTGATGGTGGCGCTGTTGCCACCGTGGCCGTTCAGCCAATAGAGCCGCTCGAAGCCATGATGGGCGAGCGAGGCCGCCCAGTCCACCATTGCCGCGATCATGGTAGAGGGGCGCAGCGTCATCGTCCCCGGAAAAGCCATGTGATGCTGAGCCTGGCCGACGTTGAAGGTGGGCCCGACCAGGACACCCGCCTCGTCGCCCGCACGCCGCGCAATCTCCTCTGCACAGATGGCATCGGTGCCGATCAGGCCGTTGGGCCCATGCTGTTCGGTCGAGCCGATGGGAATGATGACGGCCTTCGACTTGGCCAGATAGGCCTCGATTTCGGGCCAGGAGGAGAGATGAAGCTGCATGGCACGCACTCGGGTTTTCCGATCTCGCTCCATCCCTCGCGCGGCCGGCCCTCGCGGTCAAGCCTTGCCCTGTCGCCGCCAGCGCTTAAGCTCTTGGGGACCACTATTCCATGCTACCCGGGAGGATTTCCATGACCGCCAAGACCGGCATCGCCGGCCCACTTTCGGGCGTCACCGTCCTCGACCTGACCGAATTCATCTTCGGCCCCTACGCCACGCAAACGCTGGGCGATCTGGGCGCCGAAATCATCAAGATCGAGAACCCCGGCGGGGACCGCCAGCGCCACAGCGGCAAACATGCCAAGCGCCAGGATATGGGCAGCCTCTACATGGCGCTGAACCGCAACAAGCGCTCGCTGATGCTCGACCTCAAGGACGAAGCAGACCGCGAGAAGCTGCGTGCCCTCGTGTCCTCGGCGCAGGTCTTCATCCATAATGTGCGCGCCAGCGCTATGGATCGTCTTGGTTTCGGCTACGATGAGGTGGCGAAGCTCAATCCGTCCATCGTCTATGCGCATTGCGTCGGCTACGGCTCGGATGGGCCCTATGCCGGACGCCAGGCCTTCGACGATCTGGTGCAGTCTGCGGCGGGCGCCGCCGATCTGCTGCCCCGGGTGGACGGCAATCCGGACATGCGGCTGCTGCCGTCCTTCGTGGCCGACAAGGTTTCAAGCCTGCACGCGGTCTATGCCGTGCTGGCCGCCCTCTTCCATCGCGAGCGCACGGGCGAAGGCCAGTTCGTCGAAGTGCCGATGTTCGAAAGCTTCACCCATTTCAACTTGGTCGAGCACCTCTATGGCGAGAGCTTCGTGCCGCCGCAGGGCCGGATGGGCCACACGCCCGCGCTGGCGAACGACCGCCGGCCGCTGGCCACCAAGAATGGCCACATCGCCATCCAGCCGGTGAGCCGCGAGGCCTCGGCCAAATTCCTCGAACTCGGCGGCATTCCAAACGCTTACGAAAGCGAACGTTTCACTGGCGCACCCAAGGGCGCCCGCGTCGCTGTTTATTACGAAATGCTGCGAGAGGCGGCAGCAACACGCACAACCGCTGAGTGGATGGAGCTGGGCCAGCAGCATCACATCCCCATCATGCGCGCCAATACGCTCGAAGAAGTGCTCGTCGATCCACATCTGAAAGCCGTGAATTTCTTCCAGTTGCGGACACATCCGAGCGAGGGCATGTGGCGGGCGATGCGCCCTCCGGTGAAATTCTCCAAAACTCCGGCCTCTATCCGCCGCGATCCGCCGCTGCCGGGGCAGGACAACGGAGATTTCGAATAAGGCCACCTTGAAGACGAGATGCGCGGCGGCCAATATTGCGGACAGTTGACCGATACGAGGAACCGTCATGTCCGAAGTTCTGATTCCAGTTTCATCCGATTGGCAATCGCGTGCCCGGATAGACCGGAGGCGGTACGAGGAGCTGTATGCGCGCTCGGTTTCGGACCCGGAGGGGTTCTGGGGCGAGGTGGCGGGGCGGCTGGACTGGATCAAACCGTTCACGAAGGTGATGAACGTCTCGTTCCGGCCGGACGATCTCCATATCAGATGGTTCGAGGACGGCACGCTCAACGTGGCGGCCAATTGCCTCGACCGGCACCTGGCCACGCGCGGCGAGCAGACCGCGATCCTGTGGGAGGGCGACGATCCTTCGGTGTCGCGCGCCATCTCCTATCGCGAACTTTACGAGGACGTCTGCCGCTTCGCCAATGTGCTCAAGGCCAAGGGCGTGAAGCGCGGCGACCGGGTCACCATCTACCTGCCGATGATCCCCGAAGCGGCCACCGCCATGCTGGCCTGCGCGCGCCTCGGCGCGGTGCATTCGGTGGTGTTCGCCGGCTTCTCGCCGGATTCGCTGGCCGGTCGCATCCTCGATTGCGCCAGCACGGTGGTGATCACCGCCGACGAGGGCCTGCGCGGCGGCAAGCCCGTGCCGCTGAAGACCAACACCGACCTGGCGCTGACCCAGTGCCCCGGGGTGAAGACCGTGATCGTGGTCAAGCGCACCGGCGCCAAGGTGCTGATGCACGGCGGCCGCGACGTCTGGTGGCACGAGGAGGCGGCCAAGGTCAGCGCCGACTGCCCGGCCCAGGAGATGGGCGCCGAAGACCCGCTCTTCGTCCTCTACACCTCCGGCTCCACGGGCAAGCCCAAGGGCGTGCTGCACACTTCGGGCGGCTATCTGCTCTATGCCGCCTTCACCCATGAGGCAGTGTTCGACTATCACGACGGCGACATCTACTGGTGCACCGCCGATGTCGGCTGGGTCACCGGCCACAGCTATATCGTCTACGGCCCCTTGGCCAACGGCGCCACCACGCTGATGTTCGAGGGCGTGCCCAACTATCCGACCTCCTCGCGCTTCTGGCAGGTGATCGACAAGCACCAGGTCAACACCTTCTACACCGCCCCCACCGCCATCCGCGCCCTGATGCGCGAGGGCGAGGCCCCGGTGAAAGCCGCCAGCCGCGCGAGCCTGCGCCTCTTGGGCAGCGTGGGCGAACCGATCAACCCGGAGGCCTGGCTGTGGTATCACCGCGTGGTGGGCGACGAACGCTGCCCCATCGTCGACACCTGGTGGCAGACCGAAACCGGCGGCATCCTGATCTCGCCCCTGCCCGGCGCCACCGATCTCAAGCCCGGCTCGGCCACCAAGCCGCTGTTCGGCATCGTGCCGGAACTGGTCGATGCCGAGGGCAAGGTGCTCGAAGGGCCGGCCACCGGCAATCTGGTGCTGACGCGTTCCTGGCCCGGGCAGATGCGCACGGTCTATGGCGATCACCAGCGCTTCGTGGACACGTATTTCCGAACCTATCCGGGCAAGTACTTCACCGGCGACGGCTGCCGCCGGGACGAAGACGGCTATTACTGGATCACGGGCCGCGTGGACGACGTCATCAACGTCTCGGGCCATCGCCTCGGCACGGCGGAGGTGGAATCGGCGCTGGTGGCGCATCACCAGGTGGCCGAGGCCGCGGTGGTGGGCTTCCCGCACGACATCAAGGGCCAGGGCATCTATGCCTATGTCACGCTGATCGCCGGCGAGCAGCCGAGCGATGCGCTGGCCGACGCGCTCAAGCAATGGGTGTCGAAACATCTCTCGCCCATCGCCCGGCCCGACGTGATCCAGTTCGCCCCCGGCCTGCCCAAGACCCGCTCGGGCAAGATCATGCGCCGCATCCTCAGGAAGATCGCCGAAGGCGACACCGCAAACCTCGGCGACACCTCAACCCTCGCCGATCCCGCCGTCGTCAACGACCTGCTCAATAACGCTAAGAAAAAATAGGCGTCAGCCGACGTAACGCTCCATCGCGTGCGCCATCGTGAGGTCTTTCTCCGTCACGCCGCCAGCCGCGTGCGTCGTCAGCACGACATCGACGCGATTATAGACGTTCGTCCATTCGGGATGGTGATCCATCTTTTCCGCCAACAGCGCCACGCGCGCCATGAAGGCGAAGGCGGCACTGAAATCCGCGAATCGAAACACCTTACCAATAGCGTTGCGCCCGTCGATGACATGCCAACCCGGCAATTCCGCCAACGCCGCATCGCATGTTTCATGATTCGATGGATTCATCTTTGTCTCCTGCGACGAACTAACGCATAGCGCGACCAAATGGACCACATTTTTAGCTCTGACAGAAGGATTTCGTGACACTGCGTCCTAGTGTCATTTACAGATAAGTAAAAGCATAGGAAAACGCACCGGAAATTCGCAATCTTCTTTGATGATACTAATATTCAAAAGTAATATTTTATTTGTATGTAGATCGTCTGCGCATCTTATTTCATATATTGTCTATACATCTTTTGCATTTCACACAATTATAATTGCTAAATTGCGACAGTTTCGTCACTTTTGACCTGCCAAAGAGCCGGTTTGACTTGCGTCAACGCGAAAGCGCAAGCCGCAAGCCTACCAACAATCAACCAAACAGGGGGATTTGACATGCGTTTTCGCACGCTTTTACTGGCCGCGGCGACTGCCGCTACAGCAACCGCCTTTGCCGCTCCCGCAAGCGCGGCAGCCGGCGACATCATGGTCCATCTCAATGCGCTCTACGTCGGGCCCGACGCCAGCAACACCGCGATCAAGGTTGGCGCCACCACGGCAGGGCACGTCACCAGCATCTCTGACTCTGTCGTGCCGGAGTTGGACATCGAATACTTCTTCACCAACAACATCGCGGTGCAAGCTATCGCCGGCGTCACCCATAATTCGCCGCATTCGACCCTTGGCGATATCGGTAGCGTCTGGCTGCTGCCTCCGACCATCACGTTGCAATACCACTTCATGCCCGACAATCCGAAGTTCGAGCCCTACCTCGGCGCCGGCGTCAACTACACCTTTTTCTTCGATCCACACCCGAATCCCGGCTTTGCCAAAGTGCATTACAAGGACAATTTCGGCTTCGCGCTGGAAGCAGGCTTCGATGTGCCGATCTCCAATAGCGGCTACTATCTCAACTTCGACGCCAAGAAGCTGTTCCTCTCCACCGATGTGACCGCGCTCAGCGGCGCGGCGAGCGCCCACAACGTGAGCATCGATCCGTGGCTGCTCAGCGTCGGCGTGGGTTACAAGTTCTGAGGTTGTGATCCACCTTCAGGTTGCGAACGGGTAACGCCGCTCGCATCTATACAGGCTGCCGTTCGGTGTCAGTGTGCTTGAATAGAGCTCAAACGCACTGACGTCGAACGGCGCACTTGTATATAGTGCATGGCCGCTCAGATAGGCCATCACCCTCTCTCGCGGCGCGCCCTTCAACTTGGCAAGCGAGACATGAGGAGTAAATTTGCGTGGCTCGGCGGGAAGACCGACGCGTTGCAGGGCTGTTTCAATCTTTCTTTGTAAGTGCGTCAACGCCGAATTCGGTCGCACGCCGACCCATAGCTGCCTGAGGTCGCGCCCGCCGAAAGTGTCGACGCCGTGAAGTTCCAGCGTAAAACCGGGCGCACACAAAGCTGCAAGCGCATCGTCAATATCGGCGGCCACGCGCCCGTCTACCTCTCCGATGAAGCGTAGAGTCAGATGAAGCTGTTCGCGTCTTTGCCAGCGCGCGCCGGGAATGCCGCCCTCCATCAGCAGCAACCCCTCTGCCACCTGATCCGGGAGTGCTAGCGCCACGAACAACCGCACTACCCCACCCTCCCGCGTGCGAACCGTCCTAGCGGCAGGCGTTGCCGGAACAAAACGACGGTCGCGAAATAGCCGGCGGCACCAAGCACAGCGGCCAGTGCCAACGTCGCAAGATCGTGGAGGGTACCGGAATGGAGCGGAACCGTATGCCCTAGATACTCCCCGATGAGCGCGCCGGCAGCGGTGAGCAGCGCGGCTAGCAGTGTCGGCGGCAGCGCGCGCCAGAACACTCCATTCACATGCACCAACCCGCGCATGCGACCGATCGTGACCAGTACCGCAACGTTGATCCATGCCGCAAGCGCAGTCGCAAACGCGAGACCCGCGACACCAAAACCCAGTCCCCAGACAAAGGCCACCTTCATGGAAATATTGGCAATAATAACGCCGACCGTCACACGGGCTGGCGTCATTGTGTCATGGCGCGCGTAATAGGTGGATTGGGCAATACGAACCAATGCAAAGGCAGGCAGACCTGCGCCATAAGCTCGCAGTGCCATCGCCGACATCGCTGCGGCACGCGGATCGAATGCACCGTGGGCGAAGACTGCACGCATGATGGCACTCGGGATCACAACGAATGCTACGGCGAAGGGCAGCGTGAGCAACAACGCTAGCGACGCGGCGCGGTTCTGCGCTGCACTTGACCCCGTGTCGTCGCCCACGGCCAGTTTGGCGCTCATTTCCGGTAGAAGCACAGTGCCCAGCGCGATACCCAGCACGCCCAGCGGCAACTGATCGATGCGGTCGGCATAATAGAGCGCCGTCCGGCTGCCGGTCTCAAGAAAGCTTGCCAGCACCGTGTCGATAAACGGAGCCAGCATCACGCTCGCGGCGCCGAAAGTGACAGCACCGAAAGCAATAAGGAACTCCTTGATCTCGGGCGTCCACCGCGGCCAGGAGATGCGCAGATCCAGGCCCTCGCGCCGCGCCACCCATAGGATGAAGACGAGTTGCAGCACCCCGCCCGCGAGCACGCCCCAAGCCGCCGCCTCGGCTGCGGTCGGGAACCAGGCGGAGGCGAGCAGCGCAGCGATCATCGCGACATTGAGCAGAACCGGCCAGGCCGCAGCGGCCGCGAACTTTTCGAGAGCGTTCAGCATGGCCGAGAGCTGCACGGCCACGACCGTCAGGATCAAATAGGGAAAGGTGATGCGCGCCAGATGCGCCGTCAGCACCATCTCGCCGGCGTTGTCGGCAAAACCCGGCGCCAGCGCCCGTACCACCCACGGCATCGCGGCCATCGCCGCCACCAGTACCGCGAGTTGGGCAGCCATCTGCCAGGAGAACACCTCGTCGCCAAAGCGGGCGGCTTCCGCGATCTCGCCACGGGCGCGCAGGGCTGCATAGCGCGGCAAAAAGGCCGGATTGATAGTGCCCTCGCCGAAAAGAGCGCGAAAATAGTTCGGAAACAGAAAAGCGACGACAAAGGCGTCCGACATGGTGCCGGCGCCGAGCATGGCCGCCATCAGGATGTCGCGGCAAAAGCCGGTGATGCGCGATAGCAGCGTGAACCCGCCGACCGAGAGAAGCCGCCTGAACATCGAGTGCCTTGCCCCTTGATCAGCCGAACGGTTTTGCGGGCCAACCTTGGGGATTTTATGACGCGATTCTCCCCGGTCGTGCGGAATTTCCTTAACTTCCCGTAGGACTTACGATCCCGCCCTTGATCCTGGGCGGCCGAATACCGATATTAAGCGCAAGCCGGCGGTGCGGCCGGACATGGAGGATTTTGCCAGATGGCTGACTACGACAACAGGGTTCTGCGCGGCACCGCCGCCGATGCCGGCACAATAGACGCCGGGCTCCGGGCCTATCTCTTGCGCGTCTACAATTATATGCTGGTTGGCCTCGCCCTGACCGGCGCGACCGCCTGGCTGACGGCCAACACCGCATTTGGCAGTCTGTTCATCCAACAGACCGTGGTGAACGGCCAGTTCGCCGTCGGCCTGACGCTGTTGGGCATGATTGCCCTCTTCGCGCCCATCGGGCTGGTGCTGCTGCTGTCTTTCCGTATCAACCGGATGAGCGTTTCAGCGGCCCAGACCACCTTCTGGATTTATGCCGCGCTGATGGGCATCGGCATCGCACCGGTGCTGCTGGTCTACACCAGCGCCAGCGTGGCCGAGGTCTTCTTCATCACCGCGGCAACCTTCGGAGCCATGAGCCTCTGGGGCTATACTACCGGGCGTGACCTCTCCGGTTTCGGCTCCTTCCTGTTCATGGGGCTGATCGGCATCATCCTCGCCTCGGTGGTGAACATGTTCCTGGTTTCCAGCGCGATGCAATTCGTGATCTCGGTGGCCGGCGTCCTGATCTTCACGGGCCTGACCGCCTACGATACCCAATCGATCAAGCTGAGCTATTCGGCCAATATGGACGGAACGGCCCAGGGCCGCGGCGCCATCATCGGTGCGCTCCGGCTCTACCTCGATTTCGTCAACCTTTTCATTATGTTGCTGCAGCTCCTCGGCAACCGCCGCTGATCTCCCCGCACGCAATTGAAGCCCCGGCGGAAACGCCGGGGCTTTTTCGTTTCCTGGCTCTCATTCCGCCGCCAGTGCCCTGATCAACTTCTTTTCGAAAACACGTAGCACCTGCGCCAGGTCGTGACCGCGCTTGAGTATCTGCCCACCGGCAGCAAGCACCGAATACTGCCCCTGTCTTGCTTTCAGCTTGGGGCGCTTCTCGATGGCGTAAAGCGGCGCCTCGGCAGTCCGGCGGAAGACCGAGAACACCGCCCGGTCTTCCAGAAAGTCGAGCGCATAGTCCCGCCACTCGCCCGCGGCAACCATGCGCCCGTAAATCGTGAGAATCTGGTTCAATTCGCGCCGGTCAAAGCGTGCATCGCCCGCCCCGAAAATGCCGCCGGCGGCGCTACCCCTTGATTGCGTCCGCGCGGTACCGGGTGTTCCCACGCGGATGTGTGCTATTGGCTCTTCTGCCATCGCAATCGAGCATGGCGCCAAGACCGCGTCACCGCAAGCAGAATGAAACTTTCGTCAGCCATGAAATGGTCACGATTGCACCATTCCACGGCCGCTTTCGGGACCGACAGTAAGTATGCCGGTGGACCGGAACGCTGCGGATCTGGACGTATCAAGCCCCCCAGCCCCTTCCGGGTTCGCCGATCGGTTCGCCGGCAACTTCTCCTTCGCTTAGTATCCCATCGCCCGCAGAATCGCGGCAATCTGCCCGAAGATGCCGCCCACCGCGCCCACGAACACGGCAATAGTGGTTGCTGTCGGGATGTAACCGACCCGGCTGTCGCCCAGAAATGCCGAAAGCGCGATCCCCAGAAAACCGCACGTACCACCGATCACGGCACCGGCGGTGGCACCCGTAAGGTATCCCCGTCCCGTCCCCAAGGCGTAAAGGTAAGCAGCGCTTGCCGAGATCATCATGGCGCCGAAATCGAAGACATTCGTAGCGATCCAGTGGCTGAAGTGGCCCAGCACATACATCGCCGCCTGCAGAATTATGCCTACCAGTGTAGCGCGGACCAACGTCCCAGTTTCGATCACGCGTCTCCTCCTCTATCCTTGGCGCGATTGCCGCAGCCCAGCCGTCTCCTGCTAGGCACCCGACAGAGAATAAAGCTGTGAAGCTATCAGACAATGACCTATCCGTAAGGAATACCGTCTTGCGAGCGGTGTATGTTTTCTCTATGGGCCGATGTACCGTTGGCCACACGCTCTTGCGACCTGAACGTCATGATCGAAATTGAGGGACTGACCAAACGTTTCGGCCCGATCACCGCTGTGGCGGGAATCGATTTGACCGTGAGCAAAGGTGAAGTCCTGGGCTTTCTAGGACCAAACGGCGCGGGCAAATCGACCACCATGAAGATGGTAACGGGTTTTCTGGCGCCGACTTCGGGCCGCGTGCGCGTTCTCGGCCACGACGTGACGACTGAAACCATTGCCGCACAGCAGGCCATCGGCTACCTGCCGGAAGGCGCACCCGCCTATGGCGACATGACGCCCCGGCAGTTCCTCCTGTTCATTGCCGCGGTGCGCGGCTTCAGGGGCCACCAGGCGAAAGCACGCGTCGCCGCAGCCGTGGGCAATACCGAACTCGACCCGGTGCTAGACCAACCGATCGAAACACTTTCCAAAGGCTTCAAGCGTCGCGTCGGCCTCGCCCAGGCCATCCTGCACGATCCGCCAGTGCTGATCATGGACGAACCGACAGACGGCCTCGACCCCAACCAGAAGCATTCAGTGCGCACGCTGATCCGCGCCATGTCGCCCGAGAAGGCGATCATCGTCTCCACGCACCTGCTGGAGGAAGTGGCAGCGATCTGTAGCCGCGCGGTCGTCATCGACCGTGGACGCGTGGTTGCGGATGGTACGCCTGCAGATCTTCTCCGCCGCTCGCGCCATCACAACGCAGTGACGTTAGTGCTGCCCAGTTCGCGCGCTGAAACCGCACGCACTAAACTCAAATCCATGAACAAGGTTGCCAGTGTTGAGCAGATCGCACGCCAGAATGACCTTATCGAGTTGACCGCCTTTCCTAATCCCGGCGCCATGCTGATCGAGGACGTCAGCGCCATCGCCGTGGCCGAGAAGTGGGACGTACGCGAACTCTATGCCGAGGCAGGCCGGCTCGACGACGTCTTCCGCGCGCTGACCACCCACGACGCCACGCGGGCCAGGGAGAACCGCGCATGAGCATGATCTGGCCCATCTTCAAGCGCGAGTTCACCGCCTACTTCGCCACGCCGCTGGCCTATGTATTCATTGTGATATTCCTGTTTGCGATGGGCGCATTCACGTTTTTCATCGGCCATTTCTACGAGAACGGCATCGCGGACCTTTCGGTGTTCTTTGGCTACCATCCTTGGCTCTATCTCTTCCTGGTGCCGGCAATCTCGATGCGGTTGTGGGCCGAAGAACGGCACAGCGGCACGATGGAACTTCTGCTGACGCTGCCGGTGCCGCTGTGGGCGACAGTGCTGGGCAAATATCTGGCGGCCTGGACCTTCATTGGCATCGCGCTCGCCCTCACCTTTCCGATCTGGCTGACCGTTAACTTTCTCGGTTCTCCAGACAACGGCGTGATCCTCGCTGGCTACATCGGCAGCTTCCTAATGGCGGGGGGCTACCTTGCCATCGGCGCGGCGATTTCATCTGCAACCGACAACCAGGTGATCGCCTTCGTGGTGAGCGTAGTGGTCTGTTTCCTGTTCACGATCTCTGGAGCGCCCTTGGTGCTCGATTTCTTCCGCGCCTGGGCGCCCTTGCCGGTGATCACCGCTATTTCCTCCTTCAGTTTCCTTACGCATTTCATCGCCATCTCCTCGGGAGTGATAGACGTTCGGGATATCATCTTCTTCTTCTCGCTGACGGTCCTGTTCCTTTCGGTCAACGTGGTCTTGATCGACCTCAGGAAGGCGTCGTGAGATGAAGCCCATGTCGCGCCGCCTTTTTTCTATGCTCGCGCTCACGCTGGCCGGTGTGATTTTCTTTGCGATCAATATCGCTGCCGATACCACACTCACCACGGAACGCCTCGATCTCACCGAGAAGGGAATTTTCACTCTCTCCAAGGGCACACTCGAAACCATTACCAGCCTCAAAGAGCCGATCACGCTCAAGTTTTTCTATTCGAAGAAGATCGCCGCTGGTTACGCGCAGACGGCCGCTTACGCCGCGCGCGTGCGCGATCTGCTGGAGGATTACGCCGCCCTGAGCCACGGCAAAATTATCTTGGAAGAGATTGATCCAGAACCTTTCACGGCGGCAGAGGATCAGGCGACGGCATACGGCCTTTCGGGCGCGCCAACCGACTCCGGCGACATGGTTTACCTCGGGCTAGTTGGCACCAACACCATCGACGGCAAGCAAGTCATTCCGTTCTTCAGTCAGGACCGCGAGCCCTATCTCGAATATGATATCACCTCGCTTATCTATCGGTTGGCAACGCCAAAGAAACCGGTGCTTGGCATCATCTCCAGCCTTCCCCTGGAGACTGGCGCAGGCGGCATGGCGATTGCTCTTCAAGGGCATGCAGAGCCCTTCACTGCT
Organism: Alphaproteobacteria bacterium; assembly: GCA_018971835.1. Lineage (GTDB taxonomy): Bacteria > Pseudomonadota > Alphaproteobacteria > Micropepsales > Micropepsaceae > Rhizomicrobium. The sequence goes on from JAGWZW010000009.1 coordinate 16,428, forward strand.
TATAAAGAACTGACTGACAGCTATCGTACTAAGATGCTTGACATGGATTTCACGTCCATCCCGAAGGATGTGGATGTGCTGATGATCGTGCAGCCCAAAGACCTCGACCCTGCGCAACGCTATGCTATCGATCAGTTTGTCCTGGGCGGCGGACGTGCCCTGGTGTTCGTCGATCCGCTTTCCGAGGTAGCAGCGCGTTCGGCAGGCGGCAATCCGCAGACACAGGGATCAAACTCGTCCGATCTGCCCAGGCTTCTTCATGACTGGGGCGTCGCCTACGATCCAGATAAGGTAATCCTGGACAGAAAGCTGGCCCAGCGCGTGCAAGTTTCTCTCGATCCGCGCGATCCGATCACCATATATCCGGCTTGGCTGCATTTGACTCAAGCGCAATTCGATGCGCGGGATCAGGTCACGTCCAGTCTGCAGACGCTGAATCTGGCCAGCGTCGGCGCCATTTCCAAAGCTAAGGGCGCCAGTACTCATTTCGCGCCGCTGGTAACATCCTCTAATGAAGCCTCGCTGATTGATGCCGAAGCCGTGCAGATGAGCCCGCGGCCACAGGATTTGTTAGGCTCGGTGCATCCGACTGGCAAACCGTATGTTGTCGCGGCGCGCATTTCAGGGCCCGCCAGAACTGCCTTCCCCGACGGCCCACCTGCCGGCGACAACGTTACGGCCAAACAGATCAAAACGACCAAGGCCATCAATGTCATCGTCATGGCCGACACCGATATCTTCGATGACCGCTTCTGGGTGCGCACGCAGAACCTCTACGGCAAGCGCATTGCCACGCCCTTCGCCGACAATGGCGCCTTCATCCTCAACGCAGTGGAAAATCTTTCTGGCTCCAACGCCCTCATCTCGCTGCGCACGCGCGCCAGCAACGATCGGCCATTCACCGTGGTGCAGCAACTGCAGGCACAGGCACAAGCGCAATTCCAGCAGGAAGCCGACTCGCTGCAGGCCAAGCTGAGTGATACAGAAAGCCGGCTGCACGCCCTCGAGCAGGGCGGCAGCACCAACGGCGAGCCCTCGACCGGAACCGCGCTCTCGCCCGCCCAGCAAACAGAGATCGCGAAATTCCGTGCTGACGTCGCCAGCACCCGCACCCAATTGCGGGAGGTCCAGCGCGACCTGCGTAAGGAGGTCGATGCGCTGGGCACGTTCCTCGAAGTCGTCAACATTGCGCTCGTGCCGCTGCTGGTGGCGGCGTTCGCGCTGATCTTGGCCATCCTGCGCCGGCGCCGCCGCGCCCGCGCCGTGCCGTTGTGAGGAAAAGCGGCCATGACCGACGCGCCCGCACCAACCTCCCGTCGCAAAGACCCGCGGCTGCGCACGCTTGGCGTTCTCACCGGAGCGGCGGTTCTTTCGACAGGACTGGCGGTCCTAGCGCTGTGGCATCAGGCGGCATTGGTAGCGCCGCATTACACGCCCGAGACATTCTTTCCCAACCTCTCGGTCAAGATGCGCCATGTCGCGCGAATCCACATCGTCTCCAAAGCGAAGGGTGCGTTCGACGTTGCATTCACGCCGGACAGGGGTTGGGTGCTGCCCTCAATGCACAACTATCCGGCCGATTTCAAACAGGTGCGCACGCTGCTGGTGGGCCTGGTCGGGCTTGAAACCATCCAGCCAGAAACGTCGCGCGCCGGCTGGCTGCGGTATCTTGACCTCGGCAATCCCGCCAAGGGTGGCAAAGGTGTGGCTATCTCATTGCTCGACGATCAGGGCCACACCATCGCCGCTCTGGTCGCGGGTAAGACCAGTGATATCGGGGAGACTGGCGGCGCTGAACGTCTCTTCGTGCGCCGGCTGGGTTCAGATCAAAGTTGGCTTACGCGCAGCGTCTTTGTGCCCAAACCCGATGCCGACGACTGGCTGGACAAGACGCTCTTGAGCGTAGATCGCTCGCGCATTCAGGAAGCAGACGTCACACCAGCGGACGGACCGAGCTATACCATGCGCCGCGCCAAGCCAGAAGACCCCGACTTTGCGCTGATAAACATTCCCAAAGGCCGCCAGCTAGCCTATCCGGACGCACCTGACGACGTGGCCGCCGCCATCGTCGGTTTCAGTTTCGACAAGGTCGCGCCCGCCTCGCAGTTCAACTTCGCCAATGCCGCGCGCGTCATGACAAAAACTTTCGATGGACTGGACATCACCGTCGCGGTCGTCAAACAGGGTACCGATTATTGGGCCACAGTCTCCGCCGAGGCACAGGAGGGCAAGAGCGACGCCCGCAAGGAGGCCACAGCGATCGACCGGCGCAGCAACGGCTGGGCCTATCGTATCCCGCCCTACAAAGGTGCTCAGTTCATGACGACGCTCGAAAGCCTCCTAAAACCCGTCGTGTCCAATGCCAAGGTACACCGGACGCGGAAGTAGCCCCGGTAGCAGCTCGCCCGACCGGGTCGACAAATCCGACACGGCAAGGTACCTCCCGCCTGGCATCCGAGCTGAGGGACTCATGGCAACCGACGACGCGCCGCTCCGCAATCTCTGGTACATGGCCGGTTTTGCCGCCCGGCTTGCCCCTGGAAAGCTGAACCATCAGGTGCTCTTGGGTGAGCCGGTGGTGCTGGGCCGCAGCCACGATGGCGAGGTCTTTGCCCTGCGCGATACCTGCCCTCACCGGGGCGTGCCCTTCTCCGCCGGAAAGATCGCGTCGGATGGAACCGTCGAATGCCCCTATCACGGTTGGCGCTTTGCGACGGATGGGGTCTGCAAGATGATCCCATCGCTGGTCGAGGGGCAGGATTTTGACGCCAGCCGCATCCGCGCCCGGACCTATCCAGTACGCGAGCAGGATGGCCTGATCTGGGTGTACATGGCCGCCGAGGGACAGGAGAACCAGCCCCCAAAAGGCGAACCGCCTGAGGTCGGGATCACCAACCCAAGGCCCCGCTGGAGCGTCAGCCAGACCTTCCGCTGCTCCGTCGACCATGCTGTGATCGGCCTGATGGATCCGGCCCATGCCGCCTATGTCCACGCCCACTGGTACTGGCGACGCAAGGCCAAGGAAAAAACAAAGCACTACGCCCCACTCTCGAACGGTTTCGTCATGACCCGGCACCAGCCCTCCAAGCCCGCCTACAGGCTGCTGGGCGCGGAGGTGACGACCGAAATCACCTTTGAATTGCCGTCCACCCGCTTCGAAAATGTCGAGGGAAGGCTGTTTGGCCGGCCATTCAAGGTCGTGAGCTTGACCGTCTGCACACCTATCGACGCCGAAACCACCCAAGTGACCCAGATCATGTACTGGCCGCGCTGGGTCGGCTTCATCCGACCTTTCTTCATGGTCTTCGGCGCCGCCTTCCTGGGCGACGACCGGCGGATGGTTGAACTCCAGCGCCAGGGTCTGAAATTCACCCCCCGACTGATGCTGATCCAGGACGCCGACCAGCCGGCGATCTGGTACCACCGGGTCAAGAACGCCTGGGCCGCATCGGTCGCCACCGGCACCCCCTTCATAAATCCAGTGGAGGAACGCACGCTTAGGTGGCGGAGCTAGAGATCGTTCCCCCAATAAAGGTTCTCTGCGGGGTTGCTACGGCGGCGAGTCACGGCTAAACGATCCTCCTAACCTGCAATCCGGCCTCCCACGGCGCGCCCAGCCAGCGCGCCCGTTCGCGCGCGAGAGACGACATGCCCAAACGCCAAGACATCCATACGGTTCTTATCATCGGCGCAGGGCCGATCGTCATTGGCCAGGCCTGCGAGTTCGACTATTCCGGCGCCCAGGCCTGCAAGGCGTTGAAGGCCGAGGGGTACCGGGTAGTCCTGGTTAATTCAAACCCCGCCACGATCATGACCGATCCGGGGCTGGCGGACGCGACCTATATTGAGCCCATCACGCCGGAATTCGTGGAGAAGATCATTGCGCGTGAGGCGGCAAATGTCCCCGACGGGCGGATCTTTGCGCTCTTGCCCACTATGGGCGGACAGACCGCGCTCAACACAGCCCTCAGCCTCAGGAAGCGCGGGGTGCTGGAGAAATATAATGTCGAGTTGATCGGCGCCTCGGCAGACGCCATCGACAAGGCCGAGGACCGCGAACTGTTCCGCCAGGCTATGCTCAAGATCGGGCTCGATGTGCCGCGCGGCATCACGCTCAAGGGTTACCTGCGGCACAAAAAGGACGAGCACGGCAACTTCCTCTACGACGCCGAGAACAATCCGATCATGGAGCTTTCGCCCGAGGCCTTCACCCACGCGGTACAGGCATTGGACGAAGTGGGCTTACCCGCGGTGATCAGGCCTTCTTTCACGCTCGGCGGCACCGGCGGCGGCATCGCCTACAACCGCGATGAATTTTTCGAGATTGTAGAAGCCGGCCTCGACGCCTCGCCCACCAACGAGGTTCTGATCGAGCAAAGCGTTCTCGGCTGGAAGGAATACGAGATGGAAGTCGTGCGCGACCGCGCTGACAACGCCATCATCATCTGTTCCATCGAGAATGTCGATCCTATGGGCGTGCACACCGGCGATTCCATCACTGTGGCCCCGGCCCTCACCCTGACCGATAAGGAATATCAGCGCATGCGCACGGCTTCGATTGCCGTGCTGCGCGAGATCGGTGTGGAGACCGGCGGCTCCAACGTGCAGTTCGCTGTCAACCCGGTCGACGGGCGCATGGTCATCATCGAGATGAATCCTCGCGTTTCGCGCTCGTCGGCTCTGGCCTCCAAGGCCACCGGCTTCCCCATTGCCAAGGTCGCTGCCAAACTTGCGGTCGGCTACACGCTGGACGAACTGCAGAACGATATTACCAAGGTCACGCCTGCCAGCTTCGAACCCACTATCGATTATGTGGTGACGAAGATTCCGCGTTTCACCTTCGAAAAATTTCCGGGCGCAGAACCCTTGCTCACCACCTCAATGAAGTCAGTAGGTGAAGCGATGGCCATCGGCCGCACCTTCGCGGAGTCCTTGCAGAAGGCGCTGCGCTCGATGGAGACCGGCCTTACCGGCCTCGACGAAATCGAACTGGCTAACGACAAGGATGCGATCCGCGCGGCGCTAGCCCGGCCGTCGCCGGACCGGTTGCGCTTTACTGCCGAAGCTGTGCGCCTTGGCTTTCCGATGGAAGAAATACAGTCCATCACCCGATACGATCCCTGGTTTCTGGGCGAAATCGAACGCATCGTTGCTGCGGAAAAGGAAGTTGCTGTTAATGGTATGCCGCAGGACGAGGCCGGCCTGCGCCGCCTTAAGGCGATGGGGTTCTCCGACGCCCGCCTCGCCCACCTGGCCGGTCTCAAGGAGAAGGATATCCGCGCTTTGCGCGCCAGACTGAAGGTGCGCCCAGTATTCAAACGCATCGACACGTGCGCCGCCGAGTTCCAGGCACTGACACCTTACATGTATTCGACCTACGAGTCGCCGGTGGCCGGCGCGCCCGAATGCGAAAGCCACCCGACGGCGAAAAACAAGGTCATCATTCTGGGCGGCGGGCCCAACCGCATCGGCCAGGGTATCGAGTTCGACTATTGCTGCTGCCATGCGGCCTTCTCGCTTTCGGAGCGCGGTTTTGAGACTGTCATGGTCAACTGCAATCCCGAAACCGTCTCGACCGACTACGACACCTCCGACCGCCTCTATTTCGAGCCGCTGACAGCGGAAGACGTGCTCGAAATCGTGCGCACAGAGCAGGCGAAGGGCACCCTTGCCGGCATTATCGTGCAGTTCGGCGGGCAGACGCCGCTCAAGCTCGCCGGAACACTGGTGAATGAAGGGATTCCGCTACTCGGCACCTCGGCCGACGCCATCGATCTGGCCGAGGACCGCAAGCGTTTCCAGGTGCTACTCCACCAACTCGGGCTTAAGCAGCCGAAGAACGCCACAGCCCTGACCCCCGAAGAAACCGTGACCGCCGCTGCCGAGATCGGCTATCCGGTGATGTTGCGCCCGTCCTATGTGTTGGGAGGGCGCGGCATGGTGGTGGCGCCCGACGAGGCGACGCTCAAGGTTACCGTGCAATCAGGTGAACTCTTCAAGATCTCCGGCGATCACCCGGTGTTAATTGATGCCTTCTTACATCACGCCATAGAGATTGATGTGGATGCCATCGGCGACGGCACGGGCGATGTTTTTGTCGCCGGAATCATGGAGCATATCGAGGAGGCGGGCGTACATTCAGGTGATTCGGCCTGCGCGCTGCCCCCTCATTCCTTACCGCCAGCCACGATTGCAGAAATCGAGCGCCAGACCATCGCCCTGGCGCGTGCGCTCGACGTTCGCGGGCTCATGAACGTGCAATACGCAGTTCAGAACGGCGACATCTATGTCCTAGAGGTTAATCCGCGCGCTAGCCGCACCGTGCCCTTCGTGGCCAAAGCCATCGGCGTGCCGGTGGCTGCAGTCGCCGCGCGAGTGATGGCGGGCGAAAAACTCGCGAGCTTCAACCTCTCCCGCCCGCAAAAAACACATATTGCGGTCAAGGAAGCAGTCATGCCCTTCGCGCGCTTCCCGGGCGTCGATACGATTCTAGGGCCGGAGATGCGCTCCACCGGCGAGGTCATGGGCCTTGACACCAATTTCGGCCGCGCCTTTGCCAAGAGCCAGATCGGCGCCGGCCTCAAATTGCCACAGGGTGGTACGGCATTCATTTCAGTCAAGGAAGCCGACAAGGCGCTTACGCTCGCCCCTGCCCGCCAACTTCAGGCGATGAACTTTGAAATCATCGCCACCCGTGGCACTGCCAAGTTCCTCAATGAGAACGGCGTCGAGGCGAAGGTCGTGAACAAAGTGTTGGAGGGCCGGCCGCACATAGTTGATGCCCTCAAAAATGGCGAGGTCCAGCTCGTCTTCAACACCACGGAAGGTGCTCAGGCGCTGGCCGATTCGCTATCCATCCGCCGCACGGCGCTGCAAATGAAGGTTCCCTACTACACCACGATCGCTGGCGCTGCGGCCGCCACCCAGGCTGTCGCTGCCCTGCGCGGGGATTCCCTAGAGGTGGCGCCCCTTCAGAGCTACGCCTGATCATCTGTCAGCTTGGCGACACTGGCGCCCTCCCTTGAAGTTGTGGCCCTAGGGTCCTAAAGTTTTGTTCGGATCGCCAGCGAACAGGACAGCAAAGTCCAGGCGGAACAGGGATTTACGTACAGTCAGCCGCGCATTCCGATCCAGCCGGACCCTGAGCGAGGCCGGAGGGAGCGTTATTGTCAGTCGACTTGAGGCATCAGGATTAAAGAATCAATGGAACGCATTCCCATGACGGCCGCGGGCTACAAGGCCCTGGAAGACGAACTCAACCACCTTAAGTCGGTGGAGCGTCCGGAGGTGATAAAGGCCATTGCCGAAGCGCGCGCGCATGGCGATCTCTCTGAGAATGCCGAATATCATGCCGCCAAAGAGCGCCAGGCCTTTATTGAGGGCCGCGTTATCGAATTGGAAGACATGATCGGCCGCGCCGACGTGATCGACGTCTCCAAACTCTCCGGCAATACGGTGAAGTTCGGCGCCACCGTCACATTGGTAGACGAGGACACTGACGAAGAGAAGAAATATCAAATCGTCGGCGACATGGAGGCCGATGCCAGAAAGGGCCGCATCTCCATCTCCAGCCCGATCGCGCGCGCGCTGATCGGAAAGGCCCCTGGCGATACCGTAGAAGTGGCTGCCCCCGGCGGTGCGCGCTCTTACGAAATCCTGAAGATCGCATTTGTCTGAATGAGGTGCGCAGCGCTCCATGAATGCAGAAGCACTGCGCATATCACGGCGGAAACCGTCCTCAGCTAGACTTTTCGAACCGGATCGGAACCTTTACCGAACCCGTCTTGTCGCCGATAGGAAGAATGTCGGCCACGCAAATAGCTGCCTTATCGAAGCCGTTCGCAGGCGACGGAGCATCGGTCACCTTGCAGTCGGACAGTTTGCCGTTTGCAGCCGTGCATTGCAGCATCACGCTAACTGACTGTTGATTATTTGCATATTTCGAGACGCAATCCCTAAACTGACTGGCCAGATCTCCGGCAAGAGCCGGCTCGGCTGCCATCATTATTCCGGCTGCGCCGACGACCGCCGCAATGAGTTTCCTTGAAAGCATCTTGGAGCCCCCGTTCTGTTCCCGTGATTACTTGAACTTCATTTTCACATTTGCCGGTCATGTCACCGAGCACGAGCGCAGCGTTGCATTTGCCCGTTAAAAAATGGTGATCAGCCCCCCGCGGCATCTCATAATCACCAATGAATAGTTTACATAACCGCGAACTCGCCCTTCGGGCCGCGCAAAAGACCGCTTCCTTGCAATTTCTTCGACGAAAAAGCGCCGGAGTTAAGCAAATGGTCAGTCTCAACCGTCAAATTCGTCTCTTGCCGGGTTCGACCGGCGGAACTATCCGGGGGATGCTGTGAAATATTTTCGCCTGGCCGATCAGCCGCTACTCATCAAAATCGCCTTCGCGCCAGGCCTGGCGTTGCTGATGCTGGCCGCGATGGCGGCGGGGTCCATTTACCTGCAGAAGAATGAAGCCAGCGAGCTGCAGAGGGTCGTGAACGTCGAAATGGCGCGCAGCCTGCAGATGCAGGACATCGCCGGCCGGATCGCGGATGCGCACGGACAACTTTATCTGTTGCTGACGCATCAAGCCGGCAAGATCGACACAGGCAAAATCGCCGCACAGAGCAAGACCCTTGTCGCCAATCTTGCCTCGATCGAGAAACTGCTGAAGAAGGTCAGCGCCGGTTCGCCACCGGCGCAACGGCAACAGTTTGCGAAGCTGCAGAAGCAACTCGACGAAACCCGAAGCGCCGTCGATCTGGTCGGCAGCATGATGACCGCAGATTTCTCGGCAGCCGTTAGCTTCATCGACCCGTTTGAGCAAAGCTACCGGCAGATGGTAGCCACCCTTGGCCAGGTCGTCGATGCCACCCGGAAAGCCACAGTCAAGCGCGCCCTGGAAAGCCAGACTCGCGCGCAGGAGATGGAGATCATCTCGGTGACCACCGCCCTGCTCACTCTCCTGCTGGTGGGCGCCCTGGCCACATTGAGCGTTCTGGCAACCAGAGCGGACGTGCGCAAGATCGCCGGAGCGACGGAGACCCTTGCCGGCGGAGATAACGACATCGATCTGGGGGCCTTGGCCCGCAAGGACGAATTCGGAGCAATTATCCGCTCGCTGACGATATTCCGTGATAATCAGGTTCGTATGATACGCATGCGGCAGGAACAGGAAGAAGCCAGAGCGGCAACCACCAGGGAACAAAAACATGTGGTGTCTTCGCTCGCGGCTGCGTTGGATCATCTGGCAGGCGGCGATCTCACCTTCCGCCTGAATGAAGAGTTTTCCGGCGAATATGCCAAACTGCGCGAGGATTTCAACGCAGCCATCAAGCGGCTCGACGACACGCTATGCCTGATCTGGCAGGTCACTACCAATGTACAGACTGGTTCCGCAGAGATCACCCAGGCTGCGGACGACCTTTCCCGCCGCACCGAACACCAAGCGGCAACCCTTGAGCAGACTGCTGCCACACTAGACGAGATCACCGCAACGGTGAAGAAGACGGCAGATGGTGCATTGCATGCGCGTCAGGCCGTCGCTACCGCGAAGGACGATGCTGTTCGCTCAGGACAAGTCGTTGATGATGCGGTGCAGGCGATGCACGAGATCGAAACCTCGGCCGGGCAAATCGGCCAGATCGTGAGTGTTATCGATGAGATCGCCTTTCAGACCAATCTTCTGGCGCTCAATGCCGGTGTGGAAGCCGCGCGCGCAGGGGATGCCGGCAAGGGCTTTGCCGTGGTTGCCAGCGAAGTACGGGCGCTCTCGCAACGCTCGGCCGGTGCCGCCCGGGAAATCAAGTCGCTCATCAATACATCCACGACCAAAGTCACTCAGGGTGTGAACCTTGTCGGCGAAGCCGGCAGCGCATTGATGCGCATCGTCTCGCAGGTATCCGATATCAACGATTCGATCGATCAGATCGCCGCCTCCGCTCAGGAAGAGGCGACCAGTGTTGCACAAGTAAACATCGCGATCACTGATATGGACAACTTCACCCAGCAAAACGCTGCGATGGTGGAGCAATCAACGGCAGCCAGCCATTCGCTTGCGGGTGAGGCCGACGAACTGGTGAGCCTGCTGGGCGGCTTCCGCGTCACGGCAACCAGATTGCAAGAGGGCAAAGTCGCGCCGGCCCGCCCGGCTGCAGCGCGCAAAGCGCCCCCCTCGCCGGTCAGGTCTACGCCGGCGGCCAGACCGGCGCTGAAGGCGACGAGCCGCGCCGGCAAGGCGCTGGCCAAAGCGCCGGATTCCGCGCCGCAGGACGACTGGCAGGAGTTCTAAAACCTTGATCCGGGGCAGAGGCGGCCTCGAAACCGCCTCTGCGCGCCGGCGGACCGCTGGACGCCGGGTTTTGCATTACCCCCCTTCTCCTTGTATTAAGGGGCAGAAGGTCCGGATCAAGATTATGCCTACCATTGCTCTCGTCGATGATGACAAGAACATCCTCACGTCCGTCAGCATGCTGCTGGAACAGGAGGGCTACCACGTCCGCGCTTTTTCGGACGGCGCTTCAGCCCTGACCGCGCTGTCGGCGACGCCCCCCGATCTGGCAATTCTCGACATCAAGATGCCGCGTATGGACGGGCTCGAACTACTGCGACGCCTCAAGCAGCACAATACCGAACTGCCGGTGATCTTTCTCACGTCCAAGGACGAGGAGATCGACGAACTGATGGGCCTGAACGCTGGCGCCGACGACTACATCAAGAAGCCGTTCTCTCAGCGCCTTCTGCTGGAGCGCGTGAAGGCCGTCCTGCGCCGCGCCGAGGGGCACAAGGCCGCCACTGGCGGCGAAACCAAGAAAGAGGCGCTGGTGCGCGGTAAACTAGCGCTCGATCCACAGCGCCACGAATGCACCTGGAACGAAAAACCCGTGCGTCTTACCGTAACCGAATTCCTGATCCTGCAATGCCTTGCCCAGCGCCCGGGCTTCGTGAAGAGCCGCGACAATCTGATGGATGCGGCCTATGACGACCAGGTCTATGTCGACGACCGTACTATCGACAGCCACATCAAGCGCTTGCGCAAGAAATTCAAGGCGGTGGACGACAGCTTTGACGCCATCGAAACCCTTTATGGCGTGGGCTACCGCTACCGTGAGACCTGAGCGGCGCCGGCGCGATTGCGCATGACCGCGCCTCGCAGCTTCCAGCACGGCGAGCGCCGCCTGTTCTTTGGCCATCCTGCCCCCGGAGGCGGACGGCGCCGGCGCTTTTCAGCACTGACGCGGCGCATTCTGTTCTTCAACGCCATCGTACTGCTGTTCCTGTTCGGCGGCGTGATTCTTGTTCAGTCCACCCGTGTCGGCCTGATCGACGAGCGTCTTGCCGGTATCAAGCAGCAGGCGCTGATCGTCGCCGGGACGTTGGCCGAATATACTACCGACGAAAACACGCGCTCAATCAAGACCGACGAAGCCGAACCGTTGCTGCGCCAACTCATCGCACCCACCTCACTGCGCGCGCGACTATATGGCACCGATGGCAGGCTCGAAGTGGATACCCGCAACTTGCTCGCCCGCAACATAGTGCAGACTTATCCGCTGCCGCCTATTGATTTCTGGAGCCAAGTCGGGCGGGCGATCGAACGAGTCTACAATGGAATGATGGGCGTGCGCCCGTTCGTTAAGCTCGACCCCTATTTTGAGGCGGGCAAGGACGGCCGAGTTTATTCCGAAGTCGTCGATGCCCTGAGCGGAAAAATCGGCGCCAAGGAACGCGTGGACGAGCGCAACCGGCTGGTGCTTTCGGTTGCCGTGCCAGTTCAACGGTTCCGTACAATCTACGGCGTACTCATGGTGTCCACCGAGGGTGGCGACATCGACGACGTCTTGCGCGAAGAACGCGCAACACTGATGGAAGTGTTCCTGGTCGGTTTTATCGTCATGCTGATTTCGTCGCTCTATCTGTCCGGCTTCATCGCCGAGCCCATCCGGCGCCTGGCCGCTGCTGCCGACCGCGTGCGTCATGGCCGCGCCGGGCGCGAAACCATTCCGGTCATGAACGACCGGAATGACGAGATCGGCGAGCTGGCAGATAGCCTTTCGGCTATGACGCGCGCGCTCTACGAGCGCATAGATTCCATTGAAAGCTTTGCGGCCGACGTGGCCCACGAACTCAAGAACCCGCTGACGTCGCTCAAAAGTGCCATCGAGATGCTGATGCGCACCAAGGACGACGAGGCCAAGGCCCGCCTTATGGACATCCTGCGCAACGACATCAAGCGGATCGATCGGCTGATCACTGATATCTCGCAAGCCTCGCGCATCGATGCCGAGCTGAGCCGCGAACCGGTCGAGCCAGTAAACATTGCTCATCTGCTTGAAACCATCGTCGAGATCTATGGCTACACAACGCTGCCGCGCGGCGTCTCGGTTGCGCTGCAGCTCGATCTGCCACATGGCGCCCAAGTGCTGGGGCGAAGTGAGCGCCTTGGGCAGATTTTCCGCAACCTGATCGATAACGCTATTTCCTTCAGCCCGGACAACGGAACAGTGACGGTGTCCGCGAAGGCGGCCCTCAACTTCGTGCGCATAGAAGTGGACGACGAAGGCCCGGGTGTTCCACCGGAGAACCTCGAAACCATCTTCAGCCGCTTCTACACCGAGCGCCCGGCCGAACAGGATTTTGGCCGCAATTCGGGGCTTGGCCTCTCCATCGCACGCCAGATCGTCGAGGGCGCAGGCGGGCGCATCTGGGCCGAGAATCGCAAGGCCGAATCCGGCGAGACGGCCGGCGCCCGCTTTGTCGTCGAACTGCCCCTGCCCCGCGATGGCTGAGCGCACGGCCAATATCCACGCCGGCTGTGTCCGGCTGGCCCGCGCGGCGGCAGCTTTCGGCGCTCCGGAAGAAGCCGGAGTGCTCGTTCTGGGCAAAAGCGGGTCTGGCAAGTCCGATCTCATGCTGCGCCTGATGGCGGCGGGGGCAGAACTGGTGGCGGACGACCGCACCGACTTGACGGCCAAGTACGGTAGGCTCTCTGCCGCTCCCCCACCGGCTCTGGCCGGGCTGATGGAGGTGCGCGGGCTCGGCGTTCTGGCGCTGCCCCATTGTCCGTGCACCCCCGTGACGCTGGTGGTCGAACTGACACCTGGGATATCCCCGCCCCGCTTGCCCGAGCCGGAACGCTGGCGTCCGCCAGAACTGCTTGCTTTCCCACAAGAATCCTGGCCGCCATTGATCCGTTTGGACCCTTTCGAGGCAGCCGCCCAAGCAAAGGTTGTGGCAGCGGTGGCCGCTTTCGCTCATGCTTTGTTTCGCCACGGCCTGCCCTCCTTTGGAGGGGCTTCCATCCGGCGTCAGCCCTGATATCGTCCCCCACCCTGGAACTTTTTGCATCAGATCATGATCGGTATCGTCATCGTCACCCACGGCCGTCTAGCCCAAGAATTCATCTCGGCGATGGAGCATATGGTCGGCCCCCAGACCCATCTGCGCGCAGTGTGCATCGGCCCGGAGGACGACATCGAGCGGCGTCGGCGCGAGATCGCCGCCGCCGCCAAATCGGTAGACATGGGCGACGGCGTGGTGCTTGTCACAGACATGTATGGCGGCACGCCCTGCAACCTCGCGCTCACGCTGCTCGACCGAGGCAAGATCGAAGTGCTCGCTGGTGCCAACCTGCCCAGCTTGATCAAGCTCGTGGACGTGCGCGCCAAGCTACCGCTTGACAAGGCAGTGAAGGAAGCTATCGACGCCGGACGTAAATATATGCGTGCCGGTTCCGCCGACCTGGTGGGCGGAGCGTGAAGCGATGGACAGGCCGCAGCGCCGCCATGAAGTGGCGACGATTCCCAACAAGCGTGGCCTTCATGCCCGCGCCTCAGCCAAGCTGGTAGAAGCGGCAGCACGCTTCCAGTCCCAGATCACTGTGACCAAGGACGGGCAATGTGTCGACGCCCGTTCCATCATGGGGCTGATGATGCTGGCGGCAAGCCAGGGTACAAAGATCGAAATCGACGCCGAAGGCCCTGATGCTGACGAGGCCATGACCGCCATCCTTGCTCTCATCGCGGCCAAGTTCGGCGAGGATTGACACACCGCATCCAGCGAATTTGCATCGAAATTGCCGAAATTTCCCCGCGCGCCCTTCATGCCCCAGCAAGCGCCGCCGCGTTACATAATCTCCAGAGTAATTCTTTGCGTTACGGCGTCGCATACGGAGAGGGCGCAAGATGCATGTTCTGGTGCTGGCATCGCAGAAGGGCGGATCGGGAAAGACCACGCTCTCTGGTCATCTGGCCGTGGAAGCGCAAAAAGCGGGCGTTGGGTCGGTTGCCCTGATCGACACCGATCCGCAGGGCAGCCTCTCGCACTGGTGGAACGCGCGTGCCGCGCGCGCTCCCCTGTTCGCAAAAGTCGGTCTGTTCGAGTTGGGCGAGGCACTGGAGCATCTTCAGCGATCCGGGATTCGCCTGGCAGTGATAGATACGCCGCCCGCCATCACCGAATCCATCTCGCATGTCATCGGCCATGCAGATCTGGTGATTCTGCCGACGCGGCCCAGCCCGCACGACCTGCGCGCAGTCGGCGCCACTGTGGACATCGCCGACCGCCACGGTAAGCCAGTGTTGTTTGTCATCAACGCCGCCACACCGCGCGCCCGCATCACTGGCGAAGCGGCTGTAGCCCTGTCGCAGCACGGCACGGTGGCTCCGGTTACGGTCCATCATCGTGTCGATTTTGCCGCTTCCATGATAGACGGACGCACCGTGGGCGAAGTAGCAGCCAAATCGGCCTCGGCCAGAGAGGTCCGTGAGTTATGGATTTACGTACAGGGACGGTTGGCACGGCTCAAGCACGACGCGGCGTTCGCACCCGAAATCGTGCCGCAGAGTTTTGCCGTCAGTGGCCTATCGCCTGCAGATGCGACAGATATGCCTGAAGGCACAGACATCTCGGATTCGTCTGAGATGCCCGATCCGCCTCCCCCGCCGATGCCAGAACCTTACGTCGGCATCGAGCGCCGCTCCGGTCATGACCGGCGCCATCCGCCCGGCGAGCCGCCTGGTTTCGGCAACCGCCGCATTCAGCCCTTCGGCCGGCGCAGCACCGATCATTCCTATTGAGAGACCGCGCAATGAGTTCCGCAAAATTTGCTGCAATGACCGCAAGCCTTCTAGCCCGCAAGGGTGACGCCGCTCCATCACTGGTCGCGCCGGCTATAACTCTGCCGCGCCCGGCACTGGTGACGTGCAAGGTGCAGCCGGCTGCGCCAGAGCCGCCCCCATTTCCGAAAACCGAACAGTCCGACCGGTTGCGCCGCATCGTGGTGTCTATTACCCAGGATGAACTGGAGAAACTCGGTATCGCCGCCATCAAGAAGGGTATCAGCCGCCATGACATCGTGCGCGGCGCACTCGAGGAATATTTCCGCAAGCTTGCCGCGGAACTGCCACAGCCCTGCGCCTGCATGGACGGCGGAGCCTGCCGTTGTTAGCCCATCGGTGGCGTGTCTCCCGAACCGGGTTTTGTACCTAGCTTTCTGTGCATGTTGCCCGCAGCGCGAGCCAGAGCATTGCGGGCCCTTCCCCGAGTCGCGCCGCTCTCGCGGCGTATCTGGTCGATGGCATGATCCACTGCGTCCTTCACACCCGCCGCAGTGCCGCCTTTCTCATACTCGCGCAGGATGACGCTTTCGAGCCGCGCGATCGCGGCATCAATGGTGAAATCGTGCCCCGGCCCATCGCCGCGCTCGATCACACTATAGAGATCAATGATCTTTTCGCTGTGCAGTCCCCATTTGAGCACTGTGTAAAACAGCACGCCTTCGCGCTCGCCGTTGAAGACAAGATCGATTGCCGCGGCGATCAACGACACCGGTACCAACGCAAAATCGCGCAAATTGTCGAGCGCCAGCTTGAACTGGAACACAGCAACATCGCGCAGAAACCGCCAGCGCGCATAAGGATCGTGTGGAGGCGAAGCGTCCGGCATGGTCAATAGGGCACGTCCAGCGCGTTGCAGAGGAATCTCATTAGGGGGCTGGCGGCGTGGAAAGTCTCGGTCACTTCCTCGATGAGATTGGGCGACTGTGCGAGTTTCACGTTGCCTTCGCGCATGGCGAAGAAACTCTTGCGCTTGATATCCTCGATAAGTGGATGAGCAGGATCAAAGCCGCGCGGCGGCCGGCTTAAGGCGTCGCCCGCCACGCCTTCAAAGTGCGCGACGAAATTCCGGCCGGTGAGCATCTTCTTCCACGCCGTCGGCCTCGCGACGATAGCGCCGCGGATTTTCGCCAGCGCCTCGAATGGAGGCAACCACAGCCCGCCGCCGAAGAATATCTCGTCCGGTGCGAAGTGCATGTAAAAGCCCGGCGCATGCGCATCCCTGCCGAACCGGTGGCGGAAGTGGCACGCGGCATGCTCCTTGTAGGGCCGCTTGTCCTTTGAGAAGCGCACGTCGCGATAGACGCGGAACATCGAACCGCCGGTCACCCTAGGATCGGCGGTGAAGTTCTTGGTAATCTTGGCTAAACGCGGCGCCATCGCCTCGATGAAGGCCGACATCGGCACCTGCACATTTTCACGGAACCGTTGCTTATTGGCTTCGAACCAAGCGCGGTCGTTGTTCGCCCTCAATTCACGGAAGAAAGCGAAAAAATCTCTGCCGAAGCCACTGAATTCCGCCGACATCGCGCACCTCCGGTAGCGACTCTAGCCCAGATCGTAGCCGCGCGCCTTCAGTCCTTACGGATATCAAACAGGTTTGTGACCAAAAAATCACCCGACTTGGTGGACGTGGCAGAGGTGATCTTGAAGATACCGTTGGCGCGGAGCACTGGCATGCCGTCTGCCGTGGCCATGCCCTGCGCGAAAAGCAGATTCCGGGTTACACATGCCACATCCGCCTGACCCTCTACCCAGGCGCCCAGCGGCGCCGGCGCGAGATAATCGCAAGCTAGGTGGACCGTCGGAAGGAACCCCATGTCGGTCTGGGATTGAAACCGCGCCGCGACCGGAAGTTGCATATCGGCAAAAAGCGCCAGCATGCCGCCATGTGCCACCATACCTGGGTTGCAGTGCCGCGGTTCAACACGAAAACCGAGCCTGAGATGCGTTCCGTCCCACCTGCCGTAAAGAGGACCGTTCACGTCGAGAAAACCCATCGGGAATTTGAAGGGAGCAAACCCCTCGGGGATCGTGTTCATACCCTGCCTTCGAATAGCCGCAGGCCAAAAGAGGTAACCGGGGCGGTACCACCGCACAAGGCGGCGATCCCTCTTGACGTTCCAGATTCACGTAATTATGTAACGCTACGACGGTTAGCACTCTTTACGTGTGAGTGCTGCCACGCCTGCGCCACTCTGGCGGGGTACAATTCAAGCACCTGTATCTATTGAACTTTCTAGGAGACATCCCCATGAAGTTCCGTCCGCTCGGCGACCGCGTGGTCGTCCGCCGCATCAAGGAGGAGCAGAAGACCTCCGGCGGCATCATCATTCCTGAAACCGCCCAGGAGAAGCCGCAGGAAGGCGAAGTGATCGCCGTCGGCCCTGGTGCCCTCGACGACAACGGCAAGCGCGTCGTCCCTGAAGTAAAGGCCGGCGATTTCGTGCTGTTCGGCAAGTGGAGCGGCACCGAGGTCAAGATCGACGGCGAGGAACTCCTGATCATGAAGGAGTCCGACATCATGGGCATCGTCGAAGGCCGCAAGGTATCGAAAAAGTAAGCCCGCGCCGCATCCCCAGAGAACAGATTTAGGAGATTTCAGACATGGCAGCCAAAGACGTCAAGTTCGGCGCCGATGCCCGCGAAAAGCTGCTGCGCGGCGTCGACATTCTCGCCGATGCCGTGAAGGTGACGCTGGGCCCGAAGGGCCGCAACGTCGTGATCGAGAAGAGCTTCGGTGCCCCGCGCACGACCAAGGACGGCGTGACGGTGGCGAAGGAGATCGAACTCGCCGACAAGTTCGAGAACATGGGCGCCCAGATGGTGCGCGAAGTGGCCTCCAAGACCAATGACGCGGCCGGCGACGGCACCACCACCGCCACCGTGCTTGCCCAAGCGATCGTGCGCGAAGGTTCCAAATCGGTTGCGGCCGGCATGAACCCGATGGACCTCAAGCGCGGCATCGAAAAGGCCGTCGAAGTGGTCGTGGCCGATCTCAAGAAACGCGCCAAGAAGATCAAGTCGAATGACGAGATCGCCCAGGTCGGCACCATCTCCGCCAACGGCGACAAAACCGTCGGCGGCATGATCGCCGAAGCGATGGCCAAGGTCGGCAACGAAGGCGTGATTACAGTGGAAGAAGCCAAGAGCCTCGATACCGAGCTCGAGGTGGTCGAAGGCATGCAGTTCGACCGCGGCTACATCTCGCCCTACTTCATCACCAATGCCGACAAGATGATGGCCGAACTGGACGAGCCCTACATCCTCATCCACGAGAAGAAGCTGACCAGCCTGCAGCCGATGCTGCCGATCCTGGAATCCGTGGTACAGGCCGGCCGGCCGCTGCTCATCATCGCCGAGGAAGTGGAAGGCGAAGCGCTTGCTACCCTCGTGGTCAACAAGCTGCGTGGCGGCCTCAAGGTCGCGGCAGTGAAGGCCCCGGGCTTCGGTGATCGCCGCAAGGCCATGCTGGAAGACATCGCCATCGTCACCGGCGGCCAAGTCATCAGCGAAGACCTTGGCATCAAGCTCGAGAACGTGAAGGTCAACATGCTGGGCACCGCCAAGAAGGTGCGCATCACGAAGGATGACACCACGATCATCGATGGCGCCGGCAAGAAGGCCGACATCCAGGCCCGCGTCGGCCAGATCAAGGCGCAGATCGAGGAGACCACCTCGGACTACGACCGCGAGAAGCTGCAGGAGCGTCTGGCGAAGCTGGCGGGCGGCGTGGCCGTCATCCGCGTCGGCGGCGCCACCGAGGTGGAAGTGAAGGAAAAGAAGGACCGCGTCGACGACGCGCTCAACGCCACCAAGGCGGCGGTCGAGGAAGGCATCCTGCCCGGCGGCGGCACCGCCCTTCTCTACGCCACAAAGGCGCTGAAGGACGTCACCGGCGAGAACGACGACCAGACCGTCGGCGTGGCGATCGTGCGCAAGGCGATCCAGGCCCCGATCCGTCAGATCGTCGAGAACTCCGGCGTGGAAGCCTCCATCGTGGTCGGCAAGCTGCTGGAGCAGCGTTCCTCCACCTTCGGCTTCGACGCGCAGAGCGAGAGCTACGTCGATCTCATCGAGGCTGGCATCGTCGATCCGGCCAAGGTCGTGCGCATTGCGCTGCAGGACGCGGCCTCGGTTGCGGCTCTGCTCATCACCACCGAAGCGATGGTTGCAGACCGTCCGAAGAAGGAAGCCGGCATGCCGGCCGGCATGCCCGGCGGCGGCATGGGCGGCATGGGCGACATGGACTTCTAAGTCCAGCGTTCCAACACAACGCTTGCCTGAAGGGGCCGGAGAAATCCGGCCCCTTTTTGCTTATTCCGGCTTCACACCCGCGCCGGGCACGGGCTCGTTCTTCTGGCCTTCATTGGGACCGAGCGCCCAGACGACAGTGGCAGTCCACGGCACGTCGGTCAGCACGCTGTTCCTGATCGCGGGCTCGTAGTGCCACCGAGAAGCACATTCGACCGCTGCGTCGTCGAGTCGTTCGTATCCGCTAGCCTTCGTCACGATGACGTCCGAAACCGTGCCGTCGGTCAGCACCTTGAAGGCAAGCTCCGTCGTGCCCTCCTGGCCCCAAAGCCGCGACCAGAAGGGGTAATCGTCCTTGCAATCCTGAGACCCGGACGGCCGGGGCGTCCGGTTGATCTTCTCCGGCACCGGCACTTTCACGATCTGCCTGGGCTGTTCGGCCGGGGCGTGAACCATGAACATCGCGGCCAAATGGTAGAAGAAAAGAACCGATGAGGCGGTCGCCAGACCGCCCGCAATGATCCAGGCCCAAAGATTGTGGCGAAAGCGCTCGTTGAAGAATAACCCAGACGAAACGACGAATACGATGAACTCGATGGCGACCATACTATCTCCAGGCCAATATTGCGCGGATGCACCGTTCAAGAGCCTGTCGCCAGGCTTTGACAGCGCCGCCGCGGTGGGGACATCCAGGCATCAGCCGTCCTGCGCCGTGTCGCGGAAATAGACCTCGACCGTGCCGGAATATTTGATCGTCATCGGGTTGCCGTGACGGTCCACCGTCTTGCCGACGGCGAGGCGCACCCAGCCTTCGCTCACGCAATATTCCTCGACGTTGGTGCGGTCCACGCCGTTGAAGCGCACGCCCACGCCGCGCTCCAGCAACGCCGCGTCGTGAAAAGGGCTCTTGGGACTGGCCGAGAGGCGATCGGGAGGCGTGTCGGACATGGCGGCAATTTCCATCAACTGCAGGCGTTTCGGCGCCATAAATAGGCGAAACCGCGGCTTCTGCCAACGCCGCCGGACAACCGCGGCCGGACTGAATCGTTTCCTAAATTCGCGCCAATATCGCCGGGCAGCGGCCCTCCCCCACACACGTTGATCCAAAGCAAGGCGCGGCTTGAAGGCGCGCGGCATCCTTCGCCTATGTCGGACGCCCGGATCACCCCCTGTCCAGCCTGCAACACCATGAACCGTGTGCCGGTGGACAAGCCAGCGCGCGATGCCAAGTGCGGGCGCTGTGGCCAGCCGCTCTTCAGCGGCCATCCCATGACGATGACGGCGTCGCATTTCGCGGCCCATGCCAACGCAAAGGATCTGCCGCTGCTGATCGACTTCTGGGCCGAATGGTGCGGGCCGTGCCGCATGATGGCGCCCGCGTTCGAAGCGGCGGCCCGCGAGTTCGAACCGCGCCTGCGCTTCGCCAAGGTGAACTCGGACACCGAAAACGAATTGGCTGTCCGCTTCAACATACGTTCCATTCCCACCCTCGTGCTGGTGCGGGACGGGCGCGAAGCCGCGCGCGTTTCGGGCGCGATGCAGTTGCCGCAGTTGCGCCAGTGGATTGCTGCACACCTGCCGACAGCGGCCGGTTATTGATCCGTCTCAGCGCAGCGCCCCGCTGGGCAGTTAGGGTCACCGAAGATCGGCAGGAGGCCAAGATGGCATCAAGATCAATACCGCAGACACAATGCCTGGCATTTCGAACGGGGCTGCTGGCCGCGCTCGTTCTGAGCGCATCGCTCGCAACTGCCCAAGCACAGCCATATCACCGGCACCACAATGTCTGGAATTGCCGTGCGCAGGTCGAACTGGCGCAGGACAGGCTGGATCGCGCCATCGCGCGCCACGGCGGACACTCCATCCAGGCAGTCGAACGTCGCCGCGAACTCATGGCAACGCGCGACCGCTGCTGGCGCATGGAGCATCGCTGGTGGGATCCCCGCGACCGTCGCTGGCATGATCGCCACTGGTAATCCCGCGATGGCAGGGTGATGGAGGCCCGGCGGGGGGATTGACGCCGCCTGTCCGCCGAATAACGGTGTGGTTCAGCCGTCGTTCATCTGCTTGGGGCTGCAATCTCTGGCGCGCAGGCCTTGCGCGCCTATTTGGGAGGAACTCATGACCGTCATCCGCAACGTCGCCCTGGCGACGCTTCTGGCTGCCTTCACCGCTGCTCCAGCTTTGGCCGATTGGCAGAACGCCGGCCAGGTCCGTTTCAGCCGCGACGATACGGACGACTCTGCGTCCGGTCTCGACCAGCCGGTGCGCACCGTGTCCCTCACCGCTCGCGGCAGCGATGTCCAATGCGAGCAGGTGGTCGCCACCTTCGCCAGCGGGCGCCAGGTCGATCTGTTCTCCGGGCAACTGGAGCGCGACCAGGCCACGCGTGTCGATCTGCCAGGCGACGCCCATGTGATTCGCCGTCTGGACTTCCGCTGCCGCCCCGAGCGCGAGCATGCACGCGTAGAAATCGCTGCGGACACGGCCGACTACGGCAATCGTCCCGGCTGGGATCGTGGCGGGCCCGGCGACCGCGGCGATCGCGACAACCGCGACAACGGCCGCTGGGGCAGCTATCGGCTGCCGCCGCGCGAGCCCGGCGGCGGGGTGCTGAGGCCGGATCATTGGGAGCGGTACCGCCAGCTCGCCGTTCAGGAATTCGACCGCGAAGGCGACCGCCGGAAAAGCGACGTCGGCCCGGCCGGCAATCGTGTCGAGGCCGTGGTGCTGCGGCCGGTAGATGGCGATGCCCGTTGCCAGCGCGTAGTGGTCTGGAAGCGGGACGGCGACCGCGCCGAACTTGCCACCGGGCGTTACGATGTGCTGCGGCGCGGCTACGCCTATGTGCTCGATCTGCCGGGAGATGCAACCAACCTCACCGAAGTGGCGATGGCATGCCAGTCCCTCGGCGACAACGATGTGCGCATCGAGGTCTGGGCCAAGGCGAAAGACTGAGCGCGTTCCAGCCGGCTGGCGCTGCCTGTCGCCCATCGGGACGGGCCGCGCCGGCCGATTTTCGCCAAACCATTGTTCCGGCGCGAAATTCGGCCTGAGGTTGTTTTTGCGCCTCGGCTCTCCCCCCTCTGCCGTGCCACAGAATGAATGAACGTTCATTCACGTCGTTGTTTTTTTACACCGCCTTTCGCGCACAGTTCTGCGTTCGCACGCGAGAGGCTTCCCGCGCACCGCTCGCGCCGCCAGCGATTTGGAGCGCACGCGAACGCCGCATTATCCACCCGCTTCGGGCGACGTGGATAAGTTCGCGCGCGCGTGTCGTTTTGTGCAGCAGCGCCGGGGAGATGGAGAAACCGGGAGCGTGAAGAGGCTAGAGTATCCGTTCAGGTTTATCCATTTCCGTCATGGCCGCCGCTGTTGGCGGCCATCCATGAACACGGATTTTCCAGCTCTTGCCAGACTTGTGTTCATGGATCGCCGAGACAAGCTCGGCGATGACGTAAGAAAAATGAGTCAACCCAAACGTCCGTTGCTCCAAACGTGCATTCCAGCGGTGCAGAATCGGCGATATCCAGAGCGACGCGGCGTCACCGTCTGGGCATCACGGTTTGGGCTTGGCCGGCGGCGTATAGGGCTCGAACGTACCAAGCATGCACACCTCATGCGTCTGCAAGACGTAGATCACCTGCTGGTTGGAACAAATCTGCCCATCGCGGGTGATATAGGCAAAGCCGTGGAACGTCAGGCTCGGACAGCGGTTCTGGAGCGTGTTTTTCCAGATTTTGCCGCCCTTCATATAGAACAGCAGCGTCTTGGCATCGACGGTGTGGGTGTGGTCGATCATGTAGGTCCAGAGGCACACCGGCGGCGTATGTTTCTGCGGTTGCGGTGGGGCGCCCTGCGCCCATGCCGCACCGAGTGCGAGGCTGGCAATCAGGCTGCCGATGGCGATCGCTTTCATGACCATTCTCCTGTTGGCAGGGCCACGTAAACAATTGTCGGTCCGCGCCGATGCGGGCGCAACACACGATTTCTCTACTGCGCCTGTCTGCGGCGCAGCCGCGATCAGCGCGCAGGCTTCGCCTTTGGCGGCGTATAGGGGGTGAACGCCCCCATCATGCAGACCGTGCCCATGCGCAGGACATGGATGGTCTGCATATTGTCGCAAATCTCGTCCGGCGGCGTCGGTGCATAGGCGAATCCCTCGAATTTCAGGCCGACGCAGTCGTTCAACAGCGTGTTCTGCCAGACCTTGCCGTCACGCATGTAGAACAGGATGGTGCGCGAGTTCGGCACTTCGGTATGATCGATTTGTATGGTCCGCAGGCAGACCGGCCGGGAGGCTTGCCCTGCCGCGATTGCGGGCCCGGCAAGGGCAGCAAGCTCAAGGGCAGCAGGCGCAAGGACCGCGAACGCCGCGGCAGCGATGGCAGTCTTCATGACCAGTTCCTTTGCACGCCCCCGGTGGCCATTCTGGCCCAAGCCGGAGCGCGGGAATAGTGGCCGGATCGCGGCCGGACAAGGCTCCGCATTGACTTCGCAGCCGGGCTTGAGGATGGTCCTTTTTTTCCCGGCCTATCAGGAGAATCGCCGTGTCCGCCTCTGAATCAGCACCTGCCAACGTGACCATCACCCTGCCGGACGGCAAGGCGATGACGTTTGCGCGCGGCGTCACGGGGGCCGATGTGGCCGCCGCCATCGGCCCAGGCCTGGCCAAGGCGGCGCTGGCCGTGGAGGTGGACGGCCAGCAATGGGATCTTTCCCGTTCCATCGAGCGGGATGCCCGCCTGCGCATTCTCACCCGCAAGGATCCCGAGGCGCTGGAACTGATCCGCCACGATGCCGCCCATGTGCTGGCGATGGCGGTACAGGCGCTTTATCCCGGCACCCAGGTCACCATCGGCCCGGCCATCGAGGACGGGTTTTATTACGACTTCGCCCGCGCGGAGCCGTTCACGCCCGAGGACTTGCCGAAGATCGAAGCCAAGATGCACGAGATCGTAAAGGCCGCGCTGCCGACCCGGCGCGAAGTCTGGCCGCGCGACCAGGCCATCGCCCATTTCGAGGGGCTAGGCGAGAGCTACAAGGCCGAGCTGATCCGCGCCATTCCCGAAGGCGAGGACGTTTCGATCTATTTCCACGGTGACTGGCACGACCTCTGCCGCGGGCCGCACTTCGCCACCACCGCCCCCATCGGCGACGCCTTCAAGCTGACCAAGATCGCCGGCGCCTATTGGCGCGGCGACGCGAAGAACGCGCAACTCCAGCGCATCTACGGCACCGCCTGGCGCGACAAGAAAGAGCTGGACGAGCATCTCATCCGCCTCGAAGAGGCCGAACGGCGCGATCACCGCAAGCTCGGCAAGGAGCTGGAGCTTTTCACCTTCTCGCCCGATGTCGGCGCCGGCCTGCCCTTGTGGATGCCCAACGGCATGGTGATCCGCCAGGAGCTGGAATTCCTGGCGCTGCAGGAAGAGCGCAAGGACGGCTATTTCCGCGTCGCCACGCCGCACATCACCAAGGAGGCGCTGTACTACCGTTCGCGCCACCTGCCCTATTACGCGGATTCGATGTACTCGCCACTCGATATCGACGGAGAGAACTACTACCTGCGGCCGATGAACTGCCCGCACCATCACCTGATCTACAATGCGACGCGGCACTCCTATCGCGAGCTGCCGCTGCGCATCGCCGAATACGGGCAGGATTATCGCTACGAGGCCTCCGGCGGGCTTTCGGGGCTGATGCGCGTGCGCGGCTTCTGCATGAACGACGCGCATATCTACTGCCGCACCGACCAGGCCAAGGACGAGTTCATCCGCGTGATGCGCCTGCATGCGCGCTACTACGACCTGATGGACATCAAAGACTATTACATGCGCCTGTCGCTGCCGGACCTCGACAAGCTCGACAAATATGTCGACCAGCCGGAGAAGTGGCTGACCGCGCTCGACATCATCAAGCAGGCGATGAAGGAGTCCGGCTATCCCTATGTCGAGGGCAAGGGCGAGGCGGCGTTCTACGGGCCCAAGATCGATTTCATGATCAAGTCGGCCATCGGCACCGAATACACCATCTCGACCAACCAGCTCGACTTCCTGGCCACCCAGACCTTCGAGCTGTCCTACATCGGCGAGGACGGGGCCGATCACCCGGTCTATGTCATCCACCGGGCGCCGCTGGGCACCCATGAGCGCTTCACGGCCTTCCTGATCGAGCACTACGCCGGCGCCTTTCCGGTCTGGCTGGCACCGATCCAGGCCCGGGTGATCCCGATCACCGAAAAGGTCGCGGATTACGCCCTTGAGGTGAAAGATCGGTTGTTTCGGGAGCCGGTGGTCAACGGCACGGGCGGCCTGCGCGTTGATATCGATCTGGCCAGCGAGCGCATGCAGAAGAAGATCCGCGACGCCCAGCTCAAGAAAATCCCGTATATGCTTGTGGTTGGCGAGCGCGAGGCGGCGGAGGGCAAGGTCGCGGTGCGCCTGCGCTCCGGCAAGGATCTGGGGGCCATGCCGCTGGAGGCCTTTGTCGCCCGGATCAAGGCCGAGGCCGAATCCCGGCGGGATGTGGCCGATTAACTCTTGCGAAACCCGCGCTTATTCCTATGCTGCGGCGGACTCGGCGGCCTCAGGGCCGCCGGGGACAGCGATCTGCGTTCCAATACGCCGCTCGCCCGTGTTCCAGGAGATTTCAGGCTACGCCAATGAACCGATCGACGTTTCGTGGGCAAGGCTGGCTCCCGCGAAGCGTGCGCGCGGCCCTTGAAGGGAGAGAGTCATAGTTCCCAGACGTTTTCAAGGACCGGCCCCGGCTCCGGCCAAGGGCGGTCCGCGTGTCAACGAAGAAATCTTCGCGCGCACCATCCTGCTCATCGGCGACGACGGACACAAATACGGCGAAATCGGCCTGGACGAGGCCCGCGCCATTGCGGAAGAGCGGGGCTTCGACCTCGTGGAAGTCTCGCCGGACAATACGCCGCCCGTGGTCAAGCTGATGGACTACGGCAAGTACAAGTACGAGCAGCAGAAGAAGGCCGCCGAGGCGCGCAAACGGCAGAAGGTCATCGAGATCAAGGAGATCAAGATGCGCCCGACCATCGACGAGCACGATTACGACGTAAAGATGAAAGCCATGCGCCGCTTCTTCGAGGAAGGCGACAAGGTCAAGGTCACGTTGCGTTTTCGCGGCCGCGAGATGGCGCACCAGAACCTCGGCATGGAACTGCTCACCCGCGTGCAGAAGGACACCGAAACCTTCGCCAAGCTGGAACAATATCCCAAGATGGAAGGCCGGCAGATGATGATGGTGTTGGCGCCGCGGTAAGACTGCTCACCAGAAACGTTGCGCGGTGCGCACGGCCGCACCGCCAATATCCTGCAATGGCCCGAGCGGTTGCACCCGGTCGCGATAGTCCTGAATGTTCGGGCGGCCCGAGATGACCTTGTAGGCCACGCGCCCGTCCAGCACGAGCAGGACCACTTCCGCCGACCAGCCGTGATTGTAGGTGATGCGGTGGAAGCCCAGCAGGTCGAGCAGCACATTGCCCTCGCGCTCCTGATGCAGGCTCGACAGCCGGAACACGTAGGCCATGCAGCGGTCCCGCGCCTCGATGCAGTTTTGCACCGCTGGCGCCAGCGTATCGAAATGGATCGAGTCGCGCGGCATGAAGCGTTCGATCACGCCCAGGTAGGACAGGATTTCGACATTCGGCGTGCGGCTGGCATCAAAGCCGATCTGGTTCAGGTCCGATGCCCGCGTCAGGCCCGGCGTGATTTGATTATAGGCGGCCGTGACCGCCTGGTAGTTTTGGAAGCTCGTGTTCTTGATGTCACTTTCGTAGGGAAGCAGGCCCAGCCCGCCGCAGCCGACCAGCACCAGCGCAACCGCCAAGCTGGCAACCACGCGGGCATAGCGACGCGGGCCGCCCAAATTACCTTCACTCATCGAACGCCCCCACCACAACCCAACGCGTTTTCTTAATGAATTGTAAACAGACTATCGAAACTTCGACCTATTGAAAAGCAGCTCGGGCAGTGATGGTAACCAAGGATTGCGACTGTTTCTTATCGAGCGCGTCAGCGGGTGATGACGCAACTGCAGCATTGCGCCAGTGTCGCGGTATCGCAGTTGCCGCCGGACAGCACGATGGCGACATCGCCGCCGCCGGCGTCGATGCGCATGGCCAGCAGCGCAGCCAGGCCCGCCGCGCCGCCCGGCTCCACCACCAGTTTCAGAACGCGGACGGCATAACTCACCGCACGCGCGAGCTCTTCGTCGTTAACGCTGAACCCCTCACCCAGCAGGCGGCGGGCCAGCGCGAAGGGAATCTGCCCGGGTGCGGGCGCCATCAGCGCGTCCGCCAGGCTGACGGCTCCCCCAGCTGCTGCAGTAGGGGTACCGGCGATCAGCGAACGCCGCATGCCGTCGAAGCCCTCCGGCTCAACGCTGTGAACCGTCGCAGGGGGCGCAGCCGCTGACAGGGCCAGGGCGATCCCGCTGACCAGACCGCCGCCGCTGCACGGCACAAGGATGTGACCGAGACGTGCCCCCAGCGCCGCCGCCTGACGAGCCAGTTCGAGGCCAATGGTCCCCTGCCCGGCCACCACCGCGGCGTCGTCGAACGGCCTGACCAAAGTGGCCCCACGCTCGGCGCACAGCCCGGTGGCGATGGCCTCGCGGTCATCGCGCTGCCGGTCATAGAAAACGATCTCCGCGCCCAGCGACCGCGTGCCTTCAAGCTTGGCCGCCGGCGCGTCGGCCGGCATGACGATCACGGCCGGAATGCCCAGCAGCCCTGCGGCTGCCGCCACGCCCTGGGCGTGATTGCCCGATGAGAACGCCACCACGCCCGCGCCTCGCCTTGCCTGCGGAATCTGCAGGATGCGATTGAGCGCCCCGCGGAACTTGAACGAGCCCGTGCGCTGCAAGGTTTCCAGCTTCAACAACACGCGGCCACCGACGCGCGCATTGAGGGCATGGTTTTCGATCAGCGGCGTTTCTCTGGCATAAGGCGCGATCCGCGCCGCCGCTGCTTCGATGTCGGCATAAACCGGAATACCGGATGCGCTCATGGCGCGCTTACCTCTCAATCCCATCTGGGCTAGTGTCCCGATTTCGAAATTCGCATAAAGCCCGATATCGAGATGAAGCGAATTTCGGAATCGCAGGACACTAGCAATTCATTGAATCTAGTGTCGTTTTGGTTCCGAAGTTCGTCCGGAGTTCGATATCGAGATGACGCGAACTTCGAAACCACGACACTAGAGCTTTAGCATGCGCAAACGTCGGATTCTCCACGTCCTCGCCTTTGTGATCCTGATCCTGCCGGCAGCGGCGCAGGCCGCACCGGCCGTACTGGCTACGATCAAGCCGGTCCATTCGCTGGTGGCCGGGGTGATGGAGGGCGTAGGCCAGCCCGAGCTGCTGATCGGCGGCGGGCTTTCGGAACACAGCTATGCGCTGAAGCCGTCCGACGCCGCCAGGATCGCCGCCGCCAGGGTGGTGTTCTGGATCGGCCCCGATCTGGAGACGACCTTGAGCGGCCCTCTGGCCAATCTGGCGGGGGGCGCCAGGGTGGTGGCGCTGGAAAACGCGCCCGGGCTGCGCCGCCTCTTCGCGCGGCCGGG
The DNA here is from genome assembly GCA_018971835.1 of Alphaproteobacteria bacterium. Lineage (GTDB taxonomy): Bacteria > Pseudomonadota > Alphaproteobacteria > Micropepsales > Micropepsaceae > Rhizomicrobium. The sequence goes on from JAGWZW010000009.1 coordinate 45,389, forward strand.
CGGGCTGTGGGAGGGAAAATCGCCCGCCTCCGGCCCCATCAATCCGCATGTCTGGCTCGATCCGAAAAATGCCATTGCCATGACCCGTGCCATTGCGGCGGCCCTGTCCGCGGCCGATCCGGCCGATGCCGCCCGCTACAGCGCCAATGCCAGGAGCCAGATCGCCCGCCTGACGGCCCTGGATCAGCAACTGGCGCGGCTGCTGGCGCCGGTGCATGGCCGGCCTTTCATCGTGTTCCACGACGCCTATCCCTATTTCGACACGCGCTACGGCCTCCGCGCCATCGGCGCGGTGACAGTCGAGCCGGACCGGCCCGTTGGCCCGCGCCGGGTGGCGCAACTGCGCGACGCGCTGAAATCGGGAAAGGCCGTCTGCATCTTTCGCGAGCCGCAATTCGCGCCCGCGCTCATCATGGCTCTGGCGGACGGCACCACTGCCCGCGTCGGCGTGCTCGATCCCCTGGGCGCGGACCTGCCGCCCGGGCCGGGCCTTTATCCTGCGCTGATGGAACAGATGGCGCGCGCGCTCGTGCAATGCCTTGGCCAGCGGGCGCCATGAGGGGCTGGGCGGCGCGATGAAACATCCCTCCCTGGGAATTGCGCTGAAACTGGGCGCCACCCTCGCCTTCACGCTGATGTACACCGTCATCAAACTGGCCGGAACCGTGCCGGTGGGCGAAGTCGTGTTCTTCCGCACGTTCTTTGCCCTCGTCCCGCTCTTTGCGTTGTCGCTGCGCACGGTGGGGCCGCTGAACATCGCCAGAACGAAGCGCCCGTTCATGCACATGGCGCGCGCGCTGGCGGGCGTCAGCTCGATGTTCCTGAACTTCGCCGCGCTGATGATCCTGCCGCTGGCGGACATCACGGCCTTCGGCTTCGTGATGCCGATCTTCGCGGTGGTGCTGGCAGCGCTGTTCCTGCACGAACGCGTCGGACGCTACCGCTGGAGCGCAGTGATCGCCGGTTTCATCGGCGTGCTGGTGATGCTCTCGCCGCATGGCGGGCTCGAAGCCATCGTCATGCACGGGTTCACCTCGGGCGCAGGGATGGCGCTGGGCGGCGCGCTGCTTTCGGCTGTTGTCGTCACGCTCATTCGCCGCATGCACGAAACCGAGCGCGGCGAAACCATCGTGTTCTATTTCATGACCACCAGCGCGGCCGTGAGCGCGCTCACCATGATCTGGTACCGTGTTCCGCTTTCACCAGAAGCCGCGACTTGGCTGGTGCTGAGCGGCCTTTTGGGCGGCGTCGGCCAGATCTGCATGACCTTCAGCTACCGCTATGCGGAACCGTCGCTGCTGGCGCCTTTCGACTACGTCGCGATGATCTGGGCGGTGGCGCTGGGCTATCTGATCTTCGCGGAAATTCCCGAGCCGCTGGTGATGATCGGAGCCGGAATCGTGATCGCCGCGGGGCTGTTCATTGTCTGGCGCGAACGGCAGCTCAATCGCGTCATCGCCATCCGCACCGGGCCGGCGCTTTAGAAAGCGAGCTATAGCCGCTTGCCGTAGATCGCCATGCCGTCACCGTCGGAATAGTAATCCGGAATGTCGGCGTGCTGGACGTAGCCGTGCGCCACATAGAAGGCGCGCGCTGGAATGTAATCGTCGCGCGTGGAGGTGTGGGCGAACAGGTGCGTGCCGCGCAGCGCGCGCACGGCCCGCTCGGTTTCTTCGATCAGCGCCTGGCCGAGGCCGCGACGGCGCGCCGCCGGATCGACCGCGATCCAGTACAGCTCGTAGCGGTTCTGCGTGCCGGGGATCGGGCCGAAGCAGGTATAGGCGTCCAGCCCGGCCGCACCATCGACGAACAGGAAGCGGTAATCGGCGCCGGGCAGCCCGGCGCGCGTTTCTTCCACCAGGCTTCTGGCGATTTCGATTTCCTCCGCGCTGAACACGCCGGTCCGCGTGACGATGCGGGCGACCGCCTCGGCATCGCTTTCGCGCAGGCCCGAACGGAACTCAATCATCTGTGGCGGCATCGAGGATGCGCGCAATCAGCGCGCCGTAGCCCAAGCCCGCCTCGGCCGCGGCGGCGCCAAAACCGGCCAGCGGTTCAAGGCAAGGGTTGGGATTGATTTCGAGGATCATCGGCGCGCCCGCTTCGTCGACACGGAAATCGACGCGCGCATAGCCCTTGAGGCCGAACAGCGCCCAGCTCTTCAGCGACAGCTCGCGCAGAGCCGCCGCCAGCGCGGGCTCGCGCGCTTCAAGGCCGAAGACGCGCACGGTGCCGGTGGCGTCCGGCGAGGCCTCGTCCCATTTGGCGGCGTAGCCCACGATCTTCGGGCGCCCGGCCGCCCAATCGACGAAGCGCATCTCGGCAATGGGCAGCACGCACGGACCGTCAGGCCCTTCGAGCATGGCGATGTTGAACTCGCGACCCTCGACATAGCTTTCCGCAAACCAGCGCCCGCCAAAGCGGGCTGCCGATGCCGCCGCACGCGCCCGGACGGCGGCGCAGTCGGCGACCACAGCCGCGTCATCGAGGCCGACGGAGGCATCCTCGGTGGCGGACTTCACGATCATCCGCGCCGCGCCGAGGCCGTCCCAGCGCGGCGGCTCGGCCCAATCCGGGGTCGGCAAACCGCAGGCACGCAAGATGCGCTTGGCGGCCGGCTTGTCGCCGGTCAGCGCGATGGCGGCAGCCGGGCTGCCGGTATAGCGCAGGCCCAGTTGCTCGAGCAGCGCCGGCGCGACACAGGCCGCCAGCCCATTGCCGCCCACGCTCTCGACCAGGTTGAACACGACATCGGCCTGCGCCGTCACGGCCTTCAGCGCGGCCGGATCGGGCACGAAAGCCGCGCGCGCCGCGCGGTGGCTGTTCGCCGCCAGCGCCTTGAGGACCGCCTCGGCGGTGACAAGCGTGTCCAGCTCGTCCGGCGGCGCGTCCGGCGCAACGTCCGAATGGAGAACCAGAACCCGCATGACTTACGCCGCTTCGCGCTGCGCCTTCAGTTCGGGGTGGCGCGCCAGGAAGGATTCCAGGAACCGGCCGATCAGCGCGCGGTAGGACAGCCCCGCCCGCTCGGCGATGAAGCAGAGATCAGAATAGCCCGGCCTCATACCCGCCAGCGGATTGACCTCGATGAAGTGCGGCTTGCCGGCCCCATCGCAGCGGACATCCACCCGCCCGCCGTCGCGGCAGCGCAACGCCCGCCAGGCTGCCAGCGCCACTTCGCCGGCCGCTGCGGCCTCGGCGGGCGGCGCGGGCCGGATATCGACCTTGTCCTCCCAGCCGGTTTCCTTGTTCTCGTAGCCGTAGCCCGCGCCGACATAAGCCGCCTTGGGCACGATCTCCGAAACGCCCAGCACCTCTGCCGCCTCGCCCGTGCCGAGGATGCCGACGGTGAACTCGCGGCCCGAAAGGAAAGTTTCGACCAGCACGGGCTGGCGGAACTGCGCCAGCAATTCGCCCGCCACGCGCTTCAGTGCCGCGCGGTTCACCACCTTCGATTTCGCGCCCACGCCCTTGCCGGAGCCCTCGGCCACCGGCTTGAGAAACAGCGGGAACGGCAGCGTGACCGCGTCCGCATCCTCGATGCGCTCGATCACCGCGAAATCCGCGGTGGGCACGCCGAAACTTTTGACCACCCGCTTGGCCATCGCCTTGTCGAGCGACAGCGACAGCGTCAGCGGATCGGAGAAGAGGTAGGGAATGTCGTAGGCTTCCAGCAGCGCCGGCACCTGCGCCTCGCGCGCCACGCCCTTCAGCCCCTCGCAGATGTTGAACACGGCATCCCAGCGCTCGCCCGCCGCCAGCTTCTCCGCCAACGCACGGACATGGCCGATGCGCACCGGCTCGTGGCCGAGGCTCGCCAGCGCCTCGAAGATGGAGGCGATGGTGATCTCGGCGTCGAACTCGGCGGTTTCCTCTTCGCCGTAACCGAGCGCCAGATAGTCGGCCCTAAGATCGTAGGTCACGCCGATGCGCATGGCCCTACTCCGCCGCCAGGCGCGCGGGATCGCGGCCGAGCGTGCCCGCGGGATCGGGATAGCGGTAGGTCTTGCCTTCGAAATTGCGCAGCAGCAGATCGTCGCCGTCGCGGCCGACGACCGCATTCGGCGCCATCAGGATCTTGCCGCCGCCGCCGGGCGCGTCGATCACGAATTGCGGGCAGGCATAGCCGGTGGTGTGCCCGCGCAGGCCCTCGATGATCGCCAGGCCCTGGTCCACGCTGGTGCGGAAATGGCCCGAGCCGCGGATGGGATCGCACTGATAGAGGTAATACGGCTTCACCCGGCGCTTCAGCAGCCCCTGCATCAAGGGCTTCATCACGTCGATGTCGTCGTTGATGCCCTTGAGCAGCACCGTCTGCGAGCCCAGCGGGATGCCGGCATCGGCCAGCCGCGCGGTGGCTTCCGTCACTTCCGGCGTCAGCTCGGCGGGATGGGTGACATGGATGCTCAGCCACAGCGGATGATGCTTCTTCAGCATCTTCACCAAATCCTTGGTGATGCGCTGGGGCAGCACGATCGGCATCTTGGTGCCGATGCGCAGGAACTCGATATGCGGGATGGCGCGCAGCCGGCTCAGCAGCCAGTCCAGCTTGTCGTCGCCGATGGTGAGCGGATCGCCGCCGGAGAGCAGCACGTCGCGCACTTCGGTGTGTTCCTGGAGATAGGCGAGCGCCAGTTCCCAGTTGCGGGTGGAGAACTGGTATTCGCCGCCCGGATTGCCCACCGCCCGCGCCCGCGTGCAGTAGCGGCAATAGGTCGAGCAGGTGCCGGTGGTCAGGAACAGCACGCGATCGGGATAGCGATGCACCAGGCCGGGCACCACGGTATCGTGGTCCTCGCCGAGCGGATCGTCGTCTTCGCCGGGCAGGCGGATATATTCGTCGCCGGTCATGATGTGCGTGCGGCGCAGCGGTTCGCCGGGATCATCGAGCCCCATCAGGCTGGCGTAATAGGGCGTGATCGAAACCGGCAGCGAGCCCTGGTGGCGCGTGACGGCGCTGTGCTCGTCCTCGGAAAGACGGAAGATCCGCGCCAGCTCTTCGGCGTTGCGGATGCGGTTGCGGAACTGCCAGCGCCAGTCGTTCCAATCCGCGGAGGTCGTCCCCGGATAGAAGCGGCGGTAGAAGGCGCGGGTTGCGGAACTGACGGGGAAGCGAAGCACGGGCGGGCGGCGCTCTGCGCCGATGGCCGGGATGTCGCTCGCATCTTTGAGGAAGGGGGCGGGTCGTTGGTCCGGCGTTTTACGAACGGCCCGCGACGGAGGCTTCAGGTCGTGCCCCCGCAAAAGCTGGAGACTCATTGGGTCTCGTGACGCTCCGGTGGTACGCGCCTCGCAAAAGCCACTGGCGGCTTCCTGTCAACGGCGTGACCAGTCGGGCGGATATTTAGGAGCTTTCGGGCATTCGTCAAGTGAAACCGCTCGAATACTTTGTGGACAACAAATTCAACAAATATAGGCGTCAAATATTGACGTAGATTTATTGAAGTTTGCTCAAGTAAAATGCCCCCGATGGCGCAACCACCCCTCCCCCCGCAATGCAGGCTTTGCGAAAACGCGTGGAGAAAAGCCGGAAACGGAGACTGTTGGAATTCTCACGCCGCTTCCCATCGGCGCGCAAAGCAGCAACCGAGATCGTGCTGGGATTGTCAGCGGAACGTTAAAGACTGATCGGACTTGTTGGGTACGTGCCGTATAATTCCGCGGTAGCGGCACGCATCGAACAGCGCGGCGACGCGAAGATGCCCCCCGCCGACTGCCAGCGACACCGTTCCGAGCGGGCGAGACGACTCGAATGTCGGCAGCACGAACTGCCGCTCCCCTGGCAGCAGGACCAGCAGCACGCGCCGCGATGCCGGCGTCAGGCGTATGGTCATCCGAAAATAATTGTCGGCCGTCATGCCGCGGCTCCACATCCGCAGCGGCAGCGCGCGCGGTCGGGCGTAATAGGTCAACTCCGCCATCACGCTGCGATTGGCGGCGGCGATGGCGTCGTAGCGGCTGGCCTGCGCCGCGGCGAGCACCGCCTGACCGAGGCCCCGCCACCCTTCCTCGCGCTTGAAGGCGTTGCCGACGCCCATCGTCTCGGCCAGCGCCGGCTGCAGCAGCACCAGCCAGAACCCGGCCATGACGAAGAGGTTGACGGCGAAGGATGCCTTCAGCCCCCAGCGCCGCGGCATGGCCAACAGCACCGCGACCGCCAGCGGCACCGCCGAGACGTAGGCAGGCGCCGCCCAATTGGCATTGGCGCCGGCCATGAAGGCCTGCACGACGATCGCCAGCAGTGGCGGCAGCGCGAACGCGGCCAACACCAAGGCGTGCTCGCGGCTGTCCAGCAGCGTCACCTCCCGCCTCCGCGCCAGGCGCCACAGCGCCAGCAGGAAACCGGCCATCAGCAACGGGCCGAAAACGCCGAACTGCCCGCCAAGGAACTCCAGCGTGTCGAGAAAGCGGAACCGGGCCTGGCGCCAATCGGCGTCAGCGGCGATATGCGTGACCGTGACGAAGCCATGTGCCTGGTCCCAGAGAAGATTGGGCAGGAAAAGCAAAAGGCCGCTGGCGGCGATGGCCGCGCCGCGCCGCCCGAGCAGCAGCGCCCGCGCGCGCGGCGACACCGGCATCGACAGGATCATGCCCACGACGAAATAGAGCATCGCGTATTTCGACAGCAGCCCCAGCCCCAAGCCCACGCCGCACAGCAGCGGCCAGCGCCAGCGCTGGTCCTCAAGCGCCGCCAGGAAGGCATAGAGCGCCACCGCCCAGCAGAAGAGCAGCGGCACGTCGGTCGAAATCAACCCGCAGGAATAGGAGACGCCCGGCACCGTGGCATAGGCCAGCGCGCTCCAGATGCCGATGCGATCGCCGCCCGTGCGCTTGCCGATGCCGTAGAGCAGCAGCGCCGTGCCGCCGTGCAGCAGCGGCGCGGCCAGCCGGATCGCCCATTCGCCCTCCCCGAACAGCGCCGTGGTAAGCCGGATGAGCCAGGCGATCATCGGCGGCTTGGAGAAATAGCCGAGCGCCGGGCTTTGCGCCCACCACCAATATTGCGCCTCGTCGGGATAGAGCTGCAGCGGCGTCAGCACCAAGAGCGCCACCCGCAGAGCCGTCAACGCCGCCACAATCGCCAGCACGGCTGCGAACCCGCTGTGCGCTTTCGCAGTCATTGCGCCGGCGTCACCCGGTAAAGCGTGATCTGTTCCTTGCGGCCGGTCGAATAATTGAGGCCAGAGAGTTCGTCGACGGCCCGCGCCTCGCCTTTGTCAGCAGCGAGGCGGGCAAGAAAGGCCGCGCGCTGTTTGGCGTCGATCAGCGCCAGGCCGCCGGTCGCGGCGGCAGCATCGGCGGCGCTGCTGCCGGTTTCGATTCGCGTATCCGTGCCAAGCAGGAAGACAAGGCTGGGCTCGTCATAGCCGGCCGTCACCACCGGCGGATCGCCCGGCGCACGGTGCTTTGCCACCCACGCCGCCACGCGCGGGCTGAGCCAGATTTGCGTCAGCCGTGGCGCCACACCCCACATCAGCAGCGGATAAAAAATTAGCGCCGACAGCGCCGCCGCCCCGAGCGCCGGCCAGCGCCGTTTCGCCAGCAACAGCGTGGCTGCACCAAGGCCACTGGCCGCGCCCACCGCGGCAAGGACCATGATCCATGCCGGCATGCCGCTGCCGTATCGACCCGGCAGGATGACCAGGGCCGTCGCGATCGCCACCACACCGACGGCAAACTGCACGGCCGCGATCCAACGGAGTATCCGGGTCGCGCGTGTCTCCTCGGCGCCGCCGGTCAGCCATAGGGCTGCGAACACCGTCAACGCCGGATAGACCGGCAGTATGTAGTGCGGCAGCTTGGTGGGAACCAGCTCGAACATCAGCCAGCAACCGATTGTCCACGCCAGTAAAAACCGTATCGCCGGTTCGCGCCGCCGCGCCCACGCCGCGCCGAGCCCGGGCAGCACGAACAGCGTCGCCGGCCACAGCGTCAGCGTGGACAGCAGCAGATAATAGCCCGGCGGCGCGCCGTGGCTCTCCTGCCCGCCCGCCAGTTTGGCCGCAAAATCGTGGCCCAGCGCCCGTTGATAGAACTGCCCGTGACTCTGGATGCCGATGGCGACCAGCCACGGCAGCACCAGCGCCAGCAGCAGCAGCACGCCGGGCAGCGGCCGTGCGGTGGCGAGCCAGCGCGCCTCGCGCTCCCACAACAGCAGCACCGCCACCGTCAGCCCGGCGATCCCGAGGATCACCGGCCCCTTGACGAGAATGCCGGCGGCGAGTGCCACCCAGCCGGCCATCGCCAGCCCCGATCCCGGCGGCGGCTGGAACAGCGAACCCTGCGCCGCGAGATAGAGGCGCAGCAGCACGCCCTGCGCCGCTACCACGGTGGCGAGCAGTACGGCGTCGGTGGTGGCCAGGCGCGCTTCCGCTCCCAGGGCCAGCGTCAGGGCCAGCAGCGCCGCCGCAATCAGCGCCGCCTCCGGCGGGGCGAGCGCGCGCACCGACCAGTAGGCCAGGAACACCGCGAATAGCGCACCCAGCAGCGACGGCAGGCGATAGGTCCAGATTTCGCGATAGGGCGGCGCGCCGAACAGCCTGGTGGCGGCCGCCTGCAGCCAGTAGATGCCGATCGGCTTCTTGTAGCGCGGGGCTTTGCCGAAGCGGATATCGACCAGATTGCCGCTCTCGACCATCTGCTTGGAGGCCTGGGCGAAGCGTGCCTCATCCCGGTCCATCGGCGGCAGGCTGAAAACCCCTGGCAGCCAGGCGACCAAACACAGCAGCAGGAGCACGGCGAAGGGGTGACGGGCCAGCCCGGCCGGCAGCACCGGCTTGGGCGGAGCGAGGGCCGCATCGCTCATGGCAGGGCTCATCGTTGGAACGCCTTTTGAATGCCGCTCGGGACGACAGGGAATCGTTGAACGGACACTGCCCCAATGCGCCGGTTTGGCACAGGCCTGTTTCTCACCGCCTATGGCCTGTATAAGGCCCGCGCGGCGTTCGAACGCTTGGTCCCGATCGGCCTGCGATACCGGGAGAGCGCAGCCGCAACCGAGATTCTATTGGACTATGCGACGGAACGGAACCACGCCATGACCCCGGCCCTGTCTGTGATCGTCCCGGTCAAGGACGAGGCCGAAAACGTGATCCCGCTGGCGCGCGAGATCGCCGCGGCCGTGGTTGGCGCCGGCGCTGCCGAAATCATCTTTATCGACGACGGTTCCGCGGACGCCACCGCCGAGATGCTCATCCACCTGCGCGGCGACATCCCGGGCCTGCGCGTGATCCAACATGGCCGCAATGCCGGCCAGAGCCGCGCCGTGCGCACCGGCGTACGCGCCGCCCGCGCCGAAATCGTGGTGACATTGGATGGTGACGGCCAGAACGACCCGGCCGACATCCCCCGTCTGCTTGCGGTCTTCCGCGAGACGGGCCCTGAACTCGGCCTGGTGGCGGGCGTGCGCCGCCGCCGCCAGGACACGCTAGCCAAACGCTGGGCCTCCCGCCTCGGCAACCGTTTGCGCAACCGGCTGCTGAACGATGGCGCCACGGACACCGGCTGCGGCCTCAAGGCCTTTCGCCGCGAGGCCTTCCTCGCCCTGCCCTATTTCGACCACATCCATCGCTATCTGATCGCGCTGATGCTGCGCGAAGGCTATGAAGTGCGCTATGTCGATGTGGCGCATCGGGCGCGGACCCACGGCGCCTCGAAATACGGCGTATGGGACCGGGCGCTGGTCGGGATCAGCGATCTTCTCGGCGTGCGCTGGCTGCAACGGCGCTTCCGCGGCGGCGCCATCGAAACCAGAGAACTTTGATGCCTGCTTCGTTTTTCAGATGGTTCACGGTCGATCATGTGTGGCTGACGATTGGCTTTCTCGGCCAGGCGCTGTTCGCCGCCCGCTTCATCCTGCAGTGGTTCAAGAGCGAGATGGCGGGCCGCAGCGTCATCCCCATCAGCTTCTGGTATTGCAGCACCGCTGGCGGCGCGGTGATGCTGGCCTATGCGATCTATCGCGCGGACCCGGTCTTCATCACCGGCCAGGCGACCGGGCTGATCGTCTACAGCCGTAACCTCTTTCTGATCTTCCGCGAACGCGCGCAACTGCGGGCCGCGGCGGCCGGACCGGGCGAGCCGGCGGCCTGAAGTAACCAGCCGATGCGGCCGCAAGACAAGGTGCCCACGGTCCATTAACCAAGCTGTCATGGGCGTGCAGGCTCCCCGCCCCAGTTTCGCCCCATTATGGTACAGTCTGGTACCGGGCTTTTGGGAGGGTTTGCCGTGCTTCGCTGGTTTCCACTGCTGCTGCTTGCCATCGTCTTCTACAACCTGATTGCCGCGGTCCACATGTTCGCCGCCGCCGGCACCGACCACCTGCTGCAACTGGGCGTGACCGTGCAGATGTTCTCCCACGCGCCGTGGACCTTTTCGATCGGCGATCTGGTGGTTGTGGTCGGGCTCTGCCTGCTGTTCGTGGAAGTGGTCAAGGCGACGCGCACCACCGCCATCGAGGTGCTCAACCACGCGCTCTCCATGCTCGTGTTCGTGATTGCGCTGGTGGAATTCATCGTGCTGCCGGCCTTCGCCACCTCGCCCTTCTTCTTCCTGGTGATGATGACGCTGTTTGACGTGGTGGCCGGTTTCACCATCTCGATCGTGGCGGCCAAGCGCGACCTGGGCGTGCCGGGCGGCATCATCGGTACCAACTGACGGCCGGGCTGGCCCGGCGGATGCTGCAGCCGGCGGCCCGATCCTGCGCCCCCAACCTGCGGCCCGATCCTGCGGCCGGGCGCAGCCGCATCGTGCGGAACCACAAATTCTTGGCCAGGGTTCTTGCCGCCGGGGCCCAAGCCGGTATAGTCCCGGCCCTTCCGAGGGGGGACCACCCCCGAAGGCTTACGGACAGGTGGCCGAGCGGTTGAAGGCGCACGCCTGGAAAGTGTGTAAACGGTGATGAGCCGTTTCGAGGGTTCGAATCCCTCCCTGTCCGCCAGCACGGTGTCGCGCCAAGTTTCAGGTTGTCGCGCCGGGTTGCAATATTCCCAATAATACGTTGAAAATACAGCCATTATGGACGCTGAGGCGTCGCATGGTGTCGCGCGGGGTCGCACCCAAGCGCACGCCGATGTTAGGACCGAAGTTAGGACCGAGATGGCGAGGCAATCCAAGCGCCTCACGGCGCGGCAAGTCGCAACGCTCAAGACACCCGGCTGGCACGCGGATGGCGACGGCCTGTACCTGCGGATCGATACCCGGGGTGTCCGGCGGTGGGTGTTCGTCTTCCGTCGCGGCACCAAGCGCAGCGAGATGGGGCTCGGTCCGGCCGCATCTATCGGTTTGGCTGACGCTCGTGCCGCCGCGGAGCGAGCCCGAGAGACCTTGCGACAGGGCGTCGATCCCATCGGCGAGCGCCGCACCGCTCGCGCGATCGACGGCTTGGAGACCTTTGGCGCCTTCGCCGATCGGTATATCGACGATCATTCGGCCGCTTGGAAAAATGACAAGCACATCGCCCAATGGCGGATGACGCTTCAGGTTCATGCCGCCCCCCTTCGGCTGAAGGTGCTGGCCGAGATCGGCACACAAGACGTACTTGAGGTTCTGAAGCCCCTGTGGGCAGGGAAGCCGGAGACAGCCTCACGCCTGCGGGGCCGGATCGAGCGCGTGCTCGATGCCGCCAAGGCTGCAGGTCTGCGTGAGGGAGAAAATCCCGCGCGCTGGCGCGGCCACCTCTCCCACCTTCTCTCCAAGCCCAAGAAACTAACCCGCGGCCACCAGAAAGCGATGGTCGCGAGTGATGTGCCGGTCTTGATGGCAAAACTGCGGGCCCGCAGCGATGTGAGTGCGCGGGCGCTCGAATTCACGATCCTGACTGCGACGCGCACAGGCGAAGTGATCTGTGCACTCGCCGATGAGTTCGACCTCCATGCAGCCATTTGGAAAATCCCATCCGACCGCACCAAAACCGGCAAAGAGCTGCGTATCGCACTCGTGCCGCGAGCGTGTGAGATCGTGCGCGAGCTATGGCCGGTGGAAGGCGGCGGCTTCATCTTCCGCAGGCCCGCTCACGGCGTACGACCGCCGCGCAAAAGAGATGCTCCTGCGTATTTGTCCAATGCCGCCATGTACGAATTACTGAAAGGCCTCTACGGACAGGCCTATACTGTGCATGGCTTCCGCTCAACATTTCGCGATTGGGTGGGCGACAAGACCGATTATCCACGCGAGCTTGCCGAGCATGCACTTGGCCATATTGTGGGCGACGAAAGCGAGAACGCCTACCGCCGCGGCGACGCTCTAGAGCGCCGGCGTGCCATGATGCAGGCTTGGGAGCGCTACTGTCTGGGAACTTCCGCGCGCGGGCCAAACACCGGCCGCGGCAGGAAAGCGCGAACAGCCCAAAAGCCTGGGTAACGAAAGATCTCGTTCAACAGTCGGCGGCGCCTCGTCCTAATCCGTGGCGTATGGACGCCAAGGGCGCACGCAAAGCACAATTACGAATGGCGCGTCATGTGTGAACAGAATGCAAACTGTATTTATCGGGGAATCGCGGCCTTGGCTGCTGGGGACAGACCATATTCATCATGGCTTTGATGCCTTTGCATCGGCATTTCCGGCGGCGGCTATGGCGTCAAGCAGCGTCACGATTTCCACGCCGCCCGCACCCGGATATGAATCGCGTCCCGGATAGACAAGCATCTTGCGTTCTGCCTCGATATCGGCGCAGCCGACGTGAAATCCTTTCTCTACGCTCGGCGCGAGCGATTTCTTGAACTCGAACGCCCAACGGCGGGACGCAGACAATTCGAGCACAAGATCGATCTCGTGGCCCGCCGCCGAGCGATAAAAATAGGGTTTAGTTCCATCGGGTGCGGCGGCGATGACGGCTTCTATCGCAAATCCCTCCCAACTCACACCGGCGACAGGATGGCCGAGCACGTCATTGAGCGTCGGCAAATTCAGCAGCGAATGCAGCAGGCCGGAATCGCGCAAATAGATTTTGGGCGACTTGACGAGCCGCTTGCCGATATTGGCCGTCCACGGCGACAAGCGCCGTACCAGCAGCAAATCCACCAGCAGCCCGAGATAATGCGAGACAGCGTGCCAACCAACGCCGAGGCTTTGTGCGAGGCGTTGGGCGTTAAACAGGCCGCCTTGCGTGTGTGCCAGCATGGTCCAGAAGCGCTCGATTGTTTCCGCAGGCACGCGCACGCCGAATTGCGGAATGTCCCGTTCGAGATAGGAGCGGATGAACGCGGCCCGCCATAGGTTGCTCTCATGATCGCTGTCCGCGAGAAAGCTGCTCGGAAATCCGCCGCGCAGCCATAGTTTATCGGCTGCGTCGGCGCCAGCTATCGGAAGAACCTCTTGCGGCTGGAACGGCATCAATTCGAGGAAGCTGATACGACCGGCGAGGCTCTCGGAGGATTGCCGTAGCAGATCAAGCGCTGCTGATCCAAGGATGAGGAATTGCCCGGCTTTCTCTCCGCCACGCCGACGTGCATCGATTTCGCTTCGCAGCACGGCGAAGATTTCGGGAATGCGATGTATCTCGTCGAGAATGACCAAGCGCCCGCGCTGCGCGCGCAGATACGCTACCGGATCGTCGAGGCGGCGGCGGTCGGCCGGATTTTCAAGATCGAGATAGATGGCTTTGTCGCCGCGCTCTTCAGCCAATTCCAAGGCGAGAGTAGTTTTTCCCGATTGACGCGGACCGAGAAGCGCCACGGCCGGAAACTGCCGGAGCCGATCTTCAAGAGTGGGTTTGAGGTGTCTTGGAATCATGCCTTGCAATATCGCGCATAGGGCGCGAATTTGCAAGAAATCATAATTTATATAGTGAAATCAGTAATATGAATGTATCGCCTGCTTGAGATTTGCTTGGTTGTTTGGCATATATGCCGGAATCTTGGACTGGCATTCCAACTCCGCGCCCGTGAACAGAATACAAATTGTTCACGGCAGGCACCCTACCGCCCAGTGAGCATGGCGGCGAGCTTGTCCAGATCGACCCGTGCGATGCCGGGGCTGGGATGCTCAGGCGCGGGGAAGATGCCCGCCTTCACCCCACGGTAATACGTCGCGCGGTGGATCGGCCGCTCCTCGCCGCCGATGATTTTACAGGCGGTCCGAACAGTGCCGAATCGGGGCTCACTAACTCGCTCCTCGACATGATCATGCACACGACCCGAAGTGGTGCGCTCGATGGCGGTTGAGCCCTTCATTCCGCCCGTCTCCGGCTCCACACGAGCTGGGCCTCCTTGCCATCCTCGTTCTCGAACAAAGCGGCCGAAATCCCTTCCGGTAGTGCCGGGTCGTCGAGCTTCACGCTGAAATACTCCCGCGGCGGATCGGCATTCGAACGCTGCCGCCAGGCTGCACCGAGCTCGCTCTTGCCGGCAAAGATGCGGAAAGCCGGCGCCTGATCGTTCTCGCGGTTGTCGTTGGGCACGATGCGCGCCTTGACGGCGATGGTCAGCGTCTGGATGGTCCCCGTCCATCCTCCGTCCGGTGCAGGTGTAAAGGTTCCGATCACAGCCATGACACGATCCTTTCAGCTCGGCGTCGAAGGTGATTCGGTCGAGGGTCGCCTGCGTGACGCCCGGGCCCGCGACGACGGGACAGCTGCGCCGCCGCTCGCGCTTCGCGCTTTTGCCGCCTTGGCGAAGCCGCGGTCGGCGTCCAGGAATTCGCGCAGCATGTACGGGATGAGGGACTGGACCGGTTCCTGCTCGCCATAGGTTTCGCGATAGAGCTCGGCATAGACGAGCAGTGCCTTGTGCAGATCCGGCTCCACCGTAACGGTGAGCTTGACCGGCACACGATCCGGCAGGCGATGAAGTCTGAGATCGGCCATGGCGTCATCCTTCATAAGGCTGGCGGAACACGATGTCCTTGCTGACCACAACGCGGAGCGGCCAGCCCGGGCGGACCTTGATGGTGGGCTGGATATCCAGATCCTTCTCAACGATCTTCTGTCCGGCCTGATTGGTGCTTTCCTGGGTCGATTGGCGGATGGCTTCGACGAGGTTGCTGTTGTTGCTGCCGAAACTGGCCTGCGTGCCCACGCCCAGCAGCGTCGAGAGCGCAATACCCTTGAGCAGGGTCCAGGTGTGGTAATCGATCTGATCCTCGAGCCCGGCATAGCCCTGCGCATCGGTGGCCGGCAGATTGTCGATCTCGATGGAAGAGCCATCCGGCATGATGATGCGCCGCCAGACCACCAGCGCCCGGCTCTGGCCAAAGGCCACCACGCTGTCATAGGTCCCGATGAGCCGCGCGCCTTGCGGGACGAGCAAAGTACGGCCGGTCACGGTGTCGAAAACGTTTTCCGTGACCTGCGCCACCACCAGTCCCGGCAGATCCGAATCGAGCCCGGTGATCAGGCTGGCGGAAATCACCGTTCCGGCCAAAAGTTCGTAAGGCGAGACGGGTTTCTGCAGGGCGTGCGGATTGTAGATGCCGGTGTCCGTTTTGCTGTCGAGAAAATCCAACTTGCGGCCCTGCGCATTGGGATCGCGCGCCGGGTCAAGCCGAAGCGCATCCCCTCCCCCGCCGCCGATCGAAACGCCCGATGGATCCACATCGGCGGCTTGAGCCGTTTGGGCCGCGGCGCTGGCCGCG
>JAGWZW010000010.1 GCA_018971835.1 Alphaproteobacteria bacterium
CAGCTCGGCCGCCCGGACGGTATGCCAGTTCCCGCATGTTTCATGATTGCGCTCCCTGCCCTGCGGAGGAATCATGCGCGCACGGCAATTAATGCCGCGCTGACGGAACTGGTTAGCGAAGGCTTGTCCCGATCCTACAGCGCCAGCGCGTCCGTCTCGCCGGTGCGCACGCGCACCGCGGCGAGCAGGTCGAGCACGAAGATCTTGCCATCGCCCACCTTGCCGGTACGCGCCGCGTTCTGGATGGCGGCGACCACCTCGTCAGCGCGCTCGCTGGCGACGGCGACCTCGATCTTCAGCTTGGGCACGAAGGCGATGGCGTATTCGGCGCCGCGGTAGATTTCCTTGTGGCCCTTCTGCCGCCCGTAGCCGCGCACTTCGGTCACGGTCATGCCGTCGATGTTGATGGCCTGCAGGGCCTCGCGCACGACATCGAGGCGATGTGGCTGCACGATGGCGATGATGAACTTCATGGCGTCTCCCTTTATCTTATACGCCGGTGTGATAGGCGGTTTCGCCATGCGAGGCGAAATCCAGGCCTTGGATTTCCTCGTCGCGCTCCACCCGCAGGCCAACGCTCGCCTGCGCCAGCTTGATGATGGCGTAGCTCGCCGCTGCGGACCACACCGCAACCGTCACCACGCCCAGAATCTGGATTCCGAACTGGTGCAACACGCCGCCGTGCAACGCCTCGGGCAGCCCGCCCGAACCGAGCAACGCCATGAACGGCAAGAGCAGCGTGCCCGTCGCCCCGCCGACACCGTGGACGCCCAAAACGTCGAGCGAATCGTCGATGCCGAAGCGTTTCTTCACCACCACCACCGCGCCGTAGCAGATGATGCCGCCGGCTAGGCCGAGCGCCACCGCGCCCATCGGCCCCACATAGCCGGAGGCGGGCGTGATCGTCGCCAGCCCCGCGATGGTGCCGGTGACCGCGCCCACCAGGCTGGGCTTGCCGTACTTGATCCATTCGATGGCGATCCAGACGATCGTTGCGGTGGCCGCGGCCAGATGCGTGGCCAGCATCGTCATGCCCGCATCGGCGCCTGCGGCGATGGCGCTACCGGCATTGAAGCCGAACCAGCCCACCCACAAGAGCGAAGCGCCCACCATCACCATCCACGGGGCATGGGGCGGATGCACGCTCGAGGGAAAGCCGCGCCGCGGCCCCAGCACCCAGGCCACCACCAGCGCGGAGACGCCGGCCGTCACATGCACCACGATGCCGCCGGCGAAATCGAGCACGCCGCGCGTGGCCAACCAGCCGCCGCCCCACACCCAATGCGTCACCGGCGCATAAACCGTCAGCAGCCACAGGCCCGAAAATAGCAGCACGGCGGAAAAGCGGATGCGCTCGACATAGGCGCCGATGATCAGCGCCGGGGTGATGATGGCGAAGGTCATCTGGAACATCAGGAACACGCTTTCGGGCACCCCGCTGCCGGGATGAAGCGCGCCGCGCGTCAGATTCCCCAGGAAAGCGGCATCCAGATTGCCGAGCCAGGCGCCGGAACCCGAAAACGCCAGGCTGTAGCCCAGCGCAAACCAGAGCAGCGACACCATGCCGGCGATGGCGATGCACTGGATGAAGACCGACAGCACATTCTTGGCCTGCACCAGCCCGGCGTAGAAAAAGCCCAGCGCCGGCAGCGTCATCAGCAGCACCAGCACCGACGAGGTCATCAGCCACGCGGTATCCGCCCCGTTGATCATAGTCCCCTCTTGGATTTGCCGCGGGCAGGCCCCGCGCAATGTCATGTCTTGTCTGCCTAATATGCAGACAGAAAGCTGCCAAACAACGCGGCATCATGCCCGGATTCCGGGCAGATGGCCAAACGCCGATTTGCTGGGCAGGTTTCGGAGGAAGCCTATCCGCCCACCAGCCGTGAACACATCTTCCCGCGACATTTGGAACGGCTGTCACATTGTTGCGCCCGCGAACCGCCCATGCTAATTGCCTCGCGCGCGGGCATTAAGATTCGTCCGTGCGAATTAAATTCTTCGGTGAATCAATTAGTTAAGCAAAGGTTCCGGTACGCGGCCGGGAACCGGAACGAGAGGCGGGGCGCGGGTGGCTACTGAAGAACCCCTCAATGCGGGCCAAAACACGGGACTGGCCGGGCGCTATGCCTCGGCGGTTTTCGAACTGGCTGTCGAAACCAAAGCGGTCGAGACGGTGGAAAAAGACCTTGCCGCCCTCAAGGCCATGATTGCGCAAAGCGCCGATCTGGCGCGCCTGGTGCGCGCACCGGTGTTCAGCCGCGACGAGCAGAAGAAGGGCATGGACGCCATCCTCAATCGCATGGAAGCCGCGCCGCTGACGCGTCGCTTTGTGCTGACGCTGGCCTCCAAGCGCCGCCTGTTCGCGCTGGCCGACGTCATCCGCGCGTTCGAGGCGCTGGTGGCCCGCCGCCGCGGCGAAGTGACCGCTGAAGTGACCTCTGCCCGCCCGCTCACCGACGCGGAAACCACCGAACTGAAAAATGTGCTCAAGGCCAGGCTCGGCCGCGAGGCGCGGCTCGACGCCCGTGTCGATCCGGGCCTCCTGGGTGGCCTGGTGGTGCGCGTGGGTTCGCGCATGATCGACTCCAGCCTGCGCACCAAGCTCAACGGATTACGCACCGCGATGCGCGGCGCCTGAATAGTGTGCGGCGAACGCCGCAGAACACAAAACCGGAATGTGACTGAAGGAACGAAGACATGAACATCCAGCCCGCCGAGATTTCCGCGATCCTCAAGCGCGAAATCCAGAACTTTGGCGCCGAAGCCGAGGTCAGCGAAGTCGGCCAGGTTCTCTCCGTCGGTGACGGTATCGCCCGCGTCTACGGCCTCGACAATGTGCAGGCCGGCGAGATGGTCGAGTTTCCGGGCGCCATCAAGGGCATGGCCCTCAACCTGGAAACCGACAATGTCGGCGTGGTGATCTTCGGCTCCGACGCCACCATCAAGGAAGGCGACACTGTCAAGCGTACCGGCGCCATCGTGGAAACCCCGGTGGGCAAGGGCCTGCTGGGCCGCGTCGTTGATCCGCTCGGCAATCCCATCGACGGCAAGGGCGAACTGACCAACATCGCCGAACGCCGCCGCGTTGACGTGAAGGCTCCGGGCATCATTCCGCGCAAATCGGTGAACGAGCCGATGCAGACCGGCCTGAAGGCCATCGACAGCCTGATCCCGATCGGCCGCGGCCAGCGCGAACTCATCATCGGTGACCGCCAGACCGGCAAGACCGCCATCGCCATCGACACCATCATCAACCAGAAGGCGATCAACGCTTCGGGAGACGAGAAGCAGAAGCTCTACTGCATCTACGTCGCCATCGGCCAGAAGCGCTCGACCGTCGCCCAGATCGTCAAGACGCTCGAAGACGCCGGCGCCATGGAATACACCACCGTCGTCGCCGCCACGGCCTCCGAGCCGGCGCCGCTGCAGTTCCTGGCGCCCTTCGCCGGCTGCGCGATGGGCGAGTGGTTCCGCGACAATGGCATGCACGCCCTCATCATCTACGATGACCTTTCCAAGCAGGCCGTGGCCTATCGCCAGATGTCGCTCCTGCTGCGCCGTCCGCCGGGACGCGAGGCCTATCCGGGCGACGTGTTCTATCTGCATTCCCGCCTGCTTGAGCGCGCGGCCAAGCTGAACAACGACAATGGCGGCGGCTCGCTGACGGCGCTGCCGGTCATCGAAACCCAGGCCAACGACGTTTCGGCCTACATCCCCACCAACGTGATCTCGATCACCGACGGGCAGATCTTCCTTGAAACCGACCTGTTCTTCCAGGGCATCCGCCCGGCGGTGAACGTCGGCATCTCGGTGTCGCGCGTGGGTTCCTCGGCGCAGATCAAGGCGATGAAGCAGGTCTCCGGCTCGATCAAGCTGGAGCTGGCGCAGTACCGCGAAATGGCGGCCTTTGCGCAGTTCGGCTCCGACCTCGATGCGGCGACGCAGCGCCTGCTCAACCGCGGCGCCCGCCTGACCGAGCTGCTGAAGCAGCCGCAATACACGCCCTTCCCGGTCGAGGAAGAAGTGATCTCGCTGTTCGCCGGCATGCGCGGTTATCTCGACAAGCTGGCGGTGGCCGACATCGGTCGCTTCGAAGCGGAGCTGCTGCGCCTGATGCGCGCCAAGCACGCCGATACGCTGGCTGCCATCCGCACCGAGAAGTCGCTGACGCCGGCCATCGAAGGCAAGCTGAAGGAAATCCTCGACGGTTTCTCCCAGGCTTTCGCGTAAGGATCGGGCTGCTCGATGCCGAGTCTCGTCACATTCCGAAAGCGGATCGCGAGCGTCAAGGCGACGCGCAAGATCACCAAGGCCAACCAGATGGTGGCGGCCTCGAAGCTGCGCCGTGCGCAGGAAGCCGCCGAAGCCGCCCGCCCCTATGCCGAGAAGATGGGCACGGTGATCACCGGCCTCGCTTCCGCCGCAAAAGCTAATAGCGGCGGGCCGAAGCTGCTGGCCGGCACCGGCAAGGACGATACGCATCTGGTGATCGTCGCCACCGCCGACCGCGGCCTGTGCGGCGGCTTCAACTCCAACATCGTGCGCCTGGCGCGCCAGACGATCGAAAGCCTCTTGCGTGAAGGCAAGGCGGTGAAGATCCTCTGCGTCGGCCGCAAGGGGCGCGACCAGCTCCGCCGCCAGTACGGCGCCATGATCCTCGACACCGTCGATTTCATGGGCATCAAGCGCATCGGTTTTGCCGATGCCGCCAAGATCGGCGCCCGCGTTCTGGAGATGTTCGAGGCGGGCGAGTTCGACGTCTGCACCCTGGTCTATTCGCGCTTCAAGTCGGTCATCAGCCAGGTGCCGACCACCCAGCGGCTGATCCCCGCCCCGGTCGAAGCCGCGGCCGAAGACAACAAGGGCACGGTCTATGATTACGAGCCGGACGAGGCTGAAATTCTCGCCGAGTTGCTGCCGCGCAATGTCAGCGTGCAGATTTTCCGGGCGCTGCTCGAAAACGTCGCCGGCGAATTCGGCGCCAAGATGAGCGCGATGGACTCGGCCACGCGCAACGCCGGCGAAGTGATTGACCGGCTGACGCTGGAATACAACCGCACCCGCCAGGCCATGATCACCAAGGAATTGATTGAAATTATCTCGGGCGCCGAAGCGCTCTGAACGGAGTTAGGACCATGAATGCGATGACCAGCAACAAGGAAGGCCGCGTCGCCCAGGTGATGGGTGCGGTGGTGGACGTGCAGTTCGAAGGCGCGCTGCCCAACATCATGAGCGCGCTCGAAACCGAAAATCACGGCCAGCGCCTGGTGCTCGAAGTGGCCCAGCATCTGGGTGAATCCACGGTGCGCGCCATCGCCATGGACTCGACTGAAGGTCTGGTGCGCGGCCAGAAGGTGGTGGACACCGGCTCGGCCATCACCGTGCCCGTCGGCGATGGTACGCTCGGCCGCATCATGAACGTGATCGGCGAGCCGGTGGACGAAGCCGGCCCGGTCAAGTTCGAAGCCCGTCGCCCGATCCACGCCGAAGCCCCGCCCTTCGTGGAACAGTCTACCGAAGCGCAGGTGCTCGTCACCGGCATCAAGGTCGTCGATCTGCTCGCGCCCTATTCGCGCGGCGGCAAGATCGGCCTGTTCGGCGGCGCCGGCGTGGGCAAGACCGTGCTGATTCAGGAACTCATCAACAACGTTGCCAAGAAGCATGGCGGCTTCTCGGTATTCGCCGGCGTCGGCGAGCGTACCCGCGAGGGCAACGATCTCTATCACGAGATGATCGAGTCCGGCGTGAACAAGGATCCCAAGAAGGGCTCCACCGAGGGCAGCAAATGCGCCCTGGTGTTCGGCCAGATGAACGAGCCGCCGGGCGCCCGCGCGCGCGTGGCGCTGTCCGGCCTCACTGTCGCCGAATATTTCCGCGACCAGGGCCAGGACGTGCTGTTCTTCATCGACAACATCTTCCGCTTCACGCAGGCGGGCTCGGAAGTGTCGGCGCTACTCGGCCGCATTCCCTCGGCGGTGGGCTATCAGCCGACGCTGGCCACCGACATGGGCCAGCTTCAGGAACGCATCACCACCACCACCAAGGGCTCGATCACCTCGGTACAGGCCATTTACGTGCCGGCCGACGATTTGACCGATCCGGCGCCGGCCACCTCGTTCGCGCATCTTGACGCCACCACGGTGCTCAACCGTGCGATCTCGGAAAAAGGCATCTATCCGGCGGTGGACCCGCTGGACTCAACTTCGCGCATTCTCGATCCGCGCGTCGTCGGCGAGGAGCACTACAACGTCGCCCGCCAGGTGCAGCAGATCCTGCAACGCTACAAGTCGCTGCAGGACATCATCGCCATCCTGGGCATGGATGAACTTTCCGAAGAGGACAAGCTGATCGTGGCGCGCGCGCGCAAGATCGAGCGCTTCCTCTCGCAGCCCTTCCATGTGGCCGAAGTGTTCACCGGCTTCCCGGGCGTATTCGTCGATCTGGCCGACACCATCAAGAGCTTTGGCGCTGTGGTGCGCGGCGAGTACGACCACCTGCCCGAAGCGGCGTTCTACATGGTCGGAACCATCGAGGACGCGGTGAAGAAGGCCCAGAAGATGGCGGCGGAAGCGGCGTAACTGTTGCGTGCTTCGGGGCCGCGAACGCGGCACCTCAGCATGAGGAAATCGTATGGCTGACATGATCCCCTTCGACCTCGTCTCGCCCGAGCGGCTCCTGCTTTCCGCGGAAGCCGGGATGGTCACCCTGCCCGGCGCAGCCGGTTATTTCGGCGTGCTGCCGGGTCATGCCCCGGTGATCTCCACGCTCAAGCCCGGCGTGATCGAGGTGACGGGCGGCTCCGCGAGCGGCGCACGCTATTTCGTCTCCGCGGGCTTTGCCGAAGTGACGGCGGAACGGGTGACGGTGCTGGCCGAAGATGCCATCGCCGTGAACACCGTGGATGCCGCCACGCTCGACCGGAAGATCGCCGATGCCGAGGAAGATATCCTCCAGGCCAAGGGCGATGCCGCCCGCACCAAGGCGGTAGCTGCACTCGAGACGCTCAAGCAGTTGCGCGCCGCGCTCTGAAAGCGAAGATTCCGAGATATTCCCCCGCGAACAAAGGGGTTCGCGGGCTCAATGGTATTTGCTAACATCGCGCTCGGCAGCCGGCAGACAAACCACAGGTAAATCCATGAAAACGGGACTGGTATTCAAGCGCGGCTGGACGCTGGATGATGTCCAGTGGTCAAAATTCGACGCCTCCAAGGTAACACCGACCTTTTTGGCGGCGGCCAAGGCTGCTTCTCTGGTTGAATACAATGCGCCCGATTACGTCGACTACCTGAAGCGCGTCTTGCGCGGCGCCCAGCCCGAAGTGTTCGAGTTGCTCGACCAATGGCAGGTTGAAGAAGTGCAGCACGGCGCGGCGCTGGGCCGCTGGGCCGAAATGGCCGATCCGACATTTAATTTCGAGGATGCCGTCGCCCGCTTCCGCACCGCATACAAGCCCCAGCATTTCGCCAGCGGCGACGCCACCTCCATCCGCGGCAGCCGCCGTGGCGAAGTGATCACGCGCTGCGTGGTGGAGTGCGGCACCTCTTCCTATTACAGCGCCATCCGCGACCTCTGCGAGGAGCCGGTGCTGCAGGAGATCGCCGGGCGCATCGCTGCGGACGAGTTCCGCCATTACCGCCTGTTCCTTGAAACCCTCGCCAACGAAACCGAGGCCGAGCTGCCGGTGTGGAAGAAGCTCTGGATCGCCTTCACGCGCATCAACGAGGCGGATGACGACGAACTGGCCTACGCCTATTACTGCGCCAATGTCTCGCGCGCCGACGAGGCGAAGATTCCCTACGACCGCGCCAAGTTTGCCCGGCTCTACAATCGGACGGCGACCTCGTTCTACCGCCGCCCGCATATCAAGAAGCTGGTGCAGATGGTGGCCAAGGCCTGCGGCGCGCGCGCGCAGAGCTGGCTGACGCGGGCGGGAACGGCGGTCCTGTGGAGTGCCCTGCGCCGCCGTGCCGGCAACGCGGCGGGCGTCTGACGCGGCTTTATCCCTGGCATTCATGTAGTCACGGGCGCGCCGTCTGCGACCGTTTTCCGGGCCGGTCCACAAGGCAACAATTATTGAATTGCGATAATTTTTTTCTGTAATATGATTTCCGGGTTGCCAAACCGGTCACTTCTCATGTTTCGCTTCGCCAGCGTTCTTATCGTGCTCGTCATCCTTGCCGGGCCGGCCCAGGCAGCCGGCAGCCCCGATTTTTTCGCGCCGCGCGCCGGGCTGAACGCCGACACCGCGCTTTATCTCGACGCCTGGTCGGGGCAGAAGACCGCCGTGGAACGGCTGCGCGCGCGCCTGAAGCGCGCCCCGCCGCCTGCCGATGCCTATGACGACTGGTCGTTCCTCTGCGACTTCGAATACCACACGTCGCAGTACACCAGAGCCATTGCCGACTGCAAAAAGGCCATTGCACTCAATGCGCATGGCGGCGATGCGAACACGCTGGCGATCGTGAAGTTGGTCGCCGACCAGCCGCTGCCGCGCGCGCACGGCTCTGCGCGCCTGCCGGTGACGAAGGGCGTACATGTGCCGGTCACGGCCGGCGTGTATCACGGCATGGCGATCGCTGATACCGGCGCACAGGTTTCGGTGATGATGCAGAGCGTGGCAAAGGCGGCGCAGGTGAAACTGTTGGGGGCCTCGCGCCACGTCGATAGCACCACCGCCCCCGTCTCCGGTCAGATCGGTCTCATTCCCGAAGTGAAACTCGGCGATGCGGTGGTGCGGAACATCCCCGTGCTGGTGTTGCCCGATGCGCAGCTCACCATTACGGCCGGCAAGGAAACCATCTCGCTGCCCTTCATCCTGAGCCTGTATGCGCTGGCGGATTTCGGCCGCATCGCCTGGCTCGATCACGACAAATGGCTGGCGCTTGGCAGCGCTGCGCCGCACGTGTTCCCGGGCGCCGTGCCGATGCTCTGGCATCCCAACGGCATTGCGGTTCCGCTGCAAGGTCCGTGCGGGCGCTGGGCGGCCCAATTCGATAGCGGTGCCGATATAAGCTATCTGTACGACAATGCCGTTTCGCTGCTCTCGGCCGCCGACCGCACCGGCATCGTCAAGGCCAAGCGCAAGATCGGCGGTGTCGGCGGCGTCGTGGAACAGGAAATTCGTCGCGTGCCGAAAGCCGAACTGACACTCGCCGGCCAGCCGTTGCGGCTCAAGAATCTGGACATCGCCGCGGAGCCCAAAACCGGCGAAGCCGCCCGCCTCGGCGAGGACGTTCTGGCGTCCTATTCCGCAGTGGTGTTCGACTTCCGCACGATGACCTTCTCGATTTCGCCGTAAGGAACGGCTGCGGAAGGGCCCATGTCTTCTACAAAGGAATCGGGGTTAGAGTGATTTTGAGAGATCTGCTCCGACCCAGCATCTACGGGTACCCTATTCGTCGTCCCCGCTTGCTGGGCCGACTGCTTTTGCCGTCCCCGGATTCGCCGTCTGTCTGGCCAGTTCCGTTGCCATAGCCGTAACGCCGGCCACCCCGCCCAACTGCATCGTGTCCACGGCGCTGCTGGGCACGAGGATAATGGTCGAATTTTCCTTGAGGCCTTCGTAGAGCATATTCATGGCCCTCAAGTGAAGCGCAGTGGGATTGCCGACATAGGTCTTCGCCGCCTGTTCGAACTTCTCCGCGATCTGGCGTTCCGAATCGCCGAGGATGACTCTGGCCTGACGTTCCCGCTCCGCCTGGGCCTGCATCGACATCGCGTCCTCCAGCCCGGGAGGGATGAGGACATCCTTGACCTCGACCGAGATGACGTTGATGCCCCAAGGTTCGGTGCGTTCGTCGATGATCTTGCGAAGTTCGTTGCTGATCTTCTCCCGGCCTTCGAGCATCTCCGAAAGCTCCGTCTTGCCGATGACATCGCGCAAGGCCGTTTGCGCCGCCCAACTGATGGCGGATCTGTAGTCCGCGACATCCAGCGCCGCCTTTTGCGGATCCAAGACCTTCCAGAACAGCACCGCATCGACATCGACGGGCACAGTGTCCTTGGTGAGCGTTTTCTCGGCCTTGAACGACGTGGTGATCACGCGAATGTCGATCCAGTAGGGCACGGTATCGACGACCGGGATTATGAAGAACAGCCCCGGTCCTTTCATGGCAACGAATCTGCCTAGCCGCAGAACGATCGTCCGCTCCCATTGATTTGCGATCTTGGTTGCCGAGGCAACGACGACCGCCACGACGAACGACCCGAGCGTCAGGCCGAGGGCCGCCGGACCGTCGGAGGTGGCAAGACCGGAATAAGCCAGGCCGACGCCCGCGCCAAAAATCAGGATGAAAATCAAAAGCGGGATGGCGCTCGTATTCTTCATTTCGACAACCTCCCGAAGCAGCACACCAAAGCAATCTAGCAGATTAAATGGGAATGAATTGGTAGAGTCGATTTAATGGCCAACCGTTGTTTCCCTCTGCCATAAGTCATCCGCTCGCCTGCAAATTCGTACGCGAATTATTAGCAGAATAGCGGCAAAAGCGCACAACACCTTGAACGTGCCCGGTTCGTTCCCCATCTCCGCTTTCGGAAGATTTGGAGCAAGCCATGCGCGTATTGATGCGAAGATAACGCGAGGCCAGACAGGTCCGGGTGCAACCTCGCGTGCACCCGCGCAGATTGGGATGTCTGCAAGGACCGTGGCGAAGCGAAGGTGCCGGAAGCTGCGCTGGAACGCGTGGCGGCCGGCCTGCCGTAGCTTCAAAAAAAACGGGCCGCGACGCGGCCCGTTTTTATGGCATGAGATCGCCGCTCAGATCGAGCGCTTCACCATCATCTGCTTGATCTCGCCAATGGCTTCGGCGGGATTGAGCCCCTTCGGGCAGGTGTTGGTGCAGTTCATGATGGTGTGGCAGCGATAGAGCCGGAAGGGATCCTCCAGCTTATCCAGCCGTTCGCCGGTGGCCTCGTCGCGGCTGTCGATCAGCCAGCGGTAGGATTGCAGCAGCGCCGCCGGGCCGAGATAGCGATCTGAGTTCCACCAGTAGCTCGGGCATGCGGTCGAGCAGGAGGCGCAGAGGATGCACTCGTAAAGCCCGTCCAGCTTGGCGCGCTGTTCGGGCGCCTGCTTCCACTCCTGCTCCGGCGTGGGCGTCTTGGTCTGCAGGTAGGGCTGGATCGAGGCGTATTGCGCGTAGAAGTTCGTCAGGTCCGGCACCAGGTCCTTCACCACCGGCATGTGCGGCAGCGGATAGATGCGCACCGTGCCGGAGATCTCCGAGATCGACTTGGTGCAGGCCAGCGTGTTCTGCCCGTCGATGTTCATGGCGCAGGAGCCGCACACGCCCTCGCGGCAGGAGCGGCGGAAGGTCAGCGAGGGGTCGACCTCGTTCTTGATCTTGATGAGCGCGTCCAGCACCATCGGGCCGCAGTTGTCCAGGTCGACCCGAAAGGTATCCACGGTCGGGTTGCCGCCCGCCTCCGGGTCGTAGCGGTAAACCCTGAAATCCTTGGTGCGTTTAGGCTTCTTGCCGTTCTTGGTGGTGGCGGCGGGCCAATTCTTGCCCTTTTTGACCTGACTGCCTTTCGGCAGCGTAAGCTGAACCATGACGCTCCCCTTCCGGGCCTTGTGCAATGTGCGTAGAGCACATCCACCCATAGCAAACCGAATCGGGGCCCTGCAATTGCCTAAGGCCCGTTGGAACCTGCGGCAGAGGGTGGCGGGATGAGGTGAACATCCCGTTGCGGGAACGGAAGCGTGATGCCGGCCTCGGCGAAGCGGTCCCAGACCTCCAGCATCACCGCACTTTTCACACTGGCAATCCCGTTCTTTGGGTCGCTGATCCAGGCCCGGATTTCCAGATTGACCGAGCTGTCGCCGAACCCCGTCACCAGGCAAACCGGCTCGGGGAACGCCAGGACGCGCGGCACCGCATTGGCCGCGGCGATACACAGGGCGATGGCCTGGTGCAGATCCGTGCCATAGGCCACACCCACGGGAACATGCACCCGCATGTTGGGGCTGGAATAGGACCAGTTCTCGACCCCGTTGGTGATGAAATATTCGTTGGGCACCAGATATTCGCTGCCATCGCGGGTGGCGATCGCGACGTAACGCGCCCCCATATGCGTCACCCAGCCGTAGGTATCCTTGTAGGCCACCACGTCGCCGGGCTTGATCGACTTGCCCACGATCAGCGTGATGCCGGCTACCAGGTTGGCAATGGTGCGCTGCAGGCCCAAACCAACGCCGATACCGACCGCGCCGGAGAACACCGTCAGCGCCGTCAGATCGACGCCCACGACGTCGAGCGCGATCAGCACGGCCAGCGCCGGCAGGGCAAGGTTCAGGATGCGGATCAGCAACGCCTGAAGCGATGGCGTCAGCGCCTCCGCCTTGGTGATGCGCTTTTCCAGAAACGTCGAAGCCAGTTTGGTGAGCCACAGCAACACCCCCAGCACCAGCACCGCGCGCACAACCGTCAAGGCGGAGATGCGCAGCTTGCCCAGCACGAAGCCCACGGCGTCCAGTTGATGGGTAAGCGGGCCGAGCAGCCCCAGGATGCTCAGCGCCGCAACGGTCCAGGCTGCAAACGAGATGGTGGCCGACCACACGGGATTGCTGACCGCGAACGACAACACCCGGATGGTTACCCAGGCCATCAGCAGGCTCACGGCCGCGCCGACGAGGCCCAATCGGAAGCCCAGGCTCTCGCCGACGGCATCTGCCACCCACAGGGTCAGCAACCAGAACAGCGGCGCAGCAACTGACTGGAAAGCCTGTCTTAATCCCGGGGCCCAGGCCTTGGGGACGGTATGCCCGATCATCTGGTTGGCAAAGTGCCGTCCGCGCGGCGCCAGCCACGCCCCGATCAGCCCGAAAACGAGGATCAGCGCGCCCTGCACCGCCACCAGTGGTACATCGACACGTGCGGCCAACGCCGCAAGCATGTCCGCCCAGCGGGCGTGAATGCCCAAAACCTGCAGGATTCCGTGAATGCCGGGTTCCATAGGCAAAATCTATCCTGCGGACTTCGCCGCCACAAAAACCTTCTCGCCCCGGATCAAGCCGTGGCGAAAGACATCCGGCTCCTCCGCCGTGAACTCTTCGAGTTCGAAGCCCGCAGCACGAATGCGCGCGCGCAGGTCTGCGCCATAGTAGCGGACATGGTCGAACTGCCCGAAATGCAGCGTGCGCTGGTCTGGCGTTATGATGGCCGGGTTCTCGTAACTCCGCGCCCAGCCCTCCACAATCGGCACCATGATGGCGGCAGTGCCGCCGGGCCGGAGGATGCGGAACATTTCCGATAGCGCTTTGGCGTCGTCCACATGCTCCAGCACATGGAAGCAGATAACTGCGTCCACCGACGCGTCCGGCAATTCGATGGCTTCGATGTTCAGCACCCTGTCGGCCCGGCCGGGCGTAATATCTGCGGTGCGGTAGCTGCGGGCCAGCGGCCTGACCAGCGCGGTGATGCTCTTCTCCGGCGCGAAATGCAGGACGTCCTTGCCCTGAAACGCCTGGGGCTGGCGATCCAGCCACAGCTTGAACAGGCGGTAGCGCTCCGCCGACTTGCAACGCGGGCATTTGGCATTGTTACGCGTGCCCTTCCCTGCCGGACCGAACGAGCCTTCATAGCCGCAGATGTTGCAGATGCGCGGATAGCGCCGGGGCAATTTGCGGAAGCGCGAACCGACATAGCTCGCTGTGACAAGCGCGTGCCAATACCAACTGCCAAACGCACTCACGACACGCCGATCCGTTCGAACACCCAGGCGATCTCCACGGGTTCCGCGCCCACCGTGCCGGTGATGACGAGCTGCTCGCATTTGCGAGCGTTCTCGCCGCCGATGTAGATGCTTTCCTCGATGGCCGCTGCGACGCCGCTGCGGAAGCGCCAGCCCTCGCCGTTGGGCAATTTCAGGAGAACTCCGCCCCCCTGCGAGGGCGACACCCGCACATCCGGATGGATATGGAACCGCAGCGCATAGGGCACGGGCTGCTTGCGCCGGTGCTCGGGCAGGAGCACATCGCTGCCGGTCAGCGTCAAGCCGTCGCTGGCCAGCGTCAGCCGACGCTCATGGACGATGCCGAAGAGTTTCAGATAGCCGTCATGCCGGGCTTCCACCTGCCAGCCGTGCTCGGTTTCATGGCGCTGGCTGGTGACGGTATGCGGACCGCCGAGCATGCGCGCGCCCACCAGCCTGCGGGCAAACCCTTGGGATAGAACCGGCGCGATCGAGGTATCAGCCAACGTCACCGTGGAATGGGCGGGAGTCCCCCGTAGCGCCCCATCCCACCGGGATGACGAGCCGCAATTGACCACCAGCCGTTGCGCTCCGGCGCTGAGTTCGAACGCCAGGCACCCCGCATGGGCGGTGTTTGCGTAGACGCCCTGCGGCAGGCCCCCACAATCCATCACGACATAGGTTTTGGCGGCCGCCAGCCGCTGGAACTTCGAATGCGGAGCATAGGCGAACGGCATGCCGCGGACCTGATCGCGCGCCAGCAGCGCAGAAAGCGCCCGCCTGTCGCATTCATGGCCACCGTTGAACACGGCCAACGCCTCATCTCCATGCCGGAAGAAGCGCAGCATCGTCGCCATGCGGTCGTGCGCACTCAGCAGGAGCTGCGGAACCGGATGGTTCGTGGCCCCAAGCGCCTCCAGCACCATCATCAGATGGCGATAGGCGTGAAAGAGGGACTCCGGCGAACGGTCGGCATAGCCGCCATCCGGCAATATCTGGGCCGCAATCTCCGCCTCCAGACGCGCAATTCCGAGTTGCTGGCGCCGCGGGCTATCGTCCAGGCAGATGCCTGAAAGCGCCAGCGCCGTCGCCGCCTCGAAGCGCGCGAACCCCTCCGGCGCACGCGCCGCAGTGCGCGCCAATTGGCGCGACTGCTCCCGCAACGAAACAAAGAGCTTGGAGCGCCACAGCACATCCGAATTGGGCATCAGAAAGCGGCTGTGCGCGAACAGGTTGATGAGCCGCCGCGCCATGACTTCTGGCGCCCATTCCGGCTCGGAATAGCGCGTGTAACGCTTCACCCACTGGGCGACGAGGTTGGTTGCCAGCGCACGGGCCGCCTCGCCACCCGCGCCTGACAAGGGCGGAAGCCAGGCAAAACCATGTAGCGCCTCACACCAGCTAAGGCTTGGTGCCGCCTTGTCGAAAATCGAACCCTCCGTAACGTCGACACTGGCGTCGGCGAAGCGGAAGCGGCCGCGCAAAAGGGCGTCTGCCTCCTCGAGCCGGCGCGGCAGGCTATCATTAGGGTGATACAGAATCCGGTCCGAAAGCCGGCCCTTCAGCAGGCGCCGATAGAACCAGTTCCGCCGCCAGGCCACCCGCAGCGGCGCCATGAGCTGCCGGAGCGTCGCGCGCACGATTTCGGGGACCATCTCAAGGGGCGGACCATGCCGCTTTGCCGGGAGGGCGGCCACGCATCTATCCGCGTAACGCGGCAATGTTGGCAGCGTAATGCTCCGGCCCGCCCTTGAATGCCGCGGTTCCGGCCACCAGCACATTGGCGCCCGCTGCAATAACGCGCTTGGCGTTCTTAGCAGTCACCCCGCCATCAACCTCCAGGGCGATCTCACGCCCGGAGTGTGCGATCCGTTGGGCCGCGGCGGCGATCTTGGCAAGCTGGCTTTCGATGAAGCTCTGGCCGCCAAACCCCGGATTGACGCTCATAATCAGTACCAGATCGACCAGATCCAGCAGATTGTCGATGGTCTCAATGGGCGTCCCTGGGTTGAGTACCACCCCCGGCTTCTTGCCGAGTGAGCGAATCAGCTGCAGCGTCCGATGGACATGCGGTCCCGCCTCGGGATGGACCGTTATGATGTCGGCACCGGCCTGGGCAAAGGCCTCGACATAGGGATCGACCGGGGAAATCATCAAATGCACGTCAAATGGCCGGCTGGTGTAAGGCCTGAGGGCCTTCACGACTGCCGGGCCAATAGTCAGGTTCGGAACAAAATGGCCGTCCATCACGTCAATATGGATTAGGTCGGCGCCAGCCTTGTCGATCGCCTGGATTTCGGCGCCGAGGCGGGCGAAATCGGCCGACAGAATCGAGGGGGCGATGCGGATTTTTGCTGTCATCAGAGTAATTAAGTGCCGGATTCTCGATGGCGCTGCAAGACGCCAAAATCAATTGTACACCAAAGACTGCGACCTAAACTCGCTGGCGCCCATGCGCCGCAAGGAAGCAGCATTCCGGCGTTGACTTGAGGGCCGCCGATCCTACACTCCCCGCCATTCGCAAATCCCATTTCCCGGGGAAATTCATGGCTGAAAACGCCGCTAGCGGAAGGGCACATCCGCGCCCGCTGTCTCCGCACCTTCAGATTTATCGCTGGCCTGCGACGATGGCCACTTCCATCATCCACCGCATGACCGGGATGGCGCTCAGCGCCGGCGCGGCAATCTTGGCGTGGTGGCTGGCCGCCTTGGCCGCGGGGCCCGATCAGTACCGGCTTTTCTGCAACCTCGCCGCCACGCCGCTCGGACAGATCGTGCTCTTCGGTGTGCTGTGGTCGATCTCATTCCACATCCTGAGCGGCTTTCGTCATTTGGTCTGGGATATCGGCTACGGCTTTGCCAAGAAAACCTCGAACGGCGTCAGTGTGTTAATAGTCCTTCTTTCGATCGTGCTCGCAACGGGCATCTTTGCGCTGGGCTATCTCAAGCTCCACGGGGGCACGCCATGAGCTACCGCACGCCGCTTGCCAAAGTCGACGGACTGGGCGCCGCGCATTCCGGCGTCGAACACTTCTGGCGCCAGCGCGTGACCGCCGTGGCGCTGGTTCCGCTGTCGATCTGGTTCGTCTATGCCGCGCTGGGCTTAGTCGGCGCCGATCGCGATACCGCGTTGGCCTTCCTGCACGAGCCGGTCAATGCCGTATTGCTGATCCTCTTTATCCTCGCCACGGTGATCCATATGGCGCTTGGGGTTCAGGTAGTGATCGAGGATTACCTGCCCAACGAAACCCAGAAGATCGTAGCGCTGATGCTCAACCGTGCCTTTGCCTGGGCGGTAGGCGCAGTGTGCCTGCTCGCCGTGCTTAAGATCGCCATCTAGTTCCTGCTGCTCTTCTTTTCGGAAACCGAACCATGACCGCTTATCCCATCATCGACCACACCTTCGACGTCGTTGTCGTGGGAGCGGGCGGCGCTGGCCTGCGCGCAACGCTTCAAGCCGCTTCCAGCGGCCTCAAGACGGCCTGCATCACCAAGGTCTTCCCCACCCGCAGTCATACCGTGGCAGCACAGGGCGGCGTGGCGGCCTCGCTCGGCAATATGGGGCAGGACGACTGGCGCTGGCACATGTATGACACCGTCAAGGGTTCGGACTGGCTGGGGGATCAGGACGCCATCGAATACCTCTGCAAGCATGCCCCCGAAGCCGTGTACGAACTGGAGCACTTCGGCATGCCGTTCTCCCGCACCGAAGACGGCAAAATCTATCAGCGCGCCTTCGGCGGCATGACCTCCAATTTTGGCGAAGGCATCGTGCAGCGCACTTGTGCCGCTGCTGATCGTACCGGCCACGCCATGCTGCACACGCTCTATGGCCAATGTGTGAAGCACGAGGTCAACTTCTTCATCGAATATTTTGCGCTCGATCTTATCGTGGAAGACGGTGCAGTGCGCGGCGTCATGGCCTGGAACCTGGATGACGGCAGCATTCACCGCTTCCGGGCCCACAAGGTCATCATGGCCACGGGCGGCTATGGCCGGATCTTTTTCTCTTGTACCGGCGCCCATACACAGACTGGTGATGGCAACGCTATGGTGCTACGCGCGGGCCTGCCTTGCCAGGATATGGAGTTCATCCAGTTCCACCCGACCGGCGTCTATGGCGTGGGCGTGCTCATTACCGAGGGCGTGCGTGGCGAAGGCGGCTATCTCACCAATTCCGAAGGCGAGCGTTTCATGGAACGCTATGCCCCGCACGCCAAGGATTTGGCTTCGCGCGACGTCGTCAGCCGCGCCATGACCATCGAGATTCGTGAAGGGCGCGGCGTTGGTCCGCAAAAGGATCACATCCACCTGCACCTCTCGCACCTCGATCCCAAGATCATTCACGAACGCCTGCCTGGCATCGCCGAAAGCGCGCGTATCTTCGCCGGGGTGGACGTGACCAAGGAGCCGATCCCGGTGCTGCCGACGGTGCATTACAACATGGGTGGCATCCCGACGAACTATATGGGCGAAGCCCTGACCCAGAAGGACGGCAATCCTGATGCCGTCGTACCCGGTCTGATGGCCGTGGGCGAAGCGGCCTGCGCGTCGGTGCATGGCGCCAACCGCCTGGGTTCCAACTCGTTGATCGACCTGGTGGTGCTCGGTAAGGCGGCAGGATTGCAATGCGCCAAAACGATTACACCTGGGGAGAAACACGCCGACCTCAGGAAGGACGCGGGCGAAGAGGCTCTCGCCCGTTTCGACCGGCTGCGCTACGCCAAGGGTTCCACGCCGACGGCACAGATGCGCCTTGCCATGCAGAAGGCGATGCAGCAGGACGCCGCAGTCTTCCGCACCGGCGAAACTATGGCCAACGGCGTAAGGCGAATCCACGAAATCTACAACGCCAAGGCGGACATCGGCGTTAGCGACCATTCGCTGGTGTGGAACTCCGATCTGGTCGAGACACTAGAGTTCGAGAACCTCATCAGCCAGGCCGTCGTTGCCATCGAGGGCGCGGTGGCGCGCGAGGAAAGCCGCGGCGCCCATGCCCGCGAGGACTTCCCAAACCGCGACGACGCCAACTGGATGAAGCACACCCTCTCCTGGCTTGACGAGAAGACGGGGCAGGTCCGGCTTGACTATCGGCCTGTGCACACCTTCACGCTCACCGACGAGATCGAATATATCAAGCCCAAGGCGCGGGTGTACTGAGGCCGCCGCGCCGCCAACAGCCCCTCGTCTATGGGTTCGAGTCGCTCTCGCCGACTTCGTCCCCCGGCTGGAGTACGATGTCGGAGATGGAAGCAAATTACGAACCGACCGCAAGGCTCAGGTAACCATTTCCGTCTAGTTTAAGACAATCTTTGCACGGAATGCTGGTGCCATGGACGAGATGTGGTTCGTCAGTGTCGGGGGGCGGTCCTATGGCCCCTACCCGCTTGACCAGATGCGCGGATTTATCGCCGAAGGCCGCGTACTGCCGCAGTCGCTGGTCGGCCAACCCGATTCGGAGTCGCTCGCGCCAGCCGGCGATGACCCGGTTCTGGGCCCACTATTCCAGCCGGCGCCGGTGCGGACCTCTGCGATCAGTCAGCCGTTGAAGGCGCCTGAGCCAGCGCCGCGGAGGTTCGGGCAAGACGACGCTACGGAAGAAACCAGCCATATTGTCGTCATCGCCGACATGAAGTCCGGTTCGATCAACGGCATGGAAGAAACGCTCTTCAATCTTGGCCAAGTGAGCCAGGTTATGCCACAAGTCTGGCTCCTGGCCACAAACCGGTCCGTCAACGGCGTACGCAACGCGCTGATGCAGAAGCTCGGCAAGATCGACATGCTTTTCCTCGTCGATTCCACGCACGACAAGGTCGCATGGCACAATTTTGGCCCCGAGGCTGAAAGTCGCATCCGCCGCATCTGGGCGCGACCCCGCGACACCGAACGCAAGGCCGGCTGACGTCAATCCAATCGCTCCAGATTGTCGCGAAAGCGGCGATGATTCGCCACATAGAGGTCGGCTGACATCTTCAGCCGAAATATCTCTTCTTCGCTAAGTGTGCGCACCACGCGGCCGGGTGCTCCCAGCACCAATGAGCCATCGGGTATCACCTTATCCTCGCCAATCAACGCATGAGCGCCGATCAAACAATTCCTTCCTACCCGTGCCCGGTTCAGAACGGTCGCGCCCATGCCGATCAGCGTATTGTCCCCGATAAAGGCGGCATGGACGATAGCCCTATGCCCAACGGTGACGTTGGCGCCGATCTCAGTCGGCTGGCCCATATCGGCATGGATAACTGAATTGTCCTGAATGTTAGAATTCTCGCCTATGGTTATCCACTCTGTGTCGCCACGAAGCACGCAGCCGAACCAGATGCTCGCGTTCTTCAATAGACGCACGCGTCCGATCAGAACCGCATCTGGCGCAATCCAGTGTTCATTGCTGGCCGGCAGTTCCGGCTTGACGCCCTCCAACGCATATATCGGCATTTTGACTTCCGGCGATGTTATTCGGCGCCGTATCTTGGCAGCATCGGGAAAGAATGGCGAGGCAGGATCGGGTTTCCGAAGCCCCCGGATTCGTCCATAATCGCCGCATGGCCACTAGCCAAACAAGGTCTGGACCGGAGCGTACGGCATTGCCGGCCATCAACGGCGCCGAAGCCCGCGCCATCGTGGACGACGCCATCCGCCGTTATTTTCGAGGGCGAAGAAGTCGCGTCCCCGCCTTCGTGGACGAAACATTTTCCTTCCGCGGCGCGCTTAGCCTCAATGCCCACGCGCTTGGCCATGACCTGTGGCGGGCGCCGCTCAACGTTCTGATGGCTGCGCCCCAACTAGGCCTTGACGCCGCCGCTGCAGCGCTTAAGCGCTCGGGCCGGCCACGCGAAGCTCGGGCACTCAAGGCGCGCGAATTATTCTTCCGTACCGCGGTCGCAGATGAAATCGAACGCAAGATTATGGTCGACTTGCTGGAACTGCCTTATTCGGGACCGGGCGCACCGTCGTTCAAAGATGCTCTGGCCGTGGAAATCCTTGCGGACAAGCGCCTGAAGGGCGTGCTCGGTATGCTTGAAGGCTCATGGGGCGAAGGTGAACGGTGTCGGCTCGACGCACTGCTGACCGAAAACCTGTCGATCTACCTCAATGCCCGGGCGGCCGCAGGCGAAATGACCGGCGGTGCAATTACCCTGGCAGCGGGAGGACTTTGGCTGCATCAATTGACGCCAGGCATGCTGACATTGGCGCCCGCGGTCGCCCGGGCGGTGTCAGTCAGGATTGCCGGAACGGCCTGGTCGATTGCTGCGGCTGGCGGAGTGCTGGCAGCCGGCGCGATGCTCTCGGCTTTTTCGGGGCTTGCCACCGATCCCATCCAGCGCCATTTTGGTCTGCATCAGAGCCGGATCATCAAACTGCTCGATTCACTCGAAGCAGGGTTTCTGGGGAGCGATGCGCGGTTTGCGGTGAACGACCGCTATGCCGCGCGGCTCTTGGACGTGCTGGATGCGCTGGCTGCTGCGCTTGCGCATATCAAGGGGTTGTCCTGAACACAGAACAGCACACCCCGTGCGTTCTTAGTAGACAGGGAAATCTGGCACGCTTGCACAGACCGCCGCCAATCGATCGCGCAAGACCTTTTGCACGAAAGGCGCTAGTCTTTTTTCATGCTCAGTGAGTCGCGAGCATAAAGGGGGCTGACCAAGTGCAGCATTGCACTGTGATCATGACCGGATCCCGACAGCGGATCGCCCGCAGTCCCCGAACACGTCCCGAAACGCATTCATTAAACCGACATTCTCAGTGTGCCACTTTGACCAGGGAGTATCCATGGCCAAGCGTTCGGTTCGCCGCAAGCAAGGCGAAATTCGCGAGTCTGCAAAAGTCCATCCTCTTTTTCCGGCAACTGCCGGCTGGAGTCCGCGTGAATGTGATGAGCGTGATCGCAAATATGTAAAAAATATCCGGGCGATGAGTTCGGTGCAGCAAACTCTTATGGACGCCATTGATGAGCGTTCCGTCGTGGTGGCGCTTGGGCCGGCGGGCACTGGAAAGACCTATCTTGCCATCGCCAAGGCTGTTGAGGCTCTGGAGCAAAATCGCATCAGCCGGATCGTTCTGACGCGCCCTGCTGTGGAGGCCGGCGAAAGCCTTGGCTTCCTTCCCGGCGATCTACAGGAGAAGCTCGCGCCATACCTCCGCCCGCTCTATGATGCGTTGACCGAGCGGTTGGGTAGCAAGCGACTCAAGTCGGCGCTGGCGGACGGTGCCATCGAAATTGCGCCGGTGGCTTACATGCGCGGTCGCACACTCAATGATTGTTTCGTCGTGATCGACGAGGCGCAGAACTGCACCTACAGTCAGATCAAGATGCTGCTGACACGGCTGGGTTGGCGTTCGACGATGGTGCTGACCGGTGATCCTGATCAGACCGACCTCTTACCCGGGCTATCAGGTCTCGGCGACATTGCTGCCAAGCTTGAGCGTGTCCCTGAGATATCCGTCGTGCGGCTGGGCGAAGCGGACATCGTCCGCCATCCGCTCGTGGCCAGCATGTTGACGGTGCTCTAAACGGCGAGGCATATCTGGATCACAATCAGGCCCAGGGCGAAGCTCCAGTACCCGGCGATGGCTGCAGCAAGCCAAAAGGCCGTCGCCGAGCATGACTTCTTGCGCCATGACCGCGCAGCATTGTCGAATAGCACGTTCGGGCCCGCAACAGCCATCAGGGCCAGATACCCAGCCCTGGCAGTTAACGTTTCCGGCTTGCGGCCGAACAGCCGATAGACGTTGGCGACAATCCCCGAGGCCGTAAAACCTGCGAGCACGGCGAAGAGCACCACCACCAGATAGCGAGCCATGACGATCCCCAAGCGTTCCGCCCGGGGCAAATGCAGGCCGCGTGCCGGAAAATCCAGGGAATCTGGATGGTTGGCCGTCCCAAATCGGCGCACTTGCAAACCTTTCGCTGCGCATCGTCCGGTTCTTGAGCAACTCCCGCCCGCCGGCATGACCCGCGCGGCACTGATGCCACGCTCGGCTGCAAAAGTGCGTACTGCGGCATCAACTGCGTCGCCTCTTTCATTGTTGCTAGGCATGCTATGGCCTTGAGGGAAACGACTCACAGCCGCGTGACCAAGATGGGCGCCGATTCGCCAAGGCAAACCGACGAAGTGCATCAGCATTCGGGATGGCTAATTCCGGTGGTGGTGTTCGTTGTGACCGCCGGTCTCTCTGCCCTGTTTCTCCTCTATTATCTCGTCCCTGCACCGACCTCCTTTATTGAGGAGCATCCGGCACCGACCTCCCACGCAACCCCAGTTTCGCTTGCTGTCGGGGGGCTGAAGTTCACGATCCCGGCCGATTACGTCGTATATCGTTCGGCACGGACCGGCGGCCGGCGCAAAGAGCTTGCCCTCATCACCACGTTCCCGGATTTTCGTGGCTACAATCAGGCCGAATCGCAGACTTTCGCCAGTAACGCCTCCGACTCACCGGTCATCTACATCCTCGTTCGCGAGGAACAGGTGAACCTTTCCGAGCAGGAGCGGCTGGAGCGTATCTATCTGGGGTACGTCACCGACGCGCGCGGAAAGCCCGGGCCCTTCGACCTTACGCAGTATACTTTCCGGGACGACACCGGCTATCGCGGCGAGGATCTCTTCGTCGGCCACATGGACGCATCGCTGGTGGTCATGCGCTGCGTGCGTTTCAGCCTGAACGTTCCCAGCCCAAGCTGCCTGCGCGATAAGCCGCTCGGCAAAGACGTCGCCCTGTCCTACCGCTTCAAACGTGCCAATCTAGGGAGTTGGCGAGAGATCGGACACGGCGTCGACGCGCTGATGCGCCGGTTTGTCAGCCGGACACACTAGCTCAGGGCAGCCTGTAGCGCGAAGCCGGCGTCGCGACCCGGGGCAACCAACTCTCAATCACCGCCGCGAAGGCAGGGCGGAACAACAGCGCTCCGGTTCCCGTAAAACCGGCTGCAACCGCGAGTGCTGCGCCTATGTCGCCGATCACGGGAACCGACAGAAGCAGCACCAAGGACGGTATCGCGCCTGTATAGAACAAGTTGCGACCGTCACGCCGCAGCAGGCTCGCAGCGGCAACTGGCACCCCGTCGCCACAGCGACCCGCTGCAGCGCGCGATGCGAACAACCCGATAATCCCAGCCCCTACCGAGAACAGCAGAAGCAGCAGGCTTGTGGGATTGAGGGCCACTCCTGCCTTTGCCAGCCCCCACAGGCCCAGAAGGATCGGGACCGGCAGACTGAGCGCCGTGGCCAGGATGGCTCGCCGGTCACGTAGCGTGACGGACAGCGCTGCCAGGACAGCGGCGGCCATCGGCGGAAAGGCAAACCAAACCCCGTTGTTCGCGCGCGCCGCGATTGTCAGTGGTTGCGCCCCGAAGGCGCCCAATGCAGCAAGGACCAGCGCAATTCCGGCAATCGCGTAGCCCCAGCGCGGCTGCGCCAAGGCAGTCAGCCA
Source organism: Alphaproteobacteria bacterium (assembly GCA_018971835.1). GTDB lineage: Bacteria > Pseudomonadota > Alphaproteobacteria > Micropepsales > Micropepsaceae > Rhizomicrobium. The sequence continues at coordinate 24,130 of JAGWZW010000010.1, forward strand.
ACCTGCCCTGCGGTGCCAGCGTTCCCCCGCCCGGTTGGAGCGGGCTACGAAGTCCTCCCGGCACGGCAGAAACCGGGCAAAATAGAAAGCAACCAGGGCCGTGCCGTTGGCCGCTGCTGCCAAGGCGGCTGCCGACAGCGCCGGCGGCCAAACGCCGCCTGTCAATCCCGCCAGTGCAAGACACCCTGCCGCCGCGAGCGAAACTGCCCCAAGCGCGAGCCCGTGGCGGCGATAGGCGCCCACGACGGCCGCCCTCGACTCAGCCCCCTCGCAGACACGCTGCGCGTACTCCCCGGCAAGCAGCAGGCCGGCGCCGAGGCTCATGGCGTAGGCGATGAGCACCAGCCGGAGGCCCGTCAGGGCCCAGAATGGCAAAAACGGAAGCACGAGCGCCAAACCGGGCAGCGGTGCGAGCAGCACCAGCACCGTCAGGCCGATGTGACGCAGATGACAAAACACCCCCGTGGCGGTGCCTGCGGCCAGCAGCGACACACCGACAAGATGGGGCAGCATGGCTCAGGTGCGCGAGGACGGCGCCTCGGGCAAGTCCATCTCCAGAATCGCCATGTTGAAGGCGTAGGAGGTTTCGCCTTCCTCTTCGTCCTTGAAGATCACGCCGATGAACTCGCCGCCGACATGCACTTCGACGGAATCCGGCTGCTTTGGCCGTTCGACGACCGTGATCGTGTCCAGGCGGAAGAGGTTGCGCAGGTATTTTTCCAGACGCCAGATTTCGCTGCGGGTCAAATTCCATTCTCCAGTTCGAGGCACCTGAACTGGCACGCGAACCTGATCCGGTCAAGGCTTGCGCAGGGTCAACCGCTGCCGCAGGCTTGACCGCTAACGCCCTCCCGGGCGCAATGATGGCCCTTCTGGAGGCCATCCATGTCCGAACAAGCACCCCAAGGCTATTATGCCGCCAGCGCCAAGCCGTCGCGGCCGTTCCCACGGCTGGCGGGGGCGCTCAAGACAGACATCTGTATCGTGGGTGGTGGCTATACGGGCCTGCACGCGGCGCTCGCCCTGGCGGCGGCCGGTGCCCAGCCGGTGCTGATCGAGGCCGAAACCATCGGCTTTGGCGCATCCGGCCGTAACGGCGGACAAATCCACACGGGCCTCAATCAAAGCCAAGCCGCGCTGGAGAAATGGCTGGGGCTGCAGCATGCCCGCGACCTCTGGATCCTGACCGAGGAATCCAAGGCGCTGGTGCGCCAGACCATCGCCCGCCACGGCATCGATTGCGGCCTCAGGGACGGGCTCGTTATCGCGGCGCACAATAAACGCTCGCTGCCGGGGTTGATCGAAGACACCGAATATCTTGCAAAGCATTATCGCTACGACTGCGTGCGCATGATGGATGCGCAAGAGACGGCGCAGAAACTGGGCACAGATATCTATCACGGCGGGCGGTTCGATCTGGGCGGCGGACATCTGCACCCGCTCGACTATGCGCGCGGGCTGGCGGCGGCGGCCGACGACGCCGGCGCTTCGATCTGGGAACATTCGCGTGCGCTGGCACTGGAGGACAGCGGAGCGGCAGTTACCATCCGCTGCGAAAGCGGCACCATCACGGCGGACAAGGTGCTGCTGGCCTGCGATGCCTTCACCGGCAAGATCGCGCCCAAGCTGGAGCGCTATATGGGCTATGTCGAAAGCTTCATCACCGCCACCGAACCCCTGCCGCCGCATCTGGCCGAAACGGTGCTGCCGTGCGGCGCCGCAGTTGCCGACACCCGCCATGTGCTCGACTACTACCGCAAGAGCCGCGAGGGGCGGATGCTCTATGCCGGACGCGAAAGTTATTTCAGCGTACCCGCGGACATTGCCAGCCTGGTGCGGCCGCGCATGCTCGCCACCTTTCCGCAACTTCGAGACGTGAAGATCGAATATGCCTGGAGCGGCGCCGTGGGCATCACCGCCACCCGTATGCCGCATCTGGGCGCCTTGTCCGAGCGCATCTTCTTCGCTCACGGCTATTCGGGACAAGGCGTGGCGCTGACCTCCATCGGCGGCAAGCTGATGGCCGAAGCCGCCACCGGAAACCGCGAACGCTTCGATGTCTTCGCCCGCGTGCCGGTGCGCGCCATCCCCGGCGGCAAGTATTTCAAGCAGCCGCTGGTTTCGCTGGCGCTTTATGGGCTCAAGCTCATGGACTCGCTTTAGGCTTTGGCTTCCGGCGGGTCGATGACCTGGTTCATCTCCTGCGAGGGCCGCTCTACGCCCGTGCAGTTCACCAGGGTTGCCGGCACGCCCACGGCCGTGCAGCCGGCCGGCACGGACTTCAGCACCACGCTGCCGGCGCCGATGCGCGAATACTCGCCGACCTCGATGTTGCCCAGCACCTTCACACCCATCGAGAGCAGCACGCCGCGACGGATCTTGGGATGACGGTCGCCTGTCTCCTTGCCGGTGCCGCCCAGCGTCACACCGTGCATGATCGAGACATCGTCCTCCACCACCGCCGTCTCGCCAATGACGATGCCGGTGGCGTGATCCATCATGATGCCGCGGCCCATCTTCGCCGCAGGATGGATATCGACGCTGAAGAGTTCGGAAATGCGGCTCTGGAAGAACAGCGCCAGCGGGCCGCGGCCCTGCGTCCACAGCCAGTGGGCGATGCGGTAGCACTCAAGCGCGTGGAAGCCTTTGAAGTACAGAAATGCCTGCATGTAGGAATGGCATGCCGGATCGCGTTCGAACACGGCGGAGAGATCAGCGCGCACCGCCGAACCAATGGCGAGATCGGCTTCGATCGCTTCCTCGAAGATTTCGCGCGCCAGCATCTGGGTCAGGTCTTCGCAGCCGATCTTTTTGGCCAGGTGGTAGGAGAGCGCGTCCTCCAGCCGGTCGTGCTTGAGGATGGTGGCGTGGGCGAAGCTGGCCAGCGCCGGCTCGCTCTCCGCCAACTCCTGCGCGCGCGTACGCATGGCCGACCAGATCGGATCGCAGGTCGCGACTTTCTCACTCGGAAACGACATGGCGCACTCCTGTTACCCGGTCATTGTAGCGGAGAAACGATGAATTTCCCATGCGCTGTGTTCAGGGCCGGGGCGGCGCCGGCGGCGGCGCCTGAGGCGGCGATGGCGGGCGTTCGGGCGGCCGGTTTCCGCGCCGCCGTTCCATGATGTGGTTCACCATGCGGTCTTCCCAGCCGCGGCCGATATCGTCGCCGAACAGCCGGGCCGCCTGGAAGGCGATGGCGATGCCCCAGAAGAAGGCAATCCAGAAGAACCAGAAATTGCCGTGCCAGAAGCCGCCGGTCAGCAGGTTGAGCAAAAACATGGCGCCGACCACCACCACATAGGTCAGCAGATGCTGCTTGAAGCGCCGGACTTCTTCCCGCACATAGCGAAGCTCGTTATCGTTATCGTTATCGTCGTCGTACCGGCTCATGGCCCCGTCCCTCCAGTCCAGAACCTTTAGATAGGGTGCCTCCCGGCAATGACAAGCGCCGGCCGGCGCTGGACTCCCTCAACCGCTCCGCTAAGGTCCAACCATGAATGACAATCCGTCACTGAACCGCCCTGCCCCGCAGACCCTCGATCTGCTGCTCTCCCGCCGCTCCGGCTCGGCCAAGACCATGAGCGGCCCTGGCCCGGACGGCGAGGAACTGCGCACCATTCTCGCCGCTGGTGCGCGCGTGCCGGATCACGGCAAGCTGGCGCCTTGGCGCTTCATCGTCTTCGAGGGCGAAGGCCGCGAACGCATGGGCGAGGTGCTGGTGAAGGCGCTGGCGGCCAGCGAACCCAACGCCAGCCCCGCCCGCGTCGAGCAGGAGCGCACGCGCTTCCTGCGCGCGCCGCTGATCGTGGCGGTGATCTCCTCGGCCCGCGAGCTGATCCCGATCCCGGTGTGGGAGCAGGAACTGTCCGCCGGCGCCGTGTGCCAGAACATGCTGCTGGCCGCCCATGCGATGGGCTATGTCGGCCAGTGGGTGAGCGAGTGGTGCGCCTACGATCCTTTCGTCAAGAACGCCATCGGCCTGAAGGCCGGCGAGCGCGTCGCGGGCTATCTCTATTTCGGCCAGCCGGCCGAGCCGCTGGAAGAACGCCCGCGTCCGAGCCTGGAGGCGCTCGTTACAAGATTCTGAAACCAAGAGAGGGAACGCATGGGACGAAAGATCCTGTTCATCACCACGGACCAGATGCGCTTTGACGCGCTGGGCGTGAACGGCCAGAAAATCGCACGAACACCTGCGATCGACGCGCTGGCCAAAACCGGCATCAACTACACGCGCTGCCACGGGCAGAACGTGGTCTGCATGCCGGCGCGCGCGACGATGATCACCGGACAGTACGTCTCCACCCACGGCGTCTGGATGAACGGGGTGCCGCTGCCGGTGGATGCGCCGTCGGTGGCGCAGTACCTGAAGGACCGGAAGGGCTACCGCACGGCGTTGATCGGCAAGGCGCATTTCGAACCCTTCCTCGATCTTGCCTTCCGCTTCTACGAAAACCGCATGGCCGTTCAGGGTGAGTTCGGCCCGCATCGCGGCTTCGACCGCATGGAACTGGCGGCGCATGGCGCGCGCGGGCCGCTGCATTACGCGCGCTGGCTGATGAACGAGCATCCCGGCGTGGCGGATAATTTTTACCCCGTGCTGGGGGCCAACCTGATGCAGAACTCCTATGGCGAGGGCGATACCGGGGCCATCCAGGTCAAGCACAACAAGACGCCGCGCGGGCTCTACCACACCGACTGGGTGGCTGACCGCACCATCGCCTACCTGGACTCGCTGAGTACCGACGAAGACTGGTTCGTCTGGATGAGCTTTCCCGATCCGCATCATCCCTGGGATCCGCCTGAAGAGGAAATCCATCGCCATCCCTGGCGTGACAATCCCGTGCCCGCGGGCTATCCGGGCAGCCGCGAGAAGATCGACGAGATTCTTTCGGGCAAGCCGCAGCACTGGCGGCAGTGGTGGCTGGGCAAACAGGTGACCTGCTTCGAGGCGCCGCCGGACTTCGTGCCCGCCAGCCTCACGACCGATCAATTACGCGAGATCGACGCGCTGATCCATGTGAAGAACGAACTGATCGACGAGGCGGTGGGCCGCGTGGTGGCGCATGTCAAGGCGCGCGGCTGGGATGCGGACACCGACATCATCTTCACCACCGATCACGGCGAGTTTCAGGGCGATTTCGGCCTGCTGTTCAAAGGTCCGCATCATGTGACGAGCCTGATGCACCTGCCGCTGATCTGGCGGCCCGCGCCGTCGGCAGCGATCGCACCGCAGAGTTTCGATGCGCCGGTGGGCCAGGTCGATCTGGCGCCGACCTTCTGCGAGATCGCCGGGATCGAACCGGCGGAGTGGATGGAGGGCGCGAGCCTGCCGAAAGACACACGCACCGCGGACAAGCGCGAGGCCGTGTTCACCGAATGGGACTCGATGCACGGCGATATCTCGCTGTCGCTGCGCACCATCTATCGCGACGGCTGGATCGTGACCGCTTACGGCAAATCCTCGATCTACGAGGGGACCGAGGGCGAACTTTACGATCTGAAGAACGATCCGCTGCAATGGCGCAATCTGTGGAACGATCCATCCGCTGCGGCGATGAAGAAGGATCTGCTCGCCGACCTTAAGGCCCGTACACCCGCCGAACGCACGCCGCGCCTGGAGCGGGTGACGGACGTCTAGAGTACGGTTCCTTATCTTCGAGCCGGAACCGTGCTCTAGATTTTTTGTTTGTCGCGTTTTCTAGCCAAAAACCGGTAGCCACTTTTCGGGAAAACGCTGTAGACACGCCAAAGCGGCGCGCGATCTTCGATCGTCCGCCGCTCTTGCGTTCGAATGCTCCGGCAGGCGAGCAGCCGCCGCCATCGCGGCCGGCCGACAGGCACCTTCGCATTCTCCCCGGACAGTCAGAGTGAAGAAGGGGAAGGCATCTACTCCACGGACCCCGTCCGGGCCATCCGTATTTCCATGCCCGCCTTCGACCTCGACGCCTCGCGCATGAGTGCACGATCTCTGTCCTGTCTGACGGTCCCACGTCGCTGACGTTTCCATCTTCGCCTGCCCTTTGCGCTTCGGGCGCGGCCTCGTCACTCCTTGGTTTTCCGCAAAGGATGATACGCGCGGTTTTGGGGGCGGGGATAAAATGGGCTAAGAAAAAACGCGCCGGCCAAATGGCGTTTCGCGCCAGCCGCTTGGGACGGATGCCGTGGCCAGCAGGCGTGGATAAGTTCGGATCAGGCGCCCGCGGCGCCTACGACCAGACGCCCTGGGCGATCAGGCCCATGCCGTCGGCGATGTCGGAGGCGATGGCCTGGCGCAGAGCCTCGGCATCGCCCGCTTCGATCGCGTCCAGCGCCTTGCGGTGCTGATCGACCAGGTTGGCGGTGCCGTAGCGGCCATAGACGACGCGCATGAACGGCCCGAACTGCAGCCACAAGGGTTCGATCAGCCGGTTCAACGTCGGCCGTTTGTTGGCGCGGTAGAGAGTGAAGTGAAATTCGAAATTGCATTCCATGTAAGCGATGACATCGCCGCTCTCCATCGCGGTATCGAGCGTGGCGTCGATCTCGCGCAGCCGCTTGAGCAGGGCGGGGCTGATATGCGGCAGGGCCTGCACGGCGGCTTCCGGTTCCAGCAGCAGCCGGCAGGCCAGCAAGTCCTGAAAGCGGTCGGCCGTCATGGCCGGCACCTCGATCTTGCGCTTGGAACGGATCTGCACCGCGCCTTCGGCAGCAAGCCGGCTCAAGGCATCGCGCACCGGCATCTGGCTCACGCCCATCTCCAGCGCCAGGCCGCGCGTGGACAGGCCGATGCCGGGCATGATCTTGCCGGTAATCATGCGCCGGCGCAGCTCATCATAGATGCTGGCGTGGAGCGCCGGCTCGGCTGCGGGCAACAGGTCTTCGGCGGTGGCGGCCTTGCCAGCGGCTTTGTTCATGGACGTGCGAGTCTGCTTTCCTCGTCTCTGACTTCCGGACCTACCATGCGGCCCCGTTTTGTTCAAATCCCGTGCGCTGGGGGTTTCGTCGCGCCTTCCGGCTCGCCGGCTCAGGTCCGGGCCGCCGCCAATGCGCGTTCCAGCCGGCCCATGCCCTCTTCGAGCAGGGCGTCGGACGCCGTCAGCGGCACCAGGATGCGGATGACGTTGCCGTGGACGCCACAGGACAGCAGGATCAGGCCTTCCTCGCGCGCCGCCGCGGTGACACGTTTGGTAGCGTCGGGGTCGGGCTCGTAGGCGCCGCGGGACTTGACGATATCGAAGCCGATCATGGCGCCCGGTCCGCGGATGGCGGTGATCGGCACCACGTCGTTGCGCTCGGCGATGGTTTCGAGCCGCGCCTTCATGGCCGCGCCGATGACGGTGGCCCGTTCCAGCAGCTTCTCCTCCTCGATGACGTCGAGCACCGCCAGCGCGGCGGCGCAGGCCACCGGGTTGCCGCCATAAGTGCCGCCCAGGCCGCCAGGTTCCACCGCATCCATGATGGATGCGCGGCCGAGCACGCCCGACAGCGGAAAGCCGCCGGCCAGCGACTTGGCGACGGTGACAAGGTCGGGCTCGACGCCGGAATGCTCGATGCCGAACAGCTTGCCGGTGCGCGCAAAGCCGGTCTGCACCTCGTCCGCGATCAAGACGATGTCGTGCTCGTCGCAGATCTGGCGCAGTTTGCGCAGCAGCTCCGCCGGCGCCGGATAGAAGCCACCTTCGCCCTGCACCGGCTCCACGATGATGGCGGCGACCCGCGAGGGTTCGACATCGGCGCGGAACAACAGCGACAGCGCCCGCATCGTATCCTCGACGCTCACGCCATGCGCGGCGACGGGGAAGGGCAGGTGGTAGACCTCGTTCGGCAGCGGCCCGAAGCTCTTCTTGTAGGGCAGCACCTTTCCGGTCAGCGCCATCGTCAGCATGGTGCGGCCGTGAAAGGCGCCGCCGAAAGCGATGACGGCGGAGCGGCCGGTGGCGCCACGCGCGATCTTCACGGCATTCTCGACCGCTTCGGCGCCGGTGGTGAGAAAGATCGTTTTGGCCGGACCGCGGAACGGCGCGCGCGCATTCAGCTTTTCGGCCAGCGCGATGTAAGGCTCATAGGCGGTGACCTGAAAGCAGGTGTGCGTGTAGAGGTCGAGCTGGCGGCGCACCGCGGCGATCACCTTGGGATGGCGATGGCCGACATTGAGCACGGCGATGCCGCCGGCGAAATCGACGAAACGCTTGCCATCTTCGTCCCAGAGTTCGGCATTTTCGGCGCGCGCCGCAAACACCGGATGGGCGACGGCGACCCCGCGCGCAACCGCCTTCTCGCGACGCTGCAGCAAATCGGCATTCGTACTCATGATCCAATCCTCTTCGCGGGAAGCCAGGCGCCTGTCGCAGGCCTGGTCCGGGTAACGGTCTTGCCTATAAAGTGATCACAGCAGCGCACCATCGCCGGCCGCACGCAAAAGCCGGTTGTATTTTCGGTGGCCCAAGGCGCCGCATCATCGTCCGCAGCGCCAAGATCATGTGATCCCAGTTCATTACGGGGCGTTGTTTTAGACTTTTGTGCGGCGCGCGCAAGCGGGGAATGCCGGGCGCGGGGCCTGGGCAGCTCGCCTCCACTCTGACGGGAACGGGCACTTGCCGGGATTTTGTTCAAGCTCTGGCGCGATTTTGTTCGATCTCAGAAGGCGTGAACCAGCGCATTCTGCTGCAGCGCAATATTCCTCGGGGGGGGCACTGGTGATGTGCAGATGCACCAACATTATCGCGCAATCACATCAAACCGACATTATGTGATCACAGTAGCTTGACAAGGCTTTCGCGCGCTCGTTACATTTTTCCATTATACAGAGGGGCATCGCAAAATGGCTAATATCGTTTCATGGCGCAATCTGTTGCTGGTTTCCGCCGTCGCTATCATGCCGGCCACCGCCGCGAGCGCGCAAACCGGAACGCCGTCCACCGATCAGGGCACCGCGGCCGGTGCCGACAAGCTCGAAGAGGTGGTCGTCACCGCGACCCGCCGCGCCGAAGCCTTGAGCAAGGTGCCCGCAAGCATCAGTGCCTTCACCACCGAGAAGATGGACACGCTCGATGTCAAGAACTTCTCGGATCTCGTGAAGTTCACGCCCGGCGTGACGTTCGATCAGCACAGCAGCAACATCTCGATCCGCGGCGTCAATTCAAACGCCGGCGATGCGACCACCGGCATCTATATCGATGACACGCCGATCCAGCTGCGCACGCTGGGCTTCGGTTCCGACAATACGCTGCCGGCGGTGTTTGATCTGCAACGCGTGGAAGTGCTGCGCGGGCCGCAGGGCACGCTGTTCGGCGCCGGTTCCGAAGGCGGCACGGTGCGCTACATCACGCCCCAGCCGAGCCTCACGGACTATAGCATCTACGCCAAGGGCGAAGTGTCCACCACCGAGGGCGGCGATCCGAGCTACGAAGGCGGCGTGGCCGTCGGCGGCCCGCTGGTGGACGGCAAACTCGGTTTCCGCATCAGCGCCTGGCACCGGCGCGACGGCGGCTATATCGATCAGGTCAACTACCTGACCGGCGCCACGATGCAGAAGAACAGCAATTTCACCGACACCACGGTGATGCGTCTTGCTCTCGGCTGGCAGCCGGTGAACGGGCTGATGATTACGCCGAGCGTGTTCTATCAGAACCGCCAGGTGAACAACGACGACGAATATTGGGTTGGCCTCTCCAATCCCGGCAGCGGCCATTACGTCACGGCGACGCCGGAACACATGGGCGATCACGACCGCTTCCTGCTGCCTTCGCTCAAGATCGATTGGGACTTGGGCAATTTCCTCGGCGGCTCGGAACTGATCTCCAATACTTCCTATTTCGACCGCATGCAGCATGTGCAGGATTACAGCGGTACGCTTTACAACCTGTCCTACTTCCAGCAGTCGGTGGACGCCGGCGTCCTGCCGATCGATTTCGCCACGCCTTGCACCGGCGGGGTGTGCGGCGCCAATTATCTGGCGATGCAGGCTGACCCAAATTTCGTTCCTGCGCCGCTGCTGGGCGCAGCCAGTATCGACCTGCCGGGCTTCCCATTCTACGTGTCGCGGAACATCGTCACCAACACCCAGAAAAACTGGACGCAGGAAGTGCGCCTGCAATCGACGGATTCGAATGCGCGCCTGAGCTGGGTGGTGGGCATGTTCTACACCTCCCAGTCGCAGCTCAGCGTCGAGGAGATCAACGATCCGCAACTGCCGGCGCTGACCCAGTATCTGTGGGGCGACCCGACCGTGGGCGGCTGTAACGGCCCGGCCACCGGCAGTGCCATCATGGATGTCTGGTGCGAAGGCCTGCTGCCCAATGGCGACGACTACATCAATCACACCCAGGGGCATGAATGGCAGTTCGCCGGCTTCGCCAACGCCACCTTTGCCGTGACTGACAAGCTGAAGGTGCAGGCTGGCGTGCGCGGCGCAAAGACACATTTCGATTTCACGAACTATTCGGACGGCGCGCAGAATTTCGGGTTCAACGGCCCCGACAGCGGCAAGAAGGACGAAACGCCAATCACGCCGATGGGCGGGGTGACCTACCAGTTCACCCCGAACGACATGGTCTATTTCACTGTCGCAAAGGGCTATCGTATCGGCGGCGCCAATCCGCTATTCCCCGTCGCGGCATGCCAGGCGGATCTGACGACACTCGGTATCTCGGGTGTGCCGTCGTCGTACAATTCGGACTCGGTGCTGAGTTACGAGGTCGGTTCGAAGGACAGGATCCTGGGCGGCCGGATGCAGGTGGGCGGCAGCGTCTATTATCTCGAATGGAACAACATTCAGCAGACCAATTACCTGCCGTCCTGCGGCTTCAAGTATACGGCCAATATGGGCTCGGCGGTCAGCAAGGGCTTCGATCTTGAGGGCGAATGGCTGCCCATCGATCCGCTAGAGATCGATTTCAGCGTCGGCTTCACCGATGCGTCCTACACCACTGCGAGCACCGTCGGTAATTCGTTCCTGGCATCGAAAGGCGACAAGCTGCCCGGCTCGCCCTGGACCTTCTCGCTGGGTGCGCAATACAACGCGCAGGTGATGGGCCGGGATTCGTTCCTGCGCGTGGACTACGATTATTCCAGCAAGGAAACGGGCATGATCCCGTCACGCAATCCCAACGACTCGTCGTTCGATCCGGGCCTCTTGGCCCAGCCGTCGATCGGCACCGTGGCGCTGCGTGCCGGAACGACGCTGGACAGCGTCATCGTTTCGGTGTTCGCGGAGAACCTGCTCAATACCCATCCGCAGCTGAACTATGGCCATCAGGACCAGTACACGCTGCTCTACGAGGCGACGACGCTGCGCCCGCGCACCGTGGGGCTGTCGGCGACCTACCGCTATTGAGGGCGATGGCGGCGCGGCGTTTGCGCGGGTACAGTCCGGTCTAGGCGCGGGCTGTGCCTGTTGAATGGAGGAATATGAGTAATCAGCTGAGAGCCAATTCGCTTTCCTTCTTCGAATCCCTGGTGATGGGCATCGCCGGCAGCGCGCCCGGCTACACCATCGCGGTGACGACGGCGGTGCTGATCGCCACGGCCGGCAAGCTTTCGCCGGGGGCGCTGGTGATCTTCGCCGTGCCGATGCTGGGCATCGCGGTGGCCTACAAGGCGCTCTCCAAGCTCGATGTCAGCGCCGGCGCCGCCTACCAGTGGACCACGGCGGCGTGCGGCAAGTTCATGGGCTTCCTGTCGGGCTGGGCGCTGCTGCTGGCCTCGATGGTGTTCATGGTCACCGGCAGCATTCCGGTAGCCACCGCCACGCTCGATTTCATCGATCCGGCGCTGGCAGGCAACGTGTTCCTGACCGCCGCGGTGGCCAGCGCCTGGTTCCTGGTGGTGGCGAGCGTGCTGATCACGGGCATCGAGATCACCAGCCGTGTGCAGCTGGTGATGACCGGCGTGGAGCTGGTGATACTGGCGGCCGTGCTGATCGCCGCCTTCGTTCATGCCGCGCATGCCGGGCCGGTCAACGCCTTCAGCTGGTCGTGGTTCAGTTTCGGTTATACGCCGGGTAGCTTCGCGGCCAGCGCGCTGGCGGTGATCTTCTTCTACTGGGGCTGGGACGTGACCGCCAATCTGGGCGAGGAAACCATCGGTGGCGGCGACAGCGCCGGCAATGGCGGCTTCTCCAGCGTCTTCGTCACCATCTTCTTCTACATTGGCTTCACGCTGGCGGCGCTGTTCCTGTTTTCGCTGAAGGACGCCCGGAACCTGACCGACAACATCATCTACAACATGGCGATCACGGCGGGCCTCGGCCATGCCGGGGGCCTGCTGGCTTCGGTGGCGGTGATCCTCTCCAGCATCGCCACGCTCGAAACCACCATGCTGCAATTCTCCCGTACGCTGTTCGCGATGGGCCGCGACGGCGCGATGCCGCGGATGTTCGGGGTGGTGGGCGAGAAGACGCAGACACCGGTGCGCGCCATGTACATGCTGATGGCGGTCGGGCTGGCGCTGGTCTGGGCCTCCAGCCTGATGCCGAGCGTGAACGCCATCATCGCCAGCTCGGTCAATGCCGTGGCGATTCTGGTGGCCTATTATTACGGGCTGGCCGGGCTGGTGGCCGCGTGGGTATTCCGGGCGACCTATCGTCAGTCTTTCCTGCGCTGGCTGGGGCTGTGCCTGTTTCCCGCGGTGAGCGCGCTGATGCTGATCGGGCTTGGGCTTTACGCCATCACCACGTTCAACATGGTCACCAAGATCGTCGGGCTTGGCGGGTTCGTGGCGGGCGTCATCTTCTTCCGGCCGAGCCGTTATGCGGCGGTGGAAGCGCTGCCGGCGGCGGTGGAGAGCAACGCCTGACCCTGCGAGTGCCCTAACAGAGATTTCATTCCGCTGTCACGGATCGGGCGGCCGCATCCGCCGCGTCGGGATTATGCTGCCGGAAAAGAAGGGGCTGCACATGAGCAAGAAGCGTGACCGCGAACTGGGAATGGAGCGGCCGATCGCGCGACGCGATTTCCTGCAGGGCGCCGCGATCGGCACGGTGGCAGCGGCTGCGGGTGGATTGCCACCGGCACTGGCGGCCGCGGCGGCGCAGGAAAAACTGGCGCAGAACGATCCGGGCTATTATCCGCCCACGCGCCTGGGCATGCGCGGCAGCCATCCCGGCTCCTTCGAGGGCGCGCATGAAGTGCGCGACGGCGATTTCTGGAACCACGCCGAAGGCGTCGAGGATACCGGCGAGAGCTTCGATCTGGTCATCGCCGGCGGCGGCATCAGCGGGCTTTCGGCTGCGCATTTCTATCTGCAGGCAAAACCCAAGGCCAAAATCCTCATCATCGAGAACCATGACGATTTCGGCGGCCACGCCAAGCGCAACGAATTCCATGTCGATGGCCGCACGCTGCTGATGAACGGCGGCACGATGGGGATCGAAAGCCCCTATCCCTACAGCAAGGTGGCCGACGGCGTGCTGAAGCATCTGGGCGTTTATCCCACGCAGCTCAGCAAGCAATGCGACGACCCGGCGATCTACGATTCACGCGGCCTGAAGCAGGCGGTGTTCTTCGACAAGGAAACCTTCGGTACCGACAGGCTGGTGACCGGCGGCGGCAGTCCGTATGCGCACCATGAGCGCCCGGCGCTCGAAGCCTTTCTGGCCAAAACGCCGCTGTCCGAAGCCGTGCGCCGCAGCGTCGTCATGATCGAGAGCGGCGCGGTCGATCCGCTGCCCGGGCTCTCCTCTGATGAAAAGAAGGACCGGCTCTCGCGCCTGTCCTATCAGGATTATCTGCTTCAGATGCTGAAGGCCGATCCCGGTATCGTGCTCTATTACCGTCATTATACGGACGATCTCTGGGGCTGCGGCATCGATGCGATTTCGGCCATCGATTGCTGGGGCGTGGGTCTTCCCGGCTTTCAGGGCCTGAAGCTCAAGCCGGGCGCTACCGATCGCATGGGCTATACGCCCGCCGGCTTCGCGGCCACCGGCGGCTCCTACACCTTCCATTATCCCGATGGCAACGCCTCCATCGCGCGGCTGCTGGTGCGCGATCTCATTCCCGGCGTGCTGACGGGCCGCAACGCCACGGATATCGTCACCGCCAAGGCCGATTACAGCAAGCTCGACCGGCCGGGCGCGCGCGTGCGCATCCGCCTCAACAATGTCGTCGTGCGGGTGCGCAATCTCGGCGATCCCAAATCGGCGCGCGGTGTCGAAGTGGCCTATACGCCGGCCAAGGGCGGCGGCAAGGTCTATCGCGTGCGCGCCAAAGAGTGCGTGCTGGCGAGCTGGAACATGATGATCCCCTATCTCTGCCCGGAGCTGCCGGCGGAGCAGAAGAAGGCGCTGCACGAACTCGTCAAGACGCCGCTGGTCTATACCAGCGTGGCGATCCGCAACTGGCAATCCTTCGCCAAGCTGGGCATTCGTGCGGTGCAGGCGCCGGGCGGCTATCATTCGCAATTCCGCCTCAACGCGCCGGTGAATATCGGCGCTTACGAGAGCCCGCATTCGCCGGACGAGCCGATGCTGGTCTACATGCTGCGCACGCCCGCCAAGCCGGGCCTCTCCGAGCGCGAGCAGCACAAGGCCGGCCGCTACGACCTGCTAAGCACCACGTTCGAGACTTTCGAGCGCAACATCCGCGACCAGCTGGGCCGCACGCTTGCTGATGGCGGCTTCGATCCGGCGCGCGATATTGCGGGCATCGCCGTCAACCGCTGGCCGCACGGCTATGCGCCTGAATACAACGCATTGGTGGACGGAAACACGCCGCGCGAGAAGATGCCCAACCTGATCGGCCGCCAGCGCTTCGGGCGCATCGCCATCGCCAATTCGGACTCGGGCATGGCCGCCTATACCGACGTCGCCATGAACCAGGCGTGGCGTGCGGTCCACGAACTCTTGGAAAGCTGAGCGGCGTCGGGAGGAAAAAGGATGCCGGCGGCAGAAGGGGGACCAACCGCCGGCACCAGGGGCAAGGATCAGAAATCGTAATGCAGGGCGGCGCCGATCACGTTCTCGGAATAGTTCGTGGTCAGCAGGTTCGAAGAGCGGTCCATGTACTTGTAGTCCAACGTGGCGGAGAGTTTGTCGACCAGCGGAACCGTCACGCCCGCCGTCACGGTCGAACGCCGTTCGTAGCGTTTGACGCCGATGGACGGCGTGATGGCGTCGTAGTTGCGGCTCAGATAGGTGTAGCCCACGGTCAGCTTGCTGCCGGCGACGGGCAGGTCGATCGGAAGCTGCAGGCTGGCGGTGAGTGCGTAGCCCTTATAGCTGAACTCTGCGCTGTTGGCATTCTCGATCTGATAATTGGCGCCGACCAGCACATAGGCGCGTGAGTTGTCGAAGAAATAGAAGAGCTGGGTTTCCGGCTGATGGTGCGAGGCGCTGCGGTCCTTGGTGGCCGGCGTCAGGAACGACGTGCCCATGTAGAGATAGGCGGCGCGGACGAAGATCTGCGGCGTCACCGAAACCAGAACGCTCGGGTTGAGCGCATGCAGGTCAAGGAAGTTCCCGCCGGCCAGGAACAGATGATAGAATGTGTAGCTGGCGCCCAGCGTCGCGCCTTCGAACTGCGTCGAACCGACAATCGAGATGTTGTGGTTCTGGATGTCGAAGTTCTTCAGCTTGGCATGCAGGTTCTGGCTGAAATCGTAGCCGATGGACAGCGAGTCGGTCTTGGTGTCGATCAGCTTGTAGCCCGCGTTCAGTTCGAAATCCGCTGAGGTATCGCCGATGCCGGTCTTGATGTCGGTCTGTTGCAGAACGACGTTGTCATCATAGGTAACGCCGGCCTTCAGGCCGAGCGACCAGGGATTGGTGTCCGCGGCCTGGGCGGGGGGCCATCCCAAAATACCGAGGCCGGCGGCTAGGCTGAGCGCCGCAATGCGCTGAATCATGAAGTGGTTCCAATTTTTTCGCGGATGAAATCTGGAGCGGGACAGTTTTAGTGGGCTGCGATTGCCGGTTTCTGGATGAAATCTATCTTATTGGACAGGTCCGGGGCAGGGGTGACCCCGGACCTGGTTTCACGGAGATACAGGCCAGGTCCGGGGTCTAGGCGTGTGAAACTACGCATCACACGCGACGGGTAAAATCCGAGAGTCTCTAGCCGCCGTGCGAGGCTTCGTTGGCGGCCTGTTGTGTTGCGCTGGTCGCTGCGGACTGGGCCGCCTGCTGCGCGGCTTCCTGCGCGGACTGGGTTGCGGCGGTGGTGGCGGTGGTAGTCGCCGCCGTTGTCGCCGCGGTGGTCGAGGCCGTTGTGGCAGCTTGCTGTGCCGCATGTTCCGCGGCCTGCTGCGCGGCGTCCTGCGCAGACTGGGTTGCCGCCGTGGTGGCGGTGGTGGTCGCCGCCGTTGCCGCTGCGGTGGTCGAGGCCGTGGTGGCAGCCTGCTGTGCCGCATGTTCCGCGGCCTGCTGCGCGGCGTCCTGCGCAGACTGGGTTGCCGCCGTGGTGGCGGTGGTGGTCGCCGCCGTTGTCGCCGCGGTGGCGGTCTGCTCTGCCGCCTGCTGGGCCGCGGTTTCGGCGGTTTCTCCCACAGCGTTGGTTGCTGTTGTCGTCGCGGCGGTGTTTGCCTCCGTGGAGGCGGTTGTCGTTGCCGTGGCGGTCGCAGGGCTCGGGGCGCTCTGCGCCACTGCGGCCGGTGCAAAAGCGAGCGCGCCGGTAAGCAGCGCAGTCGTCAACGCCGGCAGCATAAGCTTGGAACGGTTCATTTTGACCTCGGATCCTTCTTGGAGCTTCGCGCCGCCTAGCACGCAGGCGGCCCGTTACCAGCAACGACGCGCGAGGGGGGCAACCTCTTCCACGACTTCTCAAACATGGACAATTTTCCATCTCGGCAGCCGCGCTGAAGATGCACCGTCCGGCACAACGCTCTGGCGTGTACGGGGCGGGCCGGTAACGGTGAACGCGATGTCAGTGCGCTTTGCTTTGCCAGCCGGACTTGATGGCCGAGGCTTCCTCGCCGCGGTTGAGCGCCTGGGCGAGGCCCAGCTTGCGGATCACGGCGTCGATTGCGGCATTCGACGGACCGGATGCCGTAGTGAAGCCGTTGTCGCTCGGTTCGGGCGGGCTGGAGGTCCAGCCCTCGATCCGCCAGCTCCCGTCCTGACGGCAGGCCACGACGGTTTGCGACTGTGCGCCCTGGTCGAGCCGGAAACGCCGGCACAGATTACCGGCCGACGAACGGAAGCTGAGCGCGACCGACACGGCGCCGGCCTCCGTCTTCACCGGCTCGCCGCTATAGGCCGTCGAGATCGCATGGGCCAGAACCGGACCGGCGACGAGCCCGTCGGGACCAAGGCTCAACACCGGCGCGGACGGCGCCGGCCCCGTTCCCAGCTTCATGCCAACACCAAAGGCAATCAGCAGCGCAGCGGCCATCGCCGCGAACTGGGCAAGGCGGCGAACCGGCAGGCGCTTCCTGGCACCGAAGCCGGCGACGGCGATCTGTCCCGTGGCCATTTGCTCCAACCGGGCGGGCATGTGGCCGAGGCGGTTGTCCACGGCTTCGCGCAGGAGCTGGTCGGCGCGGCGAAAGCGCTCAAGCCGCCGCTGCAGCGTGATGTCCGTTGCAAGCGCCTGATCGATGGCGGCGCAGACCTCTGGATCGCCGGCGCCGTCCAGATAGGCGGAAAGCTGCTCGTCCGTGAACAATCGGGTCATTGGTTGCTGGCCATTCCGCTCGGGGTTTGGGAAAGGCCCTCCGCAAGGGCGCGGCGGGCGCGAGAAACCCGGCTCATGACCGTGCCGATCGGAACTTCCAAGAGGTCTGCCGCTTCGCGATAGGAAAGGCCGTTGACGATAACCAGCACCGCCGCGGTTTGCAGTTCCGCACTCATGCGGTCGAAAATCCGCTGCGCCTGGGCGAGGTCGGAGCGGGCCTCGGTGTGGCGGCGGCCATCGTCCCCGGCCGCGTCGTTAAGGTTGTCGATGGGTTCGGGAGTTCCGCGCACGGCCTGGCGCCGCCGCTCGTCGATCCACAGATTCTTGACGATCCGATACATCCAGCTATCCAGCCTCTCGGCGTTTTGCGCCGCATCTTCTTGGGTTAACGCCCGGACGACTGCCGTTTGCACCAGATCATCCGCATCCTGCCGGTTGCGGGACAAGGCCAGCGCAAAACGGCGCAGTCGAGGCAGCATGGCCACGAGTTCAGAACGGAACTGTTTGCTTCGCATGGTCATGCGCCCAGGTGGATGACGTCTGGAATTGAAAAATATTCCCTGCTAAATTCCCAGAGAATTTGTGGCTAAGAATAAGCACTAAGCGCCAACGCCACGAGAGGGCAAGTATCGGATGATGTTTATCCGGCGAATGTGTCGCGAAATCAGGCGAGGAACATCCCGTGCCGTGGTAGCGGCCGGGTTGGCGGTCGCTCTGTTCTCCATCGCGCCGCTGCCCATGTCTGCGCAGGCCGAGGATACCACCTCGTCCGCCGAGGATGCGGCCGCGAATACGGCCACGGAGCAGGCCATCTCGCAGGCCGCCAGCCAGGCCGCGAGCCAGGCCGCAACTCAGGCAGCGTCGGAAGCTGCCGGTCAGGCTGCCAGCAGGGCCGCGAACGAGGCGGCAGCACAGGCCGCCAATCAGGCCGCGGCCGAGGCGGTGGCCGGTGCATCGGACCGCGCCGCGACGTCGATCTCCGATCAGACCGCCACCTCGGTTTCGGATCAGGCGGCGAACGCCGCTGAATCGGCCAGCAGCGCCGCGGTCAGCGCCGTCTCATCGGATCAGGCCGGCCAGGCTGCCGAGCACGCCAGCCGTAACATCACGGAGCGCACTGCCGGTAGCGGGGATGCCGCCGCCACCGCGCAATCTTTCGACACGGAAAGAGAAGGCGAAAGGGGCGAAACGGCGACAGATGAAGCGGCCGGCGAACACGCGCGGGAGGCCGCCGTCTCGGCAGCGCTCGACGTGGTGAAGGGCTTCGATGGCAGCGAGGTCAGCGCGCACGAAGTTGTCGTGCTGCTGAGCAAGGCGGATGAGGCGGCAGTGCAGAAGCTCGACTACACGCTCGTCGCGCAGACATCGCTCGACTCTCTGGGCGGCCAACTGCTGCGCATGCGCCTGCCGAAGAGCGTAACGATCGAGGCCGCGCTGCACGCGATCGAGCAGGCCGCGCCGGGCGCCGTGGCGGCACCCAATCATGTGTTCCGCACGGCCGGCGATGCGGGAAAAATGCCCGGGCATCCGGCGCGCCGAAAGACGGAAGCGCTGCCGGTGTATCCTGAAGCCCGTCCCGATCAGGTGGCGCCGGCTGCTTATGAGGGAATGGTGGGCGTCATCGATACGCCGGTCGACCCCAATTATCCCGGTTTGGGCTCGGCCGTGCTCGACGCCCGCTCCTTTGCGGATGGCACGCCAGCCAACGCGGCGCACGGTACGGCCGTTGCCGAATTGATCGCGCGGCAGCACGTCCGGATCGTGGCCGCCAACGTCTTCGCCAAGGACGAGCGCGGCGGCGCGGCAGCAAC
Organism: Alphaproteobacteria bacterium; assembly: GCA_018971835.1. GTDB lineage: Bacteria > Pseudomonadota > Alphaproteobacteria > Micropepsales > Micropepsaceae > Rhizomicrobium. The sequence goes on from JAGWZW010000010.1 coordinate 43,532, forward strand.
GACGGATTCGATCCTGCGGGCGCTCAACTGGCTCGTGGCGCGCCAAGTCTCCGTTGTCAACATGAGCATCGAGGGGCCGCTCGACGGCGCCCTGCGTGCAGCGGTCGCACGGGCGCAGTCCAAAGGCAGCATCATCGTGGCTGCTGCGGGCAACAAAGGGCCGGCGGCGCCACCGTCCTATCCGGGCGCCTTCCCCAACGTCGTGGCCGTGACGGCCATCGACCGCGATGACCACGTCTATCCCTATGCCAACCAGGGCAGCTACATTTCCTTCGCGGCGCTGGGCGTCGATGTGGAAACCGCCTTGCCGCCGGATGGCAAGCGCGTCGAATCGGGCACGTCGTTCGCGGCCCCGGTGGTGGCAGCGCTGATCGCGCGCATGAACCATGCGAAGACGGCCGAGGGCGCACAGCAGGCGCTGTCGCAACTGGTCAAGGCGGCGCGCCATCTCGGCCCGCCGGGGCGCAATCCCGTCTTCGGCTATGGCGCGGTGGGCCCGGCCATCCTGACTACCGATTAGCCTTCGGAATTCCGTCCGGCCTTGTCGCGCGAGGTCCGTGCCGCATCGCCATAGATGCCGCGCGCCATCAGCGAAGTCTCGGCCTTGATGCGGGCCTGATAGACCTCGGCGCGCGCGCCGTGAACGCTGCGCGACTCCGGCGCGGCCTCTGCCGCCAGTTCGGCAAGGTGGCAGGCGAGGCGATGCTCGCCCGCACCGCTCAGTTCCTGCGCGCGCCGGGCGAGGGCGTCCGCGCCGCCCGCCAGCGCCGCGATCTCCGCGGCGAACACCGGATCGGCAGCGGGCTTCAGGTTCGCCGGATTGCCATCGTACCAGCCGCCGTAAAGCCGCCAGACATTGCGGACGATGAACTCCGGTTCGTCATAGACCGGCTTGAGATAGGGCCTCGCCAACAGCTCATCCGGCACCTTCACGTTGTGGACTATAGCATTGAGTTTCATGCCATTATTCATCATTGCCAGCGTCTGCTGGCAGATGGTTTCGAGGGCGCTGGCTACATCATCGAGCACGCGGGCGATGCGTGCCTTGCCCGCGATGGGCAGGCCGTGCGCGGGCAGCAGCAGCTCGGGTTCCAGCGCCGCCATCTGCCGCAGTGCCGCCGCCCAGTCGAGCGGATAGCGCTGCACCTTCTGCGGATTGCCGGCGTTGGGAAACACCCAGGTCAGGAAGTCGCCCACGATCAGCGCTTTCTTTTGCGGCAGCCAGGCCCAGAGGTGATCGTCGGTCTCGCCCCTGGCATGGAACAGCTCGAAGCGCAGCGCGCCGCTGGCAAAGCCCATGCGCTCGCGGAACTCGGTGTCGGGGGCGATCCATTCCTTCGGACCGAAGCGGTCGGTGGCGCCCATCTGGATCACGCCGCCGCCCTTGCCCGGAGAGCCGCCGAACTGCCGCGCGTTGATGGCGGCGTTGTAGCCTTCGGTCAGGCGATAGCGGGCGAAGCGCGGCGCCACGTTCTCGTGGCCGATGACGCGGGGGCGCGCGCGCCCCTTCTCCAGCGCCTCGGCCACGATGGCGCCGGCGCCGCCGACGTGATCGACGTGTCCGTGCGTATAGGCGATGGTGGAAACCGGATCGCCGCACCAGCCGCGCAGGGCCCCCAGCACCACGCCGGCAAAGGCCTCCAGGCTGGTGTCGAACAGCACCAGCCCGGCCTCGCTCCTGAAGGCGACGACATGACTGAAGGCTTCCACCATCGCAATGCCGTCGCCCACTTCGGAGAGCTGGCCGTTGATGCGGTTGACGGAACCGGGCCCTTCGTAGATGCCTTCGTCGATGTAGCGGCTGGAAAGCTTGAGAAGATCGGTCATGGCGTTCGTCCCTGATAGTGTTTGGGCCATCATGGCCGAGGGACCGGCGCCACGGGAAGAGTGCTGCGCATGAATTACCGCCATGCCTATCACGCCGGGAACTTCGCCGACATCGCCAAGCACCTGGCGCTGGTGGCGGTGCTGTTGCATCTGCGGAAAAAGGAGAAGCCTTTTTTCGTGCTGGATACGCATGGCGGGCGCGGGCGCTATGACCTTGGCGCGGGCGAAGCGGCCCGCACCGGCGAGGCCGCGGCGGGAATCGGCCGGCTGCTGCCGCTGGCTGGCGAGGGCGACCGCCCAGCAGCGCTGAAGACCTATCTGGACCTCGTGGCGCGGGAAGGAGCGGGGCATTATCCCGGTTCCCCGCTCTTGGCCGCACGGCTGCTCCGGCCGCAGGACCGGCTGGTGGCGGTGGAAAAGCATCCCGAGGACGCGGCGGCTCTGATGGCCGCGCTGGCGCCGTTCGGCAATGCTAGGGCGGTCGAGGGCGACGGCTATGGCCGGCTCTCCACGTTGTTGCCGCCGAAGGAACGCCGCGGCCTCATCCTGATCGATCCGCCTTACGAGGCGCCCGACGAATTCGAACAAGCCGCCGCGGCGCTGAAGGCCGCCTGTCGTCGCTTCGCCACCGGCATTTATCTGCTGTGGTTCCCGATCAAGTCACCGGCGGCGGCCGATGCCTTCTGCGGCGAGGCGCTGGCCGCGGGCATCGCCAAGGCGCTGCGCATCGATATTACGCTGGCGGCACGGCCGCAGGACGGCAAGCCGCGCCTGACCGCTGCGGGTCTGCTCGTCGTCAATCCGCCCTTCGGGCTTGACGCCGAGATGCGCGCCGCCGCCGCGCTCCTCGCCTCCGCCGTCGGCGCGCGGCTGGAAGTGCACCGGCTGGCGGGGGAGGGCACCTGAAGCCGCATCGGCGCTGGCAGCAAAGACAATCTTGCGCTTGCGGGCGCCGGGCCTCGCCTATATGTTCCCGCCTCCGCGGAGAGGTGGCTGAGCGGTTGAAAGCACCGCACTCGAAATGCGGCATACTCGCAAGGGTATCGAGGGTTCGAATCCCTCCCTCTCCGCCAAAATCCCTACATAACTAATTGTATTGGCTACACGAATTCTGGCGTGCATATCTCGGTCCCACTTTCGGTCCCATTTTCAGGCTGAGCTTGTTTCGATCCGCACCCATGCATTAAGAGGCGGGTTGTTCTTTAGCATTGCTGCGACAGGTGCACCGCTCGCCAATCCTTGCCGTCGCAATAGCGCCGGCCCTCGGCAGCTGGTCGGGGATCGAGATGCCGCTCTCAGTCTGGCGGGTGTTGGAGACTTGGGCATAGACTGCCACCCGGGGTCGTAAGCTGCCTGACGGGAGCCTGATGCCGGGAATGACAGCTGCTGCACCTGTACACGCGGCTTCGGAAGAGATGCGGGAAGACAGCCGGTCTGAACCCTACCTGCGCGGCGTTGCTCCGCGCCGAACCGTGCGAGTTGGAGCGTGCGGGAGATGTCGCCAGCGTCAGAAGATGGGCCTCGGCCAGGACGCATCCGCAGTGCATTCGCGAAACGAAACGCGGGGACGGCGAATTTGTGCGAGCGCTGACAAGGCGGGCGCTCACTGGTTTCGGCCTTGTGGATGGCGGCCTCGACTCCAGTATTTAGACCGGACGCCGCCGGCCACCGGTTTCTCATTCGCTGCCTCATTAGGAGCCGCGTTTGAGGTCAACGGAAGCGTTCCGGCCTCCCGCTCAATCATTCACTGCGTTACGGAGAAGATGTCGGAAGACAGACATCTCCCAAATGGGAGATGAAGCTATTTTAACCTTCGCTTTAACATTCGTCACTGCGGTGCCTGGGTTGGTCAAACGTAAACGGCCATTGGAACGGTACCGCGTTCGGGAACGGGGGGGCCGTGAAGTTGAAAATCGAATAGGTCGCTATTCGGCCTGATGTTTTAACACGCTGGCGCGTCCGCTTCTGACACCGGCGCACCGTCCAGCGAATTGACAGAAAATGTCTGTGTGCAGTTGGGAACCGGCCGATGCACAAAGCGCAAAGTACGCCGATTATACGCGCAAATATCCTTGCGACAGTGGTCAACGAACTCGTCCAGCGCGGGATCGATGTCGACAGCCTCCTTCGCGATCATGTCGAAAGGTTCAGACGAACCCAAGACCCTTATCAGGAAGTACCGCTGCATCAATATATCGCTTTCTTCGAGGCTGCAGCAGAGGCCGCAAACGAACCGGCCCTCGGAGCGTGGATGGGCGCCCGTTTCCTGCCGGAGAAACTTGGTCCGGTCGGCGTCGTGTTCGTTGCGGCATCAAGCCTGCGCATTGCGTTCAACCGCCTGGGGTCTTTCTTGCTAGCCTGGCAAACCGGCACTCGCCTGGGGCTCGAAGTCGACGGTGACCTGGCAAACTGGACGTATCAAATCGACGACCGGGCCATATTTCCGCGCCGGCAGGACGCCGAGTTCTCCTTAAGCGCAACATGCAGTTTCATCCGTGTACTGCTCGGTGCGCAATGGGCGCCAGTCGAGGTTCATTTCGAACATCAATTGCCTAGGCGAAACAGCAAGAAAATCCTTGCTGCGTTGCGCACAATATTCAGAGCCCCGGTACTATTCGATCAATGCCTCAACCGCCTGGTTATCGAAGCTCGTGATCTTGATCGCCAGGTTCTACCTGCACAAAGGGCGATAGCGCCATATCTCGAACAACATCTGCGCGATCTTGTTGCGAACCGCAGCATTGAGGGCACTTTCGCCTCGCGGGTAACACACCTGATCGCTAAACGCCTCGGAAACAGTTCGTTCGATATCTCCGATGCAGCGCGCGAGCTTGGACTATCGCGCAGAACCCTGCAACGGAAGCTCGCCAGTGAGAGCACCTCGTTCCGCGAAATTGTCCGCATACACCGTGCGCAGATGGCGGAAGCGATGCTGACGACTGGCGCGGCGCCAGTAACTGCGATCGCGCACCATGTCGGATATGGCGATGCGACCGCATTCTCTCGCGCCTTCAAGTCATGGCACAAGTCCAGTCCGCGTGCGTTCCGGTCTGTCAGGGATGCGAATAGGAATGTGCGCCGCTTAATGCCTTGATGGTTGGCGCACCACGTAATCGCGAGGTTCTCCAGCAAACTCTGAAATCTGACTGGCGATCGAACTGCATACAGCTCGCACAACGTCAGATTGACGGGCCGTCTGTGTCTTGGCCAGAATCCGTTTGAGCTGAAACCGAGCAGTACCGACTGAAACGCGATGCGACATAGCATATTCGGCCACCGTCCGTCCGCGACAAAGCTCCAGGGCTAGGTTTGCTTCCGTCGCGGTTAGGGAAAATAGGCGCGCGACCAGGTCGCTTCGCAACATCTTCGACACCGCGAGGTTGCTGACCAACAGCAATGCGCGGCCGGTTCTGCCGGATGCTTGCGCAAAGGCGCGATCGTCGATGGCGCCTTGCTCCAATGGCAGGGCCAGGACATGCAACGGAGCGTCCGTACCCGCCTGGCCGTGCAAAACAACTGGGGCCGCCGACGCCGTTGCCGGATCAGGCCCGACGGCTTCGCGGTCGATTTTTGCAATGGAGGCGATTGCTTGGCGCAGTTCTTGCGTTTCAGACGGAGACGCGGCAGCCAAGCGGCCCGAAGACATCCGTAGTCCGGTCGGAACAGAAAGCAGCATCCCGGCCGTGTGATTACGCCATATAACGTGGGCTTCGGCGTCGCAGATCAATATGCCGCATCGCAGTTTGTTGGTCGCGGCCTCAATATCTGCAACATGTCTGCGCAAAGTGGAAAACTTCTCGGCCAAGTAGATGGCCTGGCGCAAATGCGGCATAAGATCGGTCATCATCGCCTTGTGCTCATCCGAGAAGTCATGGTTGTCGTCCAACGGGCGGTGCAGTGCGATTAGAATGAACTGGCGACTTGAGAATGGCAGGCCTGCGCCCAGAAAATGGCCGAGCCCGACTGCCGCCGTGAGCCTCTGCATCTCCTCGAGCTGCTTGCTGCCCGCGTCAAAAAGGTCTTGATCACGGACAATCATCTGTCTGGCATGGATCCATGGACCGCGGCTACACCTCACGCGACCCGCTTATTGCAGCCTCCAGAAATGACGTCCGCTTTCGGTGATTCAGATCGCAGACATTCGCGTCGGTGAATTTCAGCGATCTGCTATTGGTTAGGCCTCGATTTATTGGTGCCAACCAAATCGTATTCAAACAAGTCACGGCCAACGATAACGGGGCCAGAATAGTATTTCTTGACGCCGGCAGTGAGTTCGGCCGCGTAGCTCGCGCCGTCGTCAGCCAAGACGCTGGAAACAATATGCGTCAGTATCACCATTTTTACGTGCGCCGCTTCTGCCATCCGGCCGACGTCCTCGGGCGTCAGGTGTTCGTTGCGGAAGTGGTATTGTTCAGCCTCCGCCATTTTCTTCGGTAGCGGCTGAGCGCCTTCGTCAATTTTGGAAGCATCGCTTAGATTTCCGCAAATCTCGTCCGCGCACACCTCGCTAACCAGAACGTCGGCGTTCCGCGCCAGTGCAGTAACCGCTGCGCTCGGTCCCGTATCGCCCGTATATACGACAGAGCCCTCAGGCGTGTCGAAACGATAGGAATATGACTTGTCCTTGATCCCCTTGTCCTTGATCCCGTTCGGGCCATACGAAGGAAAGCGATAGTGAGTGTTTTCCGCGGCCGTTACACGGATCAGCTTATCCTGAAAAACCGCGCCCGCCTGATCTATATCGTGGGCGGCAAACATTGGCGCGGCAGGTTTCATCTCGGGAACGCCGGCAAGGAAAATTCGCTCAGAAACGCCTAAATACTGAAGCGCCGAATGAACGAGGAATATCATTCCCGGGGGACCGTAAATCTGGACCGTCGGTCCGGGCAGGTTTCCCCAAGAGCGGTTGAACCAAGCCAGCGACATCAGCGAGCCGAGCCCCGCATTGTGGTCCACGTGATGGTGCGTGATAAAAATGGTGTGAATCTGGACCGGGTCAAGGCCGGCCCACGGCAGGCGGCGGGACACGCCGGCCCCGGCATCGATTAGATAAGGCGTCCCGTCGACGACCAGGAGATTTGCCGGCTCCGAGCGGAACTTCTCGGCGGTTGGCCCGCCTTCCGTTCCCAGTAAGATGATGCGCGTGGCCTGTGTTTGCGGCGCAGGTGTAGCGCTTCCGGGAGGGACGGCGGGGATTGCCGTTTTCGCAGAGGCTGAAGAACCGAGACAAAGCAGGAGCGTAATTGCGGCGGACGACAGGACTGAAAAATGTGTTCGCGCGGCGCGTCTCATTTGAAGTCGTCCTTTCTATAGTAGACTGGCCTGCTGGGTCGGCAGAGTTCCGGTCAGCAGGCCTGCACAATCACCTGCGCCCGTCGCTCCGCTAGAAAGTCCACTGAAGGCTGACGCTGTACAAGGGAACGCCTTCGTTTGGTATACATTCGTAGGTTCCGGCCTGGAATGTATACAGGTTGCTCATGCAGGTCTTGGTCGAGGTTACGTTCTGCGCCAGCGCCACCAGCCGATATTGCGAAGTATCCCCGAACGTATAGCCTGCAGACAGGTCCAGATAGGAAGCCTGGCTGATCCGCGAACCCGGGTCGCCGTTCAGCGACGAGTTCTCGCTGCCCTGGAATCGGTAGGTCATGCCCAGGTTGAACAGGCTGTTGCCGATTTCGAAATCCTTTCCAAGTGTGCCGTTGAATGTCCACTTCGGAACGTTCGCCAGCGGTGCACCATTCCCCACGCCGGGAAGGCCGCCCGAGTCGGTTATGCGTCCATCCAAGTATCCGGCATTGGCATCGAATGACCACCCCCCTTCTAGTCTCAGAGCGGCATCCAGTTCGGCACCATCGATCTTGCTGAGTGGAACATTCAGGAAGGCAGGGCCGCCACTGGTGGTGGCGGAGAATGCCTGCAGGTCGTGCCAGTCGTAATGGAAGATATCTCCATTCAGCCTGAGATGACCGTCCATCAGGGTAGATTTCAGACCGACTTCGTAGGCGTCCAGCGTCTCCGGCTTGACTGGTACGTTAGCGGAACCCAGGAACACAGCAAGCGCGCGCACGTCAAAGGCGCCAGCCTTGAAGCCCCTCGAGTAGCTTGCATAACCCATGATGTTAGCAGTGAATTGATATTTCAGGCTCGCGTTCCAGCCTACCTTCTGCGTGTTCTGCCGCTCGTTATGTCCAGGACCATTACACAATCTCACGCCGACATCGCACGGCGTGGTGACGTTCGCAACAAGTGACCGTGCCATTGCGAGATCCAAGAACACGTTATTGGATAGCTGGGGGGTCAGCGCGGTGCCGTCCTGGGTATAGTCGAAAACCCTCGGGATGATCGTTCCAGTCCGGTTGTCAAATGAAACGCGAAGACCTGCGCTGGCGGTCAGGCGCTGGGTGATGTCGTACGAACCGCTCGCATAAACCGAGCCCAGGTTATCTGTTTGTTTCAGCTCGGTTGTCAGCACCAGAGGCGGCGCCACCGGATTGCCCGAGTTGTTGATCACCAACGTGCCCAGGTCATCATCCTCATAAGAATAATAGCCGCCGACGATCCAGTTGAAGGGCCCGCCGTTCGTGGACTGGAGCCGGATTTCCTGCGAATAAAGATCATACGTGCCGTCTTGGTTGACGTTAAATTGCAGATAAGGCGTGCCGGATGCCTCGTTCGCATAGCGCACGCTGGTATGGTCGATCCCGGTGATTGCTGTCAGCTTTACGCCGCCAAAATCGTGCGCAATATTGAGCGCACCGCCTGCATCTTTCACATCGCCAACCGGCGGGGCCGTTCCATAAACGTCATTCCAATTCTTGGTGGAGACATTTACCAGCGTGCCAGTCTTGGTTTGGGCGTAGCAATTGTTAAGGCCGATATACGCGTTCGTTCCAGTGGTCAGAGCCGGGCAAGGCGTCACGCCGTCCGACAGTGTCAGGCCAACGGCTCTAGTCGGCGCCGGTGCTCCTGTGCTCGATGCCACGTGCCCGCTCAGATATACTGTCGTTGCTTCGCTAGGTTTCCATTCCAAGGCTAGGCGCCCGCCCCAGCGGCTAATGCTATCGTATTTCTGACCGTTATCCAGATTGGTGAACACGCCATCGCGGTTTTGGGTCATGACCGCCGCGCGAACCGCCACGGTATCAGATAGTGGTATGCCGACCGCGCCTTCAAAATTGACCTGGGCATAGTTCCCGACCGTGATGCGTCCATATCCGTTCAAGCCTGCATCTACATCGGGCAGGCGGGAGATGTAGTTGATTGCGCCACCGGTCGTGTTTCTGCCAAAAAGTGTGTTCTGCGGACCGCGCAGCACCTCGATCCGTTGAAGGTCGAAAAGCCCCAGTTGCGAGGTGAAAGGCGTGGGCGCGGATACTTCGTCGAAGTATTGACCAACCGACTCCTGCGCATTCAGGTGAAAGTTGGCGGTGCCGACGCCGCGGATCGTAACGCCGTCGTTGATTGCCGAAATTCCCTGCACGCTGATATTCGGAAACGATTTGACGATGTCGTCGGCGGCATTGATGCCTTTGTCCATCAGCTGGTCGCCCTGTACGGCATCGATTGCGATCGGAACGTTCTGGACATTCTCGACCCGCTTTTCCGCGGTCACCAGAACCGTTTCAATCGTTGCGCTGTTGTCGGTGTCCTTGGCAATCGTCTGCGAAAGCGCCGCCGAGGTCGGTAGAATTAGCGTAGATGCTGCTGCAGTGCACATGAGGAGCGCAAGCATCCGACTGGAAACGCCCTTTATGTCAGCTCCGGACTTCACGATCATAATCACCCCCGTTGGCGATAGCCTGGTTTCAAGATTGGTTCCCGTCAGAAGTCGGCGGAGCGCCACTGACGATTCCAACCGGCCCCTGACTGCAGGGGCGGTAATATCGGCCACCAATTCTTCGGTGAAGATGATCTGCTGGTGTGATGTTCGTGCGTAGGTCTCAAGTGATCGAGACAGGGATTGGCGCGGAATGTCGAATGAGAAAATGCGCTCGCGCGCATTTGCCTGAGCCCCCAAGAATATGCAGAGGAGAACGGCTGCGGCCGCGACAACGCTACCACGGCGGCGGAGACCCGTCCCTGCATACGATTTCCTCCCGATCAACCCAGCTTTGAAGAATGTGGGCCTATCGAAGAGTAAGAACGCGCAGCAGAGAGAAATCCTCCAACCTCTTTTCAAAAAAATATCACCGCCGCGCGCGAAGTTTGATCGTGCCATCTTGCGCTACTGAGGAGGTGACCGGCAAATAGTCCGTCAGCGTTTCCACGAAGCCATTGATGTCGTTGGTCTTAAAGACACCGCTTAGGCGAAGAGCGCTTACGTTCTGGTCTGCAATAACTATAGGATGCGCTGAATAGCGGTTCATGCTGTGCACCACTTCGGTGAGGGGTGTGTTTTGAAATACGATCTCGCTACGCTCCCATGCTGTGACCTGCTTCAAGTTAATGTTTCGGACTACGACTTTTCGTCCGGCTGAGGCAATTAGTTGTTCTCCGGCCTGCATTTGAACCGCATGCGTGATTGCATAAGAATTGTCAGCACAGCAGTCCTTGTCCATAACAGACACGCCTCCCTTAATGAGAGTGACAGTGACAGCGTGATCTAACAGACCGACATCAAATGCGGTCCCAGTCGCTACCACTTTCTTGTTGCCTGCGATTACAAAAAACGGCCGCAGGACATTGTGCGTGTCATCAAAGTGCGCCCGGCCGTACAAAAGCGTCAGGCGACGTGCATACTTGGTATAATGTACTTGTACATCCGTTTCGGAATCCAACATCAGGCGAGAACCGTCAGCCAGAACGACTGTGCGATGTTCCCCGCGGCCGGTGCTGTAATTTTCGGAGCCGTTGCGCAGCGCCACGACGGCGATCACCGCGCCGACAACAACGCACGTTGCGGCCAGCCCTCCCGCTACCTTACGATTCATCCCCTTCGAGAGCCGTTGTTTAAGATGAGCCCGCGCGTCGGCCAAAGCTGCTTGCCGGACTTCGATCAATTCCGGCGAGGTCGCATGGTGGCCGAAATAGTCCCAGGTTGTTGTGATGCGCCGCCATGCAAGCCTATTGGCGTCGCGTTCGCAAAGCCAAGTCTCGAAGTCGGCATTGGTTTCCTCACCAGCCTCGGCAAGGCGCACGCGCCAGGCTGCCGCTTCGGCGATGGAGCGCATTTCCGGTGTTTGTTGAGACGGCTCAACCATGGAGCAATTATCCAAATCGCAGGGATAGATGTGCCGCAGCCTTCATTACGTGCTTCTCCACGGTGCTTGGCGAAATCCCGTAAAGATTTGCAATCTCACGCTGTTTCATTCCCTCGAGCCTGAACAGGATGAAAATATTCCTTGTCCGTTCACCCAGCTCATTTAGACACCTGAGAACCTCGGCGATTGTCTGCTTACCAATTAAGACGCGTTCGGGCTCAAAATCCTCGCCCATCTCCAGGGCCAGTTCTTCAATGAGCGCTTCGTTGGCTGTCACCTCTGCGGTCATACGGCCGCGGATAGCCTTGCGGCCACGGTCATGAAGCAGATTGGCCGCAACACGGAAAACAAATGCTTCAACGTGTTCCAGTCGGTCCAGGTTGGCTGCGCCCAGCAGCCGCACAAAAACTTCTTGGGTAAGATCCTCCGCCTCGGTCCGACTGCCCACCCGGCGTAGGAAATAGGCCATCAAAGGAGCTCTAAACCGTCCGTTTAGTTGCCACCGCAACTCGGACCGCCCATCCTTCTCCTGATCGACTGACATCTCTTGCTTGCCCCTCGAGAGACTGTCGCTGGATTGCCTGGGGTTCGTAAAGCATTTTGTGCCGGATTAGCATCACCGATCCATTGGTGGTCGCATGGCCCCACCCAAGCGTGTATATTTAGCACGATATCTGGCAGCGCCCTAGCCTTGCCGGACCAGTGGGCTGAATGTTCTTGAGAGCATTTGGCAGAGTGCCGAGTTCACTTACTGAACCGATGGGGCAAGGGGCTGCGGGCGAGGCATGTGCCTTTGTTCCTCTGGCCCGACATCGACAACGGGTTGGCTGAAGTAGATTGCCGGCAAGATGACGGTGTGCGATAGGGACGGGTGTTAGAGCAGCGAGGCGAGGATGTTGGTATAATTGTTGGTATTTGTATCGAGAACTGAAAAAATAGTCATGGGCGTCGTAAAGCGCCGAAAGCGATTCCGATAGCGAGTCGCGCAGAATGAACCGTGAATGCGGATGCGCACCATCGGCGCATAGCAATTGGATCGCCGCGGCGCGTGCGCCCGTAAGCCGGCATATGCTGTCGAGAATATCCGGCCAGCCGCTCGGTTAAGACGCGCAGGCATAGAGATCTGCTAGCAGTGTTCTGTTCAACCTGCGCAACCTCCCCTCAGAATTGCGGATTCACGAATGTCCGGCGCGAAAAACGTAACAAAATGGTGCGCTCTTGTCATCGTCTCCGCGTGGTGTTCGCTGGGGCGCACTTTCGGGCAGGTGAGCGTGCCTTGGCTTAGATGGCGTTTCAAGAATTGAACCACGTTCTGGCCCGTGAGGCGGCGGTGTAGTGCGACGAATAGAAAGGTTCCGCGCGATTGCTCCCGGAACGCCAGGAAGCGGCTGCGATCTTCCACTCGCATGGCGCAGATTGTCAGGTCTTTGGCGCCGTCTGTCAGGTCAGCCCGCTGTCATCTTGATACCATAAATTGCCGAATTGAGCGCAACGTTGTGGCCAAGATGCACATCGCCGCCGCGAAGCGCGAAGGACGGAATTCTACCAAGGGGTCAGTGACCGGAAACATATTCAGGAGAGATTCGTGCCCGCTATTCGTCGCGGACGAAGGGTGTGGCTCGAACAAGGGGGCAAGATGAGCAAAGACTTTCTACGTGTATGCACTGTGCTGGTGGCATCGAACGCGCTGCTGCCGTTTTTCGCTACAAACGCAGGGGCGCAAACGGCGGGAGCCGCTGGCGCCGGCGCTGGGACGAGTATAGAAGAAGTCGTCGTTACAGCAACTAGGCGCGCAGAGCCGCTGAGCAAGGTTCCGATCAGCGTCGCCGCTTTTACGCAGCAGCGGCTGGATCAGCAGGGCGTGCGCAGCATCGATGACATCGCGCAGCTTACGCCCGGCGTCACTTTCAGTCGGTCCGACACCCGCAACGCCGGCGCGGCGACCATTGCCATCCGCGGAATTTCGTCAACCGCCGGATCAGGCACGACCGGCATCTATATCGACGATACGCCGATCCAGGTGCGCAATATTGGCTTCAGTGCCTATTCGGCATTTCCGGCCGTCTTCGATCTGCAGCGTGTCGAGGTGCTGCGCGGGCCGCAAGGCACCCTGTTCGGCGCCGGTTCCGAAGGCGGAACGGTCCGCTTCATCACACCTCAGCCCAACCTCGGCGAATACAGCGTATACGCGCGCGGCGAGGCAGGCTTCATGGACGGGGGCGGACCTTCCTACGAAGCAGGCGCCGCCGTTGGCGGGCCGATCATAGATGGAAAGCTCGGCTTCCGCGTGAGCGGCTGGGCCAGGCGCGATGGCGGCTACATTGATCGCGTGAACTATGCGACCGGTGTGGCCCAGGAGAGGAATTCCAACTATCAGGACAGCCGCGTCCTCAGCGGTGCGCTGAAGTTCGCCCCGACCGACGCGCTGACTCTAACGGCGTCCCTCTACTACCAGGATATCTATAACAACGACGTCAACGCTTACTGGCTCAATCTCTCCGATCCGGGCGCCGGCGTCTTCCGCCAGGGCAATGCGATCCCCTCGCCAAGTTCAGACCGATTCGTTCTGCCGTCGCTTCACATCGATTGGGACTTCGGCTCATTCCACCTCATATCGAACACCTCCTATTTCCAGCGCAGCCAGAAAGCGATCAACGACTACACGACCTTTGAGGCATCGCTTTGGACCGGAAGTTATCAATACCCAACCGGGATGTATGCGCCGACGACGCAAACCAATGCACAACGGAACTGGACCGAGGAACTCCGCCTCGAGTCAACCGACCCGGACGCGAGGCTGAACTGGGTTGCCGGCTTCTTCTATTCCCGTGACCGGCAGACCGCGACTGAACTTGTTCAGGACACCTTTCTGCCTGGAATATTTCAGGCGCGGACGGGTGTACCCTTTAACGTCGCGTTCGGCCAAGGATTGGTCAACGGCTTATACACCTTTGTTCTGGATCCAGCGCTGTCGCACGACGAACAGATCGCCGGCTTCGGACAACTCGACTACCGCCTCACCGATAAGCTGAAGGCGACCGCCGGCGTCCGGGTCGCCAGAACGCAGTTTGATGTCTATGCGAATTTCGTGGGCCCGGTCGTGGGCCCGCCTGCGGTCGACCACGGCTCGCAGAAGGAAACGCCGGTCACGCCCAAATTCGGATTGTCCTACCAGGCCGATGACAACAACATGTTCTACTTCAGCGCGGCAAAAGGGTACCGGATCGGCGGTTACAATCCCAAGGTCGGGGTACCGTGCGGCGGCCAGCTCGCAAGCTTCGGCCTTGCCGACCGCCCGGAACAGTTCCAGTCCGACAGCGTATGGAGCTACGAGGTCGGCGCGAAGAACGCGCTTTTCAATCATCGGCTCCAGGTTAATACCAGCGCTTATTACATTGACTGGAGTAACATTCAGCAACTGGTGTCGCTCAATCAATGCGGCTTCAACTTCGTCGCCAATCTGGGGGCGGCAAGAAGCGAGGGCTTTGATCTGTCGGCGGTGTTCGCTGCAACCGATCACCTGACTCTCAGCGGCGCGCTCGGCTACAACTATGCTGAGTTCACGCAGACGGTCAAGGCGGGCCCGCTTGCAGCCTTCAATCTCGTCAGCAAGGGCGACAGGATACCGGGCGCGCCGTGGACCATCGATCTGAGCGGCCAGTACGACTTCACGGTGGCGCACCGCGATGGCTTTGTCCGCTTCGATTATCAGCATCATGCGGGCGGGCCCAACAATGTACCCGTGCGTAATCTGACGGACGCAGGGTCGGATCCGACCATTCCGGCACTGCCCTCGACGGACCTGATGTCGATCCGGGCCGGGGTCCAGTTCGGGGGAACTGAGGTCTCGATATTCGCAAAGAACCTGTTCGACGCGCACCCCGAACTAAGCAGAGCCTACGATCCACGGACGGCGCCCACAACGCCGTACAATTATCGCGGCACGACATTCATGCCGCGCACCATCGGCGTGACGGTGATCGCGCGTTACTAAAGAACGGCGGCGGTGCTGCACAGGGAAACACAGGAAAGGGAAGTACGAAATGTACAGACTAATGCATAAGCGACAGACGGCACTTGGCCTTGTAGCGGCGGCGGGCGTTGCGGCACTGATCACGACCGCCCTGGCCGAGCCCGTCCTGCCGGCGGAGAAGGGCGCGGTGACGGTTGCCCCGGCCGATCTGGCGTTGACGGACGGGCACATTTATACGCCGTCAGGCTGGGCGGAAGCCGTTGCGGTTCATGATGGCGTCATCGTTGCGGTCGGGAATGAAGCGGCCATCAAGCCTTATCTCAATGAAAAAACAAAGATCATCGATTTGAAGGGGCATACAGTTCTCCCCGGTCTTCATGATATGCATGTCCATCCCGCCAGCGCAGGCCTCGCGCACGAGGACTGCCAGCTGCCGCAAAGCGCGACACCATCGCAGATATTTTCGATCGTGGCCGGATGCGTGAAACGGCATAAGCCTGGCGAGTGGATCACCGGCAGAGCCTACGAGGCGGCTGCGTTCGGAAAGACCCCACCCAACAGATACATGCTCGACAAGGTGGCCCCCGACAATCCAGTGCTTCTGACCGATATCAGCGGACACAGCGCATGGGCGAACTCTCTGGCCCTAAAACTGGCCGGTATCACAAAGGACACGCCCGATCCGCACAACGGCATCATCGAGCGCGATGCCAACGGCGTGCCGACCGGCGTGCTGAGGGAAAGCGCCGCGGGTCTGGTGTCCAAGTTGCTACCGCCGCCGACGCGCGAACAATATGCGTCGGCACTGAACTGGGCTCTACATCAACTGCTGGATCAGGGTGTCACGTCTCTTGACGATGCCTTCGTCAACGAAGACATTGCCCGTGCCTATGACGATCTGGCAGACAGCGGCAAACTGGTGCAGCGGGTCCGCGGCTGCCTGGATTACCAGGAAGAGGGTTTGATTGAGCGGCGCGGTCTGTATGCACGCAGCAATTTTTCGCCGAGTTGCATCAAGATATTCCTCGATGGCGTGCCAACCGACAGCCATACGGCCGCGATGCTCGAGGAGTACGAACCTTTGCCCGGCGGCGGAACTGTCAAAAGCCGGGAATACGGGATGCTGAAGGTCCCTCAGAAAACGCTTGACGCTCTGCTTGTGCGCTTTGACAGCATGGGCATGACCGTGAAGATGCACGCCGCCGGCGATGCAGCCGTTCACGAAGGTATCGAGGCGATTGCCGCTGCCCGAGATGCTCACGGCTTTTCTGGGCTCCTTCATGACACCGCGCACAATAGCTTTGTGCATATGAGTGATATCAAGAGGGCGCGGGCCATCGGCGCCGCAATGGAGTTCTCGCCATATATTTGGTACCGGTCGCCGATCATCGACGATATCCAGAAAGCGGTTCATCCGGAATTGATGGATCGCTGGATTCCGATCAAGGACGCGCTGGATGCGGGCGTCTTGGCCGTGCCGGGCTCCGACTGGCCGGTCGTACCCGTCGCCAATCCCTGGCTTGCAATCGAGACGATGGTAACACGTGAAAAACCTGGCGGTGTCGGCAAGCCGCTGGGGCCGGCAGAGCGCATCGGTCTTAAGCAGGCAATTGACATGTACACGATCAATTCGGCGCGGCAGCAATATAGCGCCGACAGGCTCGGATCGATCGAGCTTGGCAAGCTTGCGGATGTGATCGTGATCGACCGGGATATCTTCGCGGTGCCGATCACGACCGTTCACGACACCAAGGTGTTGATGACGATCATAAACGGGAAAGTCGTTTATGACGCGGCGCACTCCGGGCTGGCAGAATAGAAGAGGACTGCACCGATCCCTGTCAGCCTTGGCGCATCCGGACAAAATCCGGATGCGCGATTTTTTCACCAAACAGCGTGTGTGCGAACCACAATAGGCCTTACATGTGCGAGAGATCGCGGGCCGCAAACGGCAGCACGTCATAACCTGCCGATCCATATAGGAGCAGACAAAGTTCTTGGGCATCATGCCTTTCTTTTGCACAATCGTAATCTGTTGTGGTGCAGTTGGTTAGGCTTTGGAGCCATAAAAACGCTTTCGGGAACGAGTTCGTGAGTGACGCCTATGGGCCGTTTCCTGTATAAGCGACCGTCGGAGGGGGCAAGGCTTCATGCGGTCTGACGTGGCAGCAAATTTCCAGAGAATCGGGCGCGGAAGCACAAGGTGGCGCTCCCTGATCTGGATTCTGCTGCTGTCTTT